>NZ_AP025732.1:5799766-6134083 GCF_023734775.1 Nostoc cf. commune SO-36 | reverse complement strand
GTACATCTCCACTCAGAGCAACATTAGTAGTGCTTAATGAGACAGAACACTTACTATTAGTGTGTATGCATCACATTGTTAGTGATGAGTGGTCAATGGGTGTGTTTGTTCAGGAACTAGCAGCCCTATACAATGCCTATTCTCAAGGTCAAACGTCACCATTAGCGCCATTACCAATTCAGTACGCAGATTTTGCAATTTGGCAAAGACAGTGGTTGCAAGGGGATGTGCTGCAAAGTCAACTGAGTTATTGGCAACAACAACTCAAAGATGCACCAGCTTTATTGTCGCTGCCCACAGACCGACCCAGACCTGCTGTGCAAACCTTCGCTGGCGTATATCAAGAGTTTGCACTTTCTGAGGAACTAACTGGTAAACTGACACAACTTAGTCAGCAACAAGGCATGACTTTGTTTATGACGCTGTTGGCAGCGTTTGATACATTACTTTACCGCTACACAGGACAATCGGATATTTTGGTGGGAACACCAATTGCTAACCGGAATCGTAGTGAAATAGAAGGGTTAATTGGCTTTTTTGTCAACACCTTAGTGATGCGGACTGATTTATCAGGCAATCCTAGCTTTAGCGAATTACTCACTCGTGTTCGGGAAATGGCATTGTCCGCTTATGCTCATCAAGACTTGCCCTTTGAAATGCTGGTGGAAGCATTACAGCCAGAACGCAACTTAAGCCATACACCACTATTTCAGGTAGCGTTTGTGTTTCAGAATGCGCCTGTGTCTCAAGTAGAACTGACTGGGCTAACTATAAGTGATTTACCAACAGAAAATGTCACTGCCAAGTTTGATCTTACCTTGGCGATCGGCAACACTGCGACTGGATTTGCGGGAGTGTTGGAGTACAATACCGACTTGTTTGATAGCAGCACTATTGAGCGGATGGCGGATCATTTTGTGACATTGCTGGAAGCAATTGTGGCAAATCCCCAAGAGCGAATTTCTCAATTGCCAATGCTGACAGCAGTTGAGCAGCAACAGTTATTAATTGACTGGAATGATACTCAAGCAGATTATCCCCAAGATAAATGTATCCATCAGTTGTTTGAAGAACAGGTAGAGCATACACCGGATGCTGTAGCAGTTGTATTTGAAGAAAAACAACTTACTTATGCCCAGTTAAATAGTCGTGCGAATCAGTTGGCACACTACTTGCGAGCTTTGGGTGTAGGAGCCGATGAGTTAGTAGGTATTTGTGTCGAGCGTTCTTTAGAAATGGTTGTAGGACTGTTGGGCATTCTCAAAGCTGGTGGTGCTTATGTGCCACTTGACCCAGAATATCCAACTGAACGTTTGCACTTTATTTTTCAAGATGCTCAAGTTTCAGTACTGCTAACTCAGCAGCAACTCGTTGAAAAACTACCCCCAAATCTAGGGTTGATTGTATGTTTAGATACTGATGCTCAAGTTATTTCTCTCTCCAGCCAAGAGAATCTGATTACTGCTAACAAAGCTCTTAACTTAGCTTATGTGATTTATACTTCTGGTTCGACAGGACAACCGAAGGGAGTATTAGTTACCCATGATGCACTGCTAAATCTCGTATTTTGGCACAACAAAGCTTTTGAAATCACGGCTTTAGATAAAGCCACTCAGGTAGCTTCCACAGCATTTGATGCTGCTGTCTGGGAATTGTGGCCTTACCTCACCGCAGGGGCAAGTATTTATTTAGTTAAACCTGGAATCATTGCATCACCAGTCGATTTGCAAGATTGGTTGCAAAGCCAAAATATTACCATCAGTTTTCTGCCAACGCCAATAGCAGAGCAATTATTATCTCTGGAATGGAGAGAAAATACAGCTTTGCGAACTCTGCTAACTGGGGGAGATAAACTTCATCGATATCCATCAAATTTACTTCCTTTCCAGGTTGTGAATAATTATGGCCCAACTGAAAATACTGTTGTTACAACTTCAGGGATAGTAGTTTGTGATGGAGTCGTTGATAATATCTCGCCATCTATTGGTCGTCCCATTGCCAATACGCAAATCTACATTTTAGATGAGTATTTGCAACCAGTTCCCGTTGGTGTGCCAGGAGAATTGCATATTGGTGGTGCTTCCTTAGCGCAAGGTTATCTTAACCGAAGCGAGTTAACACAAGAGAAATTCATTCCTAATCCTTTTACCGATGAACCACATTCCCGTCTCTATAAAACTGGAGATTTAGCACGCTACTTAAGTGATGGAAATATTGAATTTCTCGGTCGGATCGACAATCAGATAAAAATTCGTGGCTTCCGCATTGAGTTGGGAGAAATTGAAGCTGCAATATCTCAGCTACCTGAAGTCCGGGAAGCAGTAGTCGTTGCACGGGAAGACCAACTGAATAACAAACGCTTGGTAGCTTATGTTGTACCGCAACAAGAAAATTGCAATGTAAAAAATAATCACTCCGATAATTTAGCTCAATCTTTAAGAGCTAATCTTAAGAAACTCTTGCCCAGCTACATGATCCCTTCCAGCTTTGTGCTGCTAGAGAACCTGCCTTTAACACCAAATGGCAAGATAGACCACCGTGCGCTGCCAACACATGAGCTAACTCTTCTAAATGAAGCTGATTATGTCATGCCAAATACAGAAGCAGAAAAAATCATTGCTGGTATTTGGCAAAAAGCACTGCAAGTAGAAAAGGTAGGTATTCACGATAATTTCTTTGAAATTGGAGGACATTCCCTGATAGCTACTCAGGTAATTTCTCGATTGCAAGAAGCTTTTGGAACTTCGTTACCATTACGCTATATCTTTGAGTCACCAACAGTTGCCCAGTTAGTGAGGCGATTTTAGGTGAACTGGAAACTGGTTTAAGGTTGGCCGTTCCTGCGATCGCTACGCCCGCCGCAGGCATCGCACCCGCTTTCTAAAAACGCAGACATACCGCTATCTTGGGCGCAAGAGCGTTTTGTGGTTTGTGAATCAGTTGGAAGGTGAAAGCAGTGCGTACACAATAGATTTCACCTTGCGTTTAATAGGGAATTTGAATGTCAAAGCTTTAGAACAAGCCTTTGCAGAGATAGTACAGCGCCATGAAGTTCTACGGACTCATTTTGAGATCAAAAATAATCAGCCAGTACAGGTAATAGATCCCAATATGACGATCGCGTTACCAGTGGTCGATCTCCAGAATTTACCAGACCCTTGGAAACAAGTGGAGCATCTAGCAACAGCAGAAGCCTGCAAACCATTCGATTTAGCTAATGGCCCTGTGCTGCGAGTCAAGATGTGGCAAGTTGCAACTGATGAGCATATATTGCTATTCGCAATCCACCATATTGCTGCTGATGGTTGGTCGATGGGTATTTTGATCGGTGAACTGTCAGCCTATTACCGAGCCTTTTCAACGGGTAGTTCTGTTGAGTTACCAAAGTTACCCATCCAGTATGCCGACTTCGCTGTATGGCAGCGCCAATGGTTCACGAATCAGGTATTAGAGCGTCAGTTAAACTACTGGAAGCAACATTTAACGGGAGCGCCACCTTTATTAGAATTACCCACAGACCGCCCCCGCCCAGCCATACAGACTTTTCGAGGCGGTACAGAGCAACTTCAACTAGATGCCTTGCTAACGCAGCAGTTGAAAAAGCTATCTCAAGAGTCTAGAAGCACGCTGTTTATGACGCTGCTGGCTGGTTTTGTCGTTTTAATGTCTCGCTACAGTGGACAAACAGATTTGGTCGTAGGTTCACCGATCGCAAATCGCAACCGCACAGAGATAGAAGGGTTAATTGGCTTTTTTGTCAATAGTCTGGCACTGAGATTTGATTTATCTCAAGAACCGACCTTTGAAGGATTACTAGCGCAGGTGCGACAAGTTACCCAAAATGCCTACGATCATCAGGATTTACCCTTTGAGATGTTAGTGGAAGAGTTGCAACTTGAGCGAAACCTCGATCGCAACCCGTTAACGCAGGTGGTGTTTGCCCTCCAAAATGCTCCCACCTCACCGTGGGATCTGCCTGATGTCAAAGTTGAAGGGATGCCTTCGGGACTTGATTCAGTTCGGCTTGACTTAGAAGTTTACTTATGGGATGCACCAGAAGGGCTTGGGGGCTTTTGCTCTTACAACCGGGATTTATTTGATGCGGCAACAATTACCCGCATGATGCAACATTTCAAGACTTTGCTTGCGGCAATTGTTGATAATCCACACCAGCCAGTGTCATTACTGCCATTGCTCATTGAACAGGAACGTCATCAATTATTAGTGGAGTGGAATGATACTCAAGTAGACTATCCGCAGAATCAGTGTATTCATCAGTTATTTGAGTCACAAGTAGAGCGGACACCTGATGCCGTGGCGGTGGTATTTGAAAATCAACAATTCACCTACCACGAGTTGAATTGTCGTGCTAACCAGTTGGCGCAATACTTACGGTCTGTGGGTGTGGGAGCAGATGTACTAGTTGGGTTGTGTGTGGAGCGATCGCTATTAATGGCGATCGGGCTTTTGGCAATTCTCAAGGCGGGTGGTGCTTACGTGCCCCTTGACCCGGAATATCCTACTGAGCGTCTGAGCTTTATGCTAGAAGATGCTCAAGTTTGGGTACTGCTAACCCAACAGCACCTTTCTGATAAACTACCAAAAAATCAAGCCAACACAGTCTTTTTAGACGAAATCTGGTCAAAAATTGCCCAAAATAGCCAAGAAAACTTTTCTAATGGGGTGACGGCTTCTCAATCTAGCGAATGTGATTTACACTAGCGGTTCCACAGGTAAACCGAAAGGGGTGATGGTTGAACATAGCGGATTATGCAACCTAGCTCAAGCTCAAATTCAGACTTTTGGCGTGGATTCTGATAGTCGCGTTCTCCAGTTTGCCTCCTTCAGTTTTGATGCTTGCATCTCAGAAATCTTGATGAGTTGGTCATCAGGGGCAACTCTTTACCTGGGAACAAAAGACTCTCTCATGCCGGGTACGCCATTAATTGAACGATTACGCGATTATGATATTACCCATGTCACCCTACCACCATCAGCATTAGCAGTTCTACCACAAGAAGAACTTCCCGCACTGCAAACAATAATTGTCGCCGGAGAAGCTTGTGCTGCTGAACTCATCAAACAATGGTCTATTGGGAGAAACTTCTTTAATGCTTACGGGCCAACAGAAGCTAGTGTCTGTGCCACAGTTGCGAAATGTACTCTTGAAGATGAGAAAGTTACTATTGGTCGTCCAATTGCCAACAAACAAATCTATATCTTAGACTCGCACTTACAGCCAGTGCCTATTGGTGTACCAGGAGAATTGCACATTGGTGGTGTCGGGTTAGCAAGAGGCTAATCTCAACCGTCTGCAATTGACACAAGAGAAATTTATCAACAATCCCTTTAGCAATGAGCCAGATTCTCAACTTTACAAAACTGGGGACTTGGCGCGTTATTTACCAGATGGCAACATTGAATACCTGGGACGCATCGATAATCAAGTCAAGGTGCGTGGCTTCCGTATCGAACTGGGTGAAATTGAAGCAGTTTTAAGCCAACATCCCTTAGTACAAGAAGGTGTCGTCGTCGCCATTGATAATACTGGTGATAAACAGTTAGCGGCTTACTTAGTTCCTGCACTCAAAAACAAAGTATTACCCCAACAGGTTGCTCAATGGCAGAGTGAGTACGTTACTGACTGGCAAATGCTGTATGAACAAGCATACAGTCAACCTCAAGTATCCACAGATGATCCCACATTCAATATCAGTGGTTGGAATAGTAGTTACACAAAAGAAGCAATTCCTGCTCAAGAAATGCAGGAGTGGGTTGAGAGTACAGTAGATCGAATTCTATCTCTATCACCGCAGCGAGTATTAGAAATTGGTTGTGGTACAGGGTTGCTGCTATCTCGCGTTGCTCCCAACTGCCTTGAGTATTGGGGATGTGATTATTCTAGCGCCGCAATAGCGCACGTTGAGCAAATTTGTAAAACGGTGTCAGGTTTAGATAATGTGCGGCTACTACACCAAATGGCGGATAACTTTACAAGTATCCCCAAAGGAGAATTCGATACTGTAGTTATTAACTCAGTAGTGCAGTATTTCCCCAGTGTGGAGTATTTATTGCAGGTACTTGAGGGAGCGATATCTACGATGGGCTACGCCAACGCAACAATTGGCCAAAAGGGAACTCTATTCGTGGGGGATGTTCGTAGCTTGCCTTTGCTCGAACCATACCATGCAGCCGTACAGTTGTCCCGATCTCCTGAAGATAGAACTGTTGAGCAATGGCAGCAGCAGGTACATCAGAGTGTCGCCGCCGAAGAAGAATTGGTCATTGATCCGAGGTTTTTCATTGCCCTGCAAACACGTTTTCCGCAAATTACTTGGGTGGAAATTGTGCCCAAACGCGCTAACAGTCAAAATGAATTAACTCAATTCCGCTATGATGTCACCCTGCATATCGGTACTGATGTCCAAACAAAAGTAGTTCCTTGGTTAAATTGGCAACTAAACAAGCTCTCATTGGCACAAATTCAAAATCAACTGCACAAAGAACAACCAGAACTTTTAGGAATTAGGGGCGTTCCTAATCAACGGGTGCAGCAAGCATTACAGATTTGGCAATGGTTGGAAAATTCCCCTGCTGTCGAAACAGTCGGGCAAATGCGGCAGTTGCTAGCAAAACAGCCAGAAGTTGGGATCAATCCTGAAGAATTTTACCAGTTAGGGCAGTATTTGGGTTATACAGTCCATCTGAGTTGGTGGGGGAGTAGCCAAGATGGTGCATTCGATGTGGTATTTTGCCGCAATCAAGAACAAAAAGCGATGACCTGCGGCGGGCTTTGCCTACGCGTTTTGGGATAATTCAACCATTACTACCAAACCCTGGACTGACTACACTAACAATCCCCTATACGGCAAGTTAGTCCAAAAGCTAGTGCCACAAGTGCGGGAATTTATCCAACAAAAGTTACCCAATTACATGGTTCCGCAAGCTTTTGTCCTCCTCAATACCCTACCTTTAACACCTAATGGTAAGGTGGATCGTCGCGCCCTACCTGCACCAGATACAGCTACTAGAAATCTTGCCACTGGCTTTGTTTCACCTCGCACACCAATTGAAGCTCAACTGGTACAAATCTGGAGTGAAGTCTTGGGAACCGAACGCATTGGCATCAATGACAACTTCTTTGAACTTGGCGGACATTCTCTACTAGCAACCCAAGTAATATCTCGTTTACGTAATATTTTCTCAGTGGAATTGTCCTTACAAAATTTCCTTGAGTACCCAACAGTAGCTAACTTAGCCCAAATCATTGAAGTAGTTTCCATAGCACAAGATGGTCAACTATCCATTACAAAAACACAAGAAGATTACGAAGAAGGAGAATTATGAAAAGCTTTTTACCAAATAGATTTTTTGATTTTTGAAACAACAACATACGCAATTTAGACCTGATTAAACGACAAATTTGGGAAGCAATTGGCAAATGAAAGTAGTAGAGTTTTTATCTTATTTAAATAGTTTAGATATTAAAATTTGGCTGGAAGAAGAAAAGCTACGATATCATGCTCCCAAGGGAGCGATGACAACAGAAATTAAGCAAGAAATAGGCACAAAAAAACCTGAAATTCTCGCTTTTTTAAAAGAAGCGAAAACGCCCTCTAGCTCTGTTGAATCAGCCATTACTCCCGTCCCACGAGATAAAGATTTACCCCTCTCTTTTGCCCAGCAGAGACTCTGGTTTTTGCACCAGCTTTCACCCGAAAGTCATTCTTACAATATGCTGGAGGCTCTGCGGCTAGATGGCTCACCCAATATAGCTGCACTCTCTCAGAGCCTGAATGAACTCGTTCGCCGCCACGAAATTTTAAGAACCAGTTTCCCCACGGTAGATGGAAAACCTATCCAGCTAATTGCCCCGGACACTGCCTTAAATTTGCCAATCCATGACTTGCAGGGGTTGTCAGCCGAGGAACAAACTGAGCGCATTCGAGAAATGGCGAAGTCTATTGCGTCCCAGCCCTTCGATTTGGCTGTGGGGCCATTAATAGAATTTACCCTACTGCAACTGAGTGAACAGGAGTATGTACTGCTGTTGAAGATGCACCACATTATTTATGATGGCTGGTCTTTGAGTATCTTCTTTGGTGAATTATCTCAGTTATATACAGCTTTCGCTCAAGGATTGCCCTCGCCACTACCTGAATTACCCATCCAGTACGCCGACTTTGCCTTTTGGCAACGCCAGTGGCTGACAGGCGAAGTTCTCGATCGCCAACTCAATTATTGGCAAAAACAGTTAGCGGGTGTCCCTCCTGTATTAGAATTGCCTAGCGATCGCCCCCGTCCCCCAGTCCAGTCTTTTCAGGGTGCAGTTGAGTCTTTTCTACTAGATAGCGACCTCACACAACGCCTTAAGCAACTGAGCCAGGAGTCAGAGACAACTCTGTTTATGACCCTACTAGCAGCTTTTTTGGTCTTGCTCTCTCGTTATAGTGGTCAGTTAGATATTGTTGTTGGCTCACCCATCGCTAACCGCAACAGCAAGAGCGTCGAGCAGCTAATGGGATTTTTTGCTAACACCCTAGCATTAAGGGGCGATCTCTCTGGAAACCCCAGCTTTGCTGACTTTTTAGCGCAAGTGCGGCAAACCACTTTGTCAGCATACTCCCACCAAGACTTACCCTTTGAAATGTTGGTGGAAAAATTACAGCCAGACCGAGATTTAAGTCGTAATCCCCTGGTACAGGTGCTGTTCTCCCTCCAAAATACCCCACAGTCTTCTAGCAATTTGCCAGGTTTAACTATCCAGAATATGTCCTTGCCAGTTGATGTAAAAGTCAGATTTGACCTAGAAGTAAACTTCTGGGAGGTTCCCTCCGGTCTAGAGGGTGTTTGGTGCTATAACACTGATTTATTTGATGCCGCTACAATTACCCAAATCGGCCAACATTTTCAACCTTTAATTAAAGCAATTGTCGCCAATCCGAAAGCGCGAATTTCTGAATTATCACTGTTGAGTGCAGCAGAACGCCATCAATTGTTAGTGGAGTGGAACCACAATCAAGCAGACTATTCATCTGATAAATGTATTCATCAGTTATTTGAGGAGCAGGTAAAACGCACACCTGATGCAGTGGCAATTGTATTTGAAAATCAACAACTGACTTATGATGAGTTAAATTGTCGTGCTAACCAGCTAGCTCATTACTTGCGGTCTTTGGGAGTGTCGGCAGATGTGCTAGTTGGGTTGTGTGTGGAGCGATCGCCAGAAATGGTTGTGGGAATGTTGGGAATTCTCAAGACGGGTGGAGCATATCTGCCACTTGACCCGGAATATCCCCAAGAGCGTTTAAGCTTTATGCTCGCAGACACTCAGGTAAAAGTACTTTTGACTCAAAAGAAATTGGTAGAGTCACTTTCTCAACATCAGGTTCGTGTCATCTGCTTAGATGCATTGCAAACCGTCAATCAAGACAATCTCAACAGCACAGTCAGTTCGGAAAACTTATCCTATGTAATTTATACCTCCGGTTCTACAGGGAAACCCAAGGGAGTCGCCGTCACTCATCAGGCTGTAAATCGACTGGTGTTAAATACCAACTATATACAGTTATCTTCTAGCGATGCCTACGGCCGTAAACTACGCATTGCTCAAGCTGCAAACATTGCTTTTGATGCTGCAACATTTGAAATTTGGGGAGCATTGCTACACGGAGCCATGCTAGTGATTATTCCTCAATCTGTATTACTTTCACCTCAAGAATTTGCTGTAAATATCCGCTCCCATGAAATCAGCGTCTTATTTTTAACCACAGCTTTATTCAATCAGTTAGCCAGTTTTGTACCACAGGCATTTAGTTCTCTACAATATTTATTATTTGGTGGTGAAGCGGTTGATCCCAAATGGGTGCAAGAAGTATTAGACAAAGGCGCTCCCCAGCAACTGCTGCATGTCTATGGGCCAACAGAAAATACCACTTTTTCTTCTTGGTACTTGGTAGAGGAATCACCAACTACAGCCAAAACTATCCCTATTGGCCGTCCCATTGCCAACACGCAAATCTACATCTTAGACGAGCATCTGCAACCAGTACCTGTGGGTGTGCCAGGAGAATTACATCTTGGTGGTGCAGGATTGGCACGAGGCTATTTCAACCGTCCAGAATTGACCAATGAGAAATTCATCCCCAATCCGTTTGAGGAGACAAGAGGCAGTAAATTATATAAAACTGGGGATAAGGCTCGGTACTTGAGCGATGGCAACATCCAATACTTAGGACGCATCGACAATCAGGTAAAAATTCGGGGCTTCCGCATCGAATTGGGAGAAATTGAAGCAGTATTGAGGCAACATAGCGATGTACAAGTATCTTGCGTCATTGTCCGCGAAGATACCCCAGGTGAGAAGCGCTTAGTCGCCTATGTAGTGCTGCAAAAAGAGGCGACACTTACACCAAGCGAACTGCGCCAGTTTCTTGCTGATAAACTACCCGCATACATGGTTCCTAATGCTTTTGTCATCCTAGAGTCCCTGCCTCTAACTCCTAACGGTAAAGTAGACCACCGCGCATTAAGAGCAATTAATAACATCAGTAACTTCAAAAAATTTGTCGAACCCCGTAACCAATTAGAACTGCAACTAGTACAAATCTGGTCAAAAACTCTTAAGGTTGACAAAGTAGGAGTACAAGATAACTTTTTTGACCTTGGCGGTCATTCCCTTTTAGCTGCCTACTTAATGGATCAAATTCAGCAGCAGTTTGGTAAAAATTTGCCCTTAACAACCCTTTTTCAAAATCCAACTATTGAACAGTTGGCAACAATTGTGCAAACAGACTCCGATTACTCTAATTCGTCTTGTTTGGTAGCACTTCAGCCCAATGGTTCAAACTTACCTTTCTTCTGCGTTCCTGGCGCTCCTGGTAAGCCTTTCTACTTCTATCACTTAGGGCGTTATTTAGGGCTAGACCAACCATTATATAGTTTTGAAAATAATCTCCACGAATTAAAGCCCAACCCCCGGCTTGAAGATATAGCGAGTCATTATATTCAAGCCATGCAAGCTGTGCAACCCCAAGGGCCATACTTTTTGGGAGGGCATTCTTATGGAGGTAACGTAGTTTTTGAAATGGCCCAACAGTTAGTTGCTCAGGGAGATGAGGTTGCTCTACTAGTCGTAATTGATGCATCTGCATCAACTTATAAAGACAAGCAATTCCTGGCTGATTACATTGATTGGGATGATGATATGTGGCTAGCTGAGGTGAGTAAAGGAATAAAACTTTTTTTAGATAAAAACGTTGATATTTCCTACGATACTCTCCAAAGTTTGACTACGGAGGAGCAACTAAAATATGTTTTACACTATTTCAAAATGGCAAATATGCTGCCTCCTAATGCTCAAACTACGGAACTTAAAAATCTCGTACAGGCTTATAAAACTAGTTGTTTATGTCTAGTTGATTATCTACCAAAACAGATTTATCCAGGTAAACTTACCATTCTACGGGCTAACGAGGATTTGTCAGATGACCCTAATAGTCATTTAAATTCTGAGGATTCACAGGATTTATCCTTGGGCTGGAGCGAGTTTTGTACCGAAACAGTAGATATCCATTTTGTACTAGGCAACCATATCACGCTTATGGCTGAACCCCATGTGCAAGTTTTAGCCGAATATTTGAAAGATTGCATCAAGAAAGCATGGAAATAGGGAATTGTGGGAATGAAGAAATAACAAATGACAAAAGAAATGTGAGGAATAATGGATAAAAGCGAATATATTAACCAATTTGACAGTTTAATTTTAAATCCGGGGACTAGAAAGATATTCGGACAAGAAGAGTTTTTTAACGTAGGTTATTGGTTCTCTGATACTCAAAATCAGCAGTCAGCCTGTTTTTAACCTGATGGAAAAACTTTTAATGTTTATTGGGGAAAAGAAGGGCAATATTCTTGATGTTGGTTGCGGTTTGGGAGCAACTACCAGTTATCTACTCAAGTATTACTCACCTGCTGAAGTTTTTGGTATTAATATTTCTGCCAAGCAACTCGAAAGAAGTACAGTTAACGCACCAGGCTGTAGCTTAATTTGCATGGATGCCGTGCAGATGGAATTTGAAGATGATTTTTTCGACAACATTATATGTGTTTGAAGCGGCATTCTACTTTGATACTAGGGAGAAGTTTTTCAAAGAGGCAGCGCGGGTATTGAAGCCAGGAGGTAATCTGATTCTTTCTGATATAATCTTTGAAAATATACAGTATTTCGGTGATTGGATTGTTACCCCCAAAAATATTGTCAAAGATATTGATGAGTATAAACATCATTACCAACAGGCAGGATTACAAATTTTAGAAGTTGTAAATGTCACAGATGATTGTTGGGAAAACCATTACCGCTATCTAAAATCTTGGCTTTTAAAGGAATTAGCAGCAGGAGATATAGATGAAGAAGCTTATCAGTTGAATGTGGGAGCTATAGATGGTTTGCTAAATACTTCATCTATTGATTATTTGTTAGTTTCAGCAAAGAAGCCTGTAAAAAATATTTGATAAATAACAGTTTTTTTGATTGAAACAGGACTTGCGCAAAATTATGAAAAAACGAACCGCAAAGGACGCAAAGGACACAAAGTAATAAGAGTTTGAGAGAGTTTTTACGTAAGTCCTATGAAAAATAGATTGCATACTTTTTACTTTTATGAGCAAAACAATGTTTCAGTCGCTATCAGGCAAAAAAGTGGTGATTATTGGCATCAGTTCAGGGGTGGATCTGGCGATCGCTCAAAAAATGGTAGAGGTGGGCGCGAAGGTTATCCTTTGCCACTCATCTCAAGAGAAATTAACTGAGGCGATCGCGTTGATCTCTGGAGAGATTCAGGGCAAAACTGTTGATGTGGTGAACGAGGATTCAGTCAATGCTTTTTTTGAGCAGATCGGAAGCTTCGATCATTTGATTGTAACGGCTATGGGTGACAGAAATATGCCGCGATCGCTCTTAGCAGAAATGACCACACAAACGGCTCAAGGTGCGATGGAGAAATTCTGGGGTACGTTTTTTGTTGTGCGTGCATCGCTAAAAAATATCGCGGCTGACGGTTCCATTACTCTCACATCCAGCGTTACTATCTTTAAATCTTCAAAGATGGGAGGAATTTCAGCGATCGCCGCCGCCAATGGCGCAGTTGCAACTTTTGGGCGATCGCTGGCGTTAGAAATTTCACCAATTCGCGTCAATGTAATTGCCCCTGGATTAATAGAAGATACAAGTATTTGGAGCAGTCAAAGCGAGTCTGAACGCTCAGACTTAACAAAGTGGGCTGAAACATCCTTACCTGTCCAGCATCTTGGTAAAGCAGAAGAAGTGGCGCAAGCAGTGTTCAGTTTAATCACTAATCCCTACATAACAGGGGTTATTTTGCCTGTGGATGGCGGTGTAACTTTGCTGTAATCACCATTTACTCAAATTATAAATTATGAAAAATAATTTTTTTAAATTCAGCATTTAGGATTCATAATTTTATTTGATGATCAGAGATTTCAGTTTATTTATAAAATATGCCAACCCAAGTTATTCAAGCTCAACCCCCAACAAATATTTTTTCAGATTTGGCTCAATTCTGGAAAGATATAAAAGCGATCGCAGGCCCTTACTGGTATCCAACAGAGCCAGGTAAAAGAGCATTTCCAGATGTTCTTCGCGCCTGGGGAATGTTGATTATGCTGATATTACTAATAATCGCTCTTGTAGGTGTAACTGCTTTTAATAGTTTTATTGGTCGCTATTTGGTTGATACCCTTATTCAAGAAAAAGATTATTCTCAGTTCATTAAGATATTATCAGTTAATATTGTTGGGCTGGTAGTGGTAACTTTTTTAGTAGGCTTTTCTAAATTTGTCCGAAAAAAGATTGCTCTAGATTGGTACAAATGGCTAAATAATCAAACTTTAGATCAATATTTAAGCAATCGTGCTTATTATAAAATTAACTTTAGAGCCGATGTAGATAACCCAGATCAGCGTTTATCTCAAGAAATTGAACCTGTAACTAGTAGCGCTTTGAATTTTTCAGCTACTTTGTTAGAAAAAGTACTGGAAATGGCAACATTTTTAATAATTATGTGGTCAATCTCCCAACAGATTGCTCTTATTCTTGTTGGTTATACGATCGTAGGTAATTTAATTGCTGTTTACTTAAATCAAAAATTAAATACAATTAATCAAGATGGGCTTGTATTTAAAGGTGAGTACAATTATGCTTTGAGTCATGTTCGAAATCATGCTGAATCAATAGCCTTTTTTCAGGGAGAAAAACAAGAATCAAATATAATTCAGCGTCGATTTAATAATCTGATCAAAAATATAGAAAGTAAGATAAGTTGGGAAAGAGGTACAGAAATTTTTAGCCGAGGATATCAATCTGTTATCCAAATATTCCCCTTTTTAGTACTTGCACCTTTATATATTAAAGATGAAATAGATTTTGGACAACTTGGACAAGCCGCTTTAGCTTCTAATATGTTTGCTATTGCTTTGGGAGAATTAATTAATGAATTTGGAACTTCAGGAAGATTTTCTAGTTACGTTGATCGTTTAGCGGAGTTTTCAAATGCTTTAGAAGAAGTAACTAAAGAACCAGAGAATGTAAGTACTATTAAAACAATAGAAGAAAACCATCTTGCTTTTGAGCATGTCACATTACAAACTCCCAACTACGAGCAGGTGATCGTTGAAGATTTGTCATTGTCTGTCAAAGCAGGAGAAGGTTTATTGATTGTTGGGCCGAGTGGTCGAGGTAAAAGTTCTCTGTTGAGAGCGATCGCTGGTTTGTGGAGTGCAGGAACTGGTCGGCTGGTGCGACCTCCATTAGAGCAAGTCTTATTCTTACCCCAGCGTCCTTATATAATTTTGGGAACTTTACGCGAACAGTTACTCTATCCTTATACAACTCGCAAAATGAGCGATCGCGAACTCGAAGATGTTTTGCACCAAGTCAACTTGCAAAATCTGCTCAGTCGAGTCAATGGCTTCGATACAGAAGTTCCTTGGGAGAACATATTATCGCTAGGAGAACAACAACGCCTAGCTTTTGCCAGACTGTTAGTTACTCGTCCTAGCTTCACCATATTAGATGAAGCAACCAGTGCTTTAGATTTGAAGAATGAAGAAAGTTTATATCAACAGTTACAAGAGGCAAAAACAACATTTATCAGTGTTGGACATCGAGAAAGTTTATTTAATTACCATCAATGGGTTTTAGAACTTTCCCAAGATTCTAGTTGGCAACTTGTAACCGTACAAGATTATCAACGGCAAAAAACAACACAAATTGTCCCTAATCCTCCCGACAATGCTCAAATCAAAATAGATGATTTTTCTAATAATCAATCTCAAGCAGAAATAGGGGTAGTAAAATTCACTATGGAAGGGTTGTCTCATAAAGAAATGCAGGCATTAACAGACTATTCTCTTGGAAGTATTAGAAGTAAAGCAAGCCTTGGTAAGTCCATTACTGCTAACGATGGGTTTAACTACTACTACAACAAAGACCCCAAAGTTTTGAAATGGTTAAGAGTTTAGTGATTACTTATGCTTTTTAGGTAACACAATTTCAATATTAGGCATAAAAAATGACAACAATTTTTGTAGATAAACAAGAATTAGCTAAACAAATAGTCCAATTTATTGAGAAAAATGAAATTACCATTGCTGTCAAAAAACTTCGTCAAGAAGCAGCACACTCTTGTGAACTTCCTCCAGCTTGGTTACTCAAAACAGCAGATGCTTTAGAAAATAACGACTGGAGTATTTTGTCTGAAGACTTTATCAATCTGGATTTTATTGGTAAAAATGGTTATTTTTTGATTGTTGCACCTTACCAAGTAAATCGACAATGCCAAAGCCAGATAGCTTTAAGTGCAATTTATGGCAAAATGCATGATAATTCTCAGCCATCTATTGAACAACTAGAAAATCTCAGTCGGGAAAAATTTGGAACATTAAGCCAAGCAATTCCTAGAAATCTTTCTTTTACTGAAATTGCTAGTTGTGGTAATACCAGTGGTGAAAGTGGTGAAGCTTTCATTGTCCCAAATGGATGGCCTTTTCCTAACAGTGTTTGTGGCCCAGCATTAAATAATGCTAGCCAGCAACAACGACGTTTTTTAGGTTCTAGCCGCCAATGCATTCAAAAAGTATTTGAATATGAAACAGCTAATTTATTATTAGGCCCTTTAGAAGACGAAATCAATGGTGAACGTTATCGCCATATCGACACTCAAGTTCATGAAGCAGGACATGCAAGTGGTTTGGGATTTGACTTTAAGGTAAAACACAACCTTTTCCAAAACTATTACTATGCTGGTGTAGAAGAATGGCGATCTGATAGTCTAGGATTTGAGTTTGCAGCTTGTATTTTAACTGCACAAGAAGCTGGGAAGTTGGTAGCTGTAAATTTCTGTATTCGCTTTGGCTTAGATGCTCACCGTTTAGGGGGCATAGAAAAAGATACAGATGTATATGCTAGTCTGATTAGCTTAGAATATCTTTTTCAAAATGATGCTATATATGTTACTAAAAATGGTCAATTAGCTTTACGTAATTTAAGTTATTCAGGTTTACTTCAAGCTGTGGAAATTCATCGTGCCCAAGCATTATCTCTGACTCGAAGAGAATTAAATCTTAAAAGTCCTACAGGTATTTTTTATCTGTACAAAATAGATATTCATCCATCAACTCAATCGATTTTCAGGGGCTAGTTATGGAACGCTGTCAAGGGATTTGGGCACAGTTACAATAATTTAATATTATTGCGATCGCAATAATATTGTTAGTATTTTAGGTAAATAAAATGGACAAATTAAAAGTTTAGTCTGCATTACCTAAATCTTAAGTTGGCTTAGTTTAAATTTAAATGTAAGGAACTGAATCATGACTACTTCTAATCAGATTAAATCGGCACTTTGGGAAAACAAGCAAGAGTATCCTCTAACTAGAGAATCTTTAAAAATGCTGCTTGAACACCGAATTCCTCTGATTCGGCTGAAAGATTTTGCAACACCCGAAGAGTGTGAGATGTTATATGCTCAATCTCAATTGCTCAATTTTAATGCTTATCAAGATGTGAGTCCTAAAATTGAAAAAGTTGGTATCACAGTATTTGAATATAACAACATTAGTAAAGGAGATTATTTTAAAGGAGTAGAACAAGCAACTAAATTAAGAGACTCCATTACGGCAGCCTCATTCAATCCATTGGAGCGCATAATGGCAAAATTCCGAGAGTGTGGTGCGAATGTGCGAATTGCTTCGGAACCATTCTACGGTAGTTATTATGCAGGACTGATCAGAAAAATAGAGGCATGGTACTCAACTTCATATAGATTTTGCCCCATTGGAACAATCGGAATGGGAAGTTTGTACAATTACTGCTCAACTTTCTTGGACTTTGTACTTAAAATTGTCTCCCAACAGTCATGGCAAAACGTGTATTTACGATCGCCAGTGGCAACCAGAAGATGAGCAATATAAGCTAGACTCCTACGGATATAGTGATAAAGTGCTTGGAGACGCAGATGCGATCGCTTTCCAGCCTTATGTCGGAGATGTATTGCTTTTCAATACAACAAACTTTCATTATGTTGAGCCGATGCATGGACAACGTGTAGCTTTTACTTCCATGATCGGATTACTTCCTAACGGTGAAATTATTTTCTGGTCTTGAAGTTGATAAGTAGGAGACAAAAGCTAATCAAGATAATTAATAATTTTGTCTACCTACTTATGATTGTTTTGCCTACTAAAGAAATCCTAATTTAGTATTGCTAATACAATTTCTTTATGAGGACTGCGCTAAACCTTTTTAACTTCTTTCTTCTCTGCGAGACGCTGCGCGAACGTGTCCTTTGCGTCCTTCTCTGACGAGACGTTACGCGTAGCTTGCTTCTCCGTAGGAGTATGCGGTTCGTTTTCTTTTTTGCTTCTTGCACTTAAATATGATTTAGTGCATCTTCATACAGAATTGGTATAACAATACCGAGAAGGAAAGCTTTATAGGATAGTTTTTAGCTTGCTTTTTCATGCAATTAATTGAATAGAATTTTTATAGCTAGGTAAGACAATTGTCAATTTAGAAAATAAAGTGAGGAAGCGATTCATGCCCTTAGCAGCTGTGATGACTGCACCGAACCAACCAGTTGAAGTGCAACAATTACCATACCCGATTCTAGAAAAGGGTGGAATCATTATTGAAACCTTATATTCTGAGGTTTGTGGAACTGATGTACATTTATTGCGTGGGCATTTAGAGGGAGTACCCTATCCAATTATTCCCGGTCACTTCTGTGTTGGTCGTGTGGTAGAAAACAGGAGGGCAGGTTACGATGTCAATGGTAAGTTAATTCAACCTGGAGCGATCGCTACTTTTTTAGATGTTCACGAAACCTGTTACAACTGCTGGTATTGTCTAGTAGCTAAAGCATCCACTCGCTGTCCCCAACGCAAAGTTTATGGTGTCACCTACTCAGGCGAATGATGGCTTACTGGGCGGTTGGTCTGAACTAATTTACCTCCAACCAGGGGTTAAAGTTTTAACTTTACCCGAAGAAGTCTCACCAAGACAATTTATTGCTGGGGGATGTGCTTTGCCAACTGCACTACACGCTATCGATCGAGCGCAGATTCAAATTGGTGATGTTGTTGTGGTGCAAGGTTGTGGCCCTGTGGGTTTAAGTGTGGCAATTCTAGCTTTGCTATCAGGTGCGGGTAAAGTAATTGTCATTGATAAATTTGAGAGCCGATTAGTAACTGCAAAATCTTTTGGAGTCGATGAAACTCTTGTAATTCAAGCTAACGATCCACGGCAACATCTTGAGCGGGTTTTGGAACTAACGCACGGACATGGTGCTGATGTGACTATTGAAGCAACAGGCATTCCCATTGCTGTCAAAGAGGGCTTGAATATGACGAGAAATGGAGGCCGTTATGTTATTGTCGGGCACTACACAAACACCGGTGAGATTCTCATCAATCCCCACTTAGAGATTAATCTCAAACATATTGATATTCGCGGAACTTGGGGAATTGATTTCAGCCATTTTTACAGAATGATTGAATTACTAAAACGTCATAGTGATTCCAGCAAAAATATTGCTTGGGAAAGTCTAATTAGTCGTTCATACACGCTACAAGAAATTAATCAAGCCCTAGCAGATGTAGAAAAAGGCTCTGTATTAAAAGCTGTAATTGTTCCCAATCTATCTTGATAACAATAATAAATTGATTTGTGTAATAGGGAGAAGATATGCTGGGAGATTTAGAAATTGCCTTTATCGGTGGTGGGACGATGGGTGAAATGATCATGACTAGATTGTTATCAACGAAGATTGTTCCAAAACCCGATCTAATTATTGTCAGCGACCCACTTTCTGCGCGATGTCTTCATTTGGAAGAAAAATATGGAATCCGTACTACAACCAGCAATATAGAAGCGGTAAAAGGCGCATCCATTGTGGTATTGGCGGTGAAGCCGCAGGTTTTAGGATCTGTTTATGGCTATGCTGAAGGATAAAATTTCACCTGAAGCTTTAGTAATTAGTATTGTGGGTGGGGTAAGTATTGCATCTCTGTGCCAAGGGTTGAATCATGCTGCTGTTGTCCGTACAATGCCGAATATTGCAGTACAAGTTGGTCATGGGACTACAGTATGGAGCGCATCATCAAGTGTGACAGAGATACAGCGATCGCATACCCAAGTCATTTTACAAGCATTAGGCAAGGAATTTGCTACCCAAAGTGAACATTACCTTGATATGTCAACGGCGCTGAGTAGCGCGGGTACTGGATTTGTGTTTCTGTACATCGAAGCGATGATTGATGCTGGGGTTCAGATGGGTTTAACTCGCATTCAAGCTCAAGAGCTAACCTTGCATACTATTGCTGGCAGTGTAGAACTTATGTTGCAGACTCATGAACATCCAGCCGTCTTACGAAACAAAGTAACTAGCCCTGGGGGAGTCACTGCTGCTGGTCTTTACGAATTAGAAAAAGGTGGTATGCGAACTATCATCTCTAATGCAGTACTTGCTGCTTTGAGCCGCACTCAACAAATAGGCGATATCAGTTAAAAAAGTCTGCCCGATTACAAAGATAGTTCCGAGTTATAAAGTATTTTTCTTTTGTATGAAGTAGAAAGCTACTGGTTTTGAGGCAGGGAGTAAGAATTAGAAACTCTTTATATCTGATTTGTAATCTGGCATTTTGTACCTTATTTGCTTACAAATTGCTGTATCTAAGTACTGATAATAAGTTTCTTATTCGATATTTTTTGCTGATTACTTAGTACTAAATATTTCTAAATTTAATAAAAAAGGTTAGGTTAATTCCAAAATATGCAAACCACAGTTGTTTAGCAACTAACAAAAGTTTGCTTTTACTCTATAAATGTTTTTATTTATTCCCTCTTTTGACAACATTTTAATTTACAAGAAATTATGAGTGAGAAATTTCCCATGCTAAGAACAATCAAGTGGCAAAAATTAAATGACTGTGAAATGAATAATCAAAATTTCCAAGCATTGCTGAGAAATGAGATTCCGTCAATTCGCATTTCTAAATTTGCTTCATCAGAAGAATGTAATAAATTAGCTCTAGCAATTGAAAAAGTTGGCTTTGATTTTTATAGAAATGTGGAACCACCAATAGGAAGAATTGGAGTTACTCAATTTGAATATAGAAATAGGGATAAGTTAGGATATTTTGATGCAGTTAAAAAAGCCAACGCAACTTATAATCAGGTAACTTCTTTATCTTTTGACCCGCTAAAACGCTTGGCAACAACTCTGCGCCAGAATGTCTCAGGTAAAGTCCAAATTGCTTATGAAGATGAAGCTTATGGGGATTATTTTGCAGGATTAATCCGTCAGATTAATATCGCCTTGTTACACATAGACTTTGCTCAATTAGATGCTCCAAATTGGGGAATAGGAAATGTTACCTCACAGCTAGTATGGAATCTTTATGTCAAAGCACCTAGTCAAGGAGGTATCTGCAAAGTCTACAACCGACAATGGCAGCCCGACGATGAAAAATATAAAATTCCTGGTTCCTATGGCTACGATTCTTCTTTAGTAGCTAACTCAGAAGTAAAACATAATATTCCACTCATCGGAGATTTAGTCATTTTCAACAGCCGGAATTTTCATGAAGTCTTACCAGGCATTGGTGAACGTATAACAATTAGCTCTTTTATTGGAAAAATGCCGGGGGGTGATTTAGTTTTTTGGTCGTAAAGGCAATTTATAAACCTGTAAAAAGGTGTAAAGGTAGCTATTGCTGCTTTTAAGAATGAATGCCTTTTAATGGTAATAACCGAAGCGTATTTTGATTGTTCTATATTGTTTGATGTAGCGCAGGTAAGAAAGCTTGCGCTCGAAATACCTAAATGCTAAAATGAATTAATTTATAGGACTCCGATTTGATTTTGAAAATAAAATCTGGACTGTCATCAACTTTGTTAAATAATCGTTCTCAAAGTCAAAAGTTAACTAGAGAGATTTATCTATGTCTACAGTACTTGCTTATCTTGAAGACACATATAAATTCACTGATAATGCTCACATTGAGTATGTTGCCGATGATGAACGGGGTTCTTATTGTGTACTCGATAGCACTGTCTTTTATCCGCAGGGTGGTGGTCAGCCCTCAGATATAGGCACTATAGAAGCAAAAGGAGTTCAGCTTCCAATCAGTTTCGTAAGCTTTGTAGATGGAGATGTTCGTCATTATGGAGATTTTTCATCTGTACCTTTAGAAAAAGGCGAAGAGGTAAGTTTATATGTTGATGAAGCCCATCGTATGCAAAATGCTAAGGCTCATACAGCTGGACATCTTATGTACACCATAATCGAATCTCTAGATAAAAATCTAATCGCAGTTAAAGGGTATCATTTTCCAGATGGTTCTTATGTAGAGTTTCAAGGAAGCCCTTCGTTTGAAAATACAGAGATATTTATTGCTGAAGTTAATACAAAAATTAGTCAAGCTTTAAATGAAGCTGCTAGTGTAGAAGTTTCACTGATTACACCAGAAAAATTAGCAGTGCGTTGGTCTAACATACCCAATAATTTACCTCCAGGAAAACCTTTGAGAGTAGTGACAATTGACAATTTTCATCCAACTCCGTGTGGAGGTACTCATTTAAAATCACTTAATGAATTAAAAAATGTAATAGTTACTAAAGTAAAACGTCAAAAAGGAAATCTCAAGATCAGTTATAAATTTGAGTAGACGAATGCCCTACTTCTTCAATAATCAAATAAAATTGCTATAGTTTGATATTGATTACTCAACACTTATAATTTTTGAATAAATTTTTCTTATCTGTATGCTTAAGTTTCTTAAGTTTCTTAAGTTTCTTAAATACCTGAACAGAATTACTTGTTAAGTGTCTTAACTGACCTTGAAAATATATTTTATTACTGATATATCTGTAGTTGAAAACCCAATTTACTTTAAGGGAAATTCTATGCCTGCAAACACAGTCAAAACAGTGGATGTCGTAGTCGTACCATTCTTTGCGCGTTTCTTGGAAGAGCAATCTACTGAAGGAACAGAGGTTCCTTGGACTTACAAGTATCCTTCAGATTTGGAAGATAAATAATTTGTTTATTCTTTTATATCTGAAAGTTACTTTTTGATCGGAAAGAAACCTTTTAATTGACTGAATCATAATTTAATAGAGTAGGAATTACCAAGTAACTGAAAACTACTCATAGAAACGCGATCGCTTTCATATTACCTTTTCCAAACATGGAGGTGATTGCTTTTTCTAGTCCCCTAAATTCTTCAAAATTTTTTGGGTATCGAAAGCAACTTGTTTGCTATTGCTTAATAGCTACCTCCTAAAATTTTCAAAAAACTATATCTTATGCACCTGTCTCGTGATGTTATTTTATTAATTACCCACAGTGGTGATTTCTTCACAATAGATAGAGTGGCAGAAGCCTTATCAAAAAAAAGGGGTGCAACCATTTCGTCTAGATACTGATAAGTTTCCTCTAGAAGTGCAATTAACAACACATTTTGATAAGTCTAAAAGCTACCACACTATAGAATATAACAACCGCTCTATCAGCACAGAGCAGGTGCAGGCTGTATGGATGCGTCGTATTTGGGAACCACAACTGAGTCAAGAATTAGCGCCAAAGTTCCGAGAAGCTTGCATTAGAGAATCAGAAGCAACTTTAGATGGTTTTTGGGACAGTCTCAAAGAAGCTATGTGGGTAGATAATTTAGAGCGGATAGATTATGCAACTAACAAGCTGCGTCAACTACGGATTGCATCTGAAGTAGGTTTTGTTATTCCCAAAACTCTTGTCACCAACAAAGCCCAAGCAGCACGAGAGTTTTTCGGGCAAGTTAACGGCAAAATGGTGAGCAAGCTCTTAACTGCTCTTTCCCGCAGTATGGAAGCAAACTCCTCGTTTTTTCTGTACACCAGCACCGTCAAGGAAGAAGACTTAGAAGATGCCGAATCACTGCGCTATTGCCCAATGGTTTTTCAAGAGCAAATTCCAAAGCAACAGGAATTACGGGTGGTGTATGTGAATGGTAATGTATTTGTGGGGGCACTAAATGCAGATATGTATGCAGCAGCCATTGATTGGCGTAAACCTGGTGTTGAGGTTGGGCGCATGGCAACATCACCAGCTTACTGATGAAATAATTCGTTGTCTTAAAGCCTTTATGGGGAAATTTGGGCTGTTGTTTGGAGCGTTAGATTTCATCGTCACACCATCAGGCGAATACGTCTTTTTGGAAATCAACCCTCTGGGGGAGTGGGGAATGCTAGAAAAGAATTTAGACTTACCTATCGCAAGTGCGATCGCAGATGCTCTACTTCAAAGAAAGAATGAATAATCAAAAATTTAATATTTGATATTAGCCTGTGGCAAGCCACCCAAAAGGTGTCTACATACTTCACACTTCATACTTTTTATGACCGTATTAATAGTCACGTTTAGTAAAGACAACGAAAGCATTCCTCTAGTCATCAAAGAAATTGAGGCCAGAGGAGAAAAAGCATTTCGGTTTGACACAGACAGATATCCCACTGAAGTCAAGCTAGATATTTACTCTGGTGATACTGAACGGGTAATTATTACTGATGGCGAAAAACTAGATTTGAGTGAAGTCTCCTCAGTTTGGTATCGGCGGATGCGCTACGGACAAAAAATCCCCGACTCAATGGACAAGCAATACAGAGATGCGTCAATTAATGAATGTCGCGCCACAGTCAGGGGTATGATTGCTAGCCTTCAGGGATTTCACTTTGATAAAATGTCCAATGTAGATCGGGCTAATAATAAGCAACTACAATTGCAAGTTGCACGCGAAGTTGGTCTTGTAACTCCACGTACTCTAACTTCAAACAATCCAGAAGCAGTCAAGCAATTTGCTCAAGAGTGTAGCCAAGGTATAGTTACCAAGATGCTTTCTTCCTTTGCTATCTATGATGATCAGGGGCGAGAAAACGTTGTATTTACCACTCCAGTTACAAATGATGATCTGGAGAATATGGAAGGACTGCGTTTTTGTCCGATGACCTTTCAAGAAAATGTGCCCAAGGCGCTGGAGTTGCGGACAACTATTGTCGGACACCGCGTATTTACTGCCTCAGTAGATTCCCAAAGCTTAGAAGGATCTACTTACGACTGGCGCAAAGAGGGGAGAGCCTTAGTTAAAAATTGGCAACCCTACGACTTGCCAGAAGATATCGAGAAAAAACTGCTCAAACTAATGGCTTATTTTGGCTTAAACTATGGGGCAATTGATATTATTGTCACTCCCGATGGTCAGCACGTATTCCTCGAAGTAAACCCAGTCGGGGAATTTTTTTGGTTGGAGATATATTCACCACACTACCCCATTTCGCAGGCGATCGCAGAAGTGTTACTGACTAATAAAAATTAGAGTATTGAGCCTTGTGTATTTTTCTTATCTTCTATTTTGAAAGGTATTAGTGAGATTTCACTATTAAGTTTATTAATATTAAATTCCTTATTTAAAAGTACGAATTATTGATATTTGGAGATTAAATTCTTGTGATAAATCTAGTAAATACACAAACAGTTTTAACATTTGATGGGGTAGATGATTATATAGATTTTGGCAGAAACGATATTGGCGGCGTTTTCGCTCAAGGGAGTTCAGCTTTTACGGTTTCAGGATGGGTAAATCCATACGAACTAACAAATAAAGCCACTAGTTACGGGACACGCAATGTATTTTTTGCCCGTTCTTCAGAGAGATTCAGCGATAATTTTGAATTCGGCATCAGTGAAACAGGAAGCCTAGATGTCTACATTGATGAAACTGTTAGCAAAAATATCAAAACCTTTGGGCAAGGAGAGTTAACTATAGGAGAATGGCACTTTTTTGCTATTGTTTTTAATAGTGGTCAACTAGCTGTGTATCTTGACGAGCATGAATATAACGATTCTCTTAGAGGTTCATCTTTAAACAAAGCTACAAGTTCTATCACTCTGGGAGCAACGTTACATAAACAGGTCTATTTCAAAGGACAATTAGCAAATATTAGCGTTTGGAATTCTCCCTGTACTCAAGCACAAATTCAGAATCATCGTTGTGGGCAAATAGTCGGAGATGAAGAAGGATTAGTGGCCTACTGGAGATTAGACGATGGGCAAGGGACAACTGTCAAAAACCAAACTGGAAAAAACCAAACTGGAAAGTCCTATCAAGGAAACTTTCGTGGTAATCCTATTTGGACTTTAGCAGAAATTCCATTCGCAACGCAATCATCAAATCCAGTTCCATTTGCAGTAGAACCATCCAATCAAGAAGATATTCAAGAAGAGATCCAAATTGAGACAGCAGTTATTCCTGAAGAAAATATCTCACCACTAACCACAAGTTTATTAGCAACAACGGTATCGTTAGTAAGCGACGAAGATCAACCAAAGGAAATTCAACAGACAGAAACAAACAGCGAAGAATCCGAGATTATTCCAACTGCGATCGCTCTCGAACCATACGAGGAGGAAACCAAAACAGATCAAACTGAAGATCCCCTCAATATCCAACAAGCACAAGTATTAATTCAGGAGGAATTGCCAGAACCTATGAATACAAAAGCCCGTCCCAAATATAAAATACTTTCCATTGATGGAGGCGGTATTCGGGGCATTATTCCGGCATTACTCCTAGCAGAAATTGAAAGACGGACACAAAAGCCTATATTCAGTTTGTTTGATTTAATTACTGGCACTTCCAGTGGCGGAATTTTGGCACTTGGACTAACTAAACCCCGATTAAGTTCCGATGGATCTGATAACTTGCCAGTAGCTGAATACACTGCTGAGGATCTCCTACAGCTATTTCTTGAGTATGGGGTAGAAATATTTTATGAGCCGTTGTTTGAAAGACTACTTGGCCCATTAGAGGATATATTTCTCCAGCCAAAATATCCTTCCGAAAGCAAAGAAGAAATTTTCAGGCAATATTTTGGTAACGCCCTTATAGAAAATAATCTCAAAGAAGTTTTTGTAACGAGTTATGATATCGAGCAGCGAATTCCGATATTTTTTACAAACCAACTAGAAAAACAGCAAACAGAATCTAAGAATTTTCAGAAGTTATGTGGCGGTTTTTCGCTCCTAGATGCAGCATTAGCAACTAGTGCCACTCCGACTTATTTTGCTCCTCATCGGCTTGTAAACCCCCACAATAGCGGCATCGCCTATACTTTGATTGATGGTGGAGTATTTGCTAATAATCCATCCCATTTAGCTATTTTAGAAGCACAAATTAGTAGTAAACGAAAAGCACAAAAAGTCCTTGAGACAGAAGATATTTTAGTAGTTTCTTTAGGTACAGGTTCGCTGACCAGTGTTTACCCTTATAAAGAAGTGAAAAATTGGGGACTCTTGCAATGGGGAAGACCGCTTTTAAATATTATGTTTGACGGTAGTAGTGAAGTGGTAGCTGGAGAATTAGAACAGTTGTTTGAACCTACTGATAAAGAAGCTCAAAGTTTTTATTATCGCTTTCAAACATTGTTAGATAGTGAACTAGAAGAAATAGATAATACTAAACTCCAGAATACTCGTCAACTACAAGCTATAGCCCATCGACTAATATCTAACAAAAGTCAGCAAATTGATGAACTTTGTAGTCTTTTGTTGGGCTAAATCAGATTATCTTACATCTTGCACCAGTTAGCTGGTGCAAGATGTAAGATTTTTAATTTCTTCACAAAAGAAATTAGTAATGACTCTCTTAGTCATGTTTTCACTTTATAAGGATTGTAGGTAAGTACAATGGATGAACTCGTCAAAAAAATTTCTGGTTTAGGTCTTCCTGGCATACTTTTCGTGATAGCAACAGGTGCATCAGGGGGTAATGTAGCCGCCGTTGTCGCTATGCTTTCAACGCTGGGCGGGCCTTTGGGCCTCTTAGGAGGTTTAGGCTTACTTGGGCTGGTAGCCGTTCTAGGGGAATATATAGCGGGATTTGGAATTGAAAACATTCTCAAGCTCGTCTATACAGAACGTAGCAAAACTGAATCTGTCAGATTTCTTCTCAAAGAAATTCAAGAATTGCCCATTTCAGATGAGTTAAAACTCAAACTGAAACATCATATTAGCCCAGTAGTTGTTACTGAGCCTGACCAGGCCCTTTTCCGAGAACAGTCGAAATTGTTGATGAAGAACCATTAACTTAGTGCATTCGATTTGATTCCCCCTAGTTCACGCCAGTTTCTACCCTGCTTTAAGGCTGACAGCATAGCTGGCTCCCCTTACAAAAGGAGGAAATTTAATTAAAGTCCTCCTTAAAAAGGGGAATTTAGAGGGTTTAGAAATCTCGAATACAACACCATAAAAGTTTTCAGACATTCTCTAAAGGAAAAATGACCTTTGAGTCTAACTTAATTCTCAAAGGTCATTTCAAAATTCCTAGTGTAATTAGTAACGGCTACATTTTTAGAATATGCAAACTCCATCTGTGCGTGAGCAAAATACAACAAATCCTTTTTCAACCTTGATTCAATTTTGGCAGGATGTGAAAGTAGTTGCCGGGCCTTATTGGTATCCAACAAAAGCAGAAGGAAGAGCATTTTCAGATGTGATTCGCTCATGGGGAATGCTCGTTTCCTTAGTATTATTAATAGTTGTAATTGTCGGTGCAAATGCTGCAAATAGTTACTGGAATCGCTATGTAATTGATATCGTTATTGAACAGAGAAACCTTGATAAATATAATAGTACTTTATGGTTTTCCAGTTTCATTATTGTCGGAATGGTCTTGTTAGTAACTCTTTTGAGATATGTCAGAAAAAAAATAATTCTTGATTGGTACAAATGGCTAAATTTTCATGTTTTAGAAAAATATTTAAGTAATCAAGCTTATTATAAAATCAATTTTAAATCTGATATAGATAATCCAGATCAACGCTTATCCCAAGAAATAGAGCCAATTACTAGTATTGGTTTGAGATTTTCATCTTCTTTACTAGAAAAATCTTTAGAAATGGGAAGTTCTTTGATAATTCTCTGGATAGTTTCTTCGCAAATCGCAATTTATTTAGTTATTTATACAATTATAGGTAATTTAATAGCCGTTTATTTGAATCAAGCAATAAATAAAGTTAACCAAGAAGAAATTGCATTTAAAGCAGATTTTACATATTGCTTAACTCATGTTCGTAATCATGCCGAATCAATCGCTTTTTTCCAGGGGGAAGATGAAGAATTAAATATAATTAAGCGCCGATTTAATAATGTTTTAAAAACTGCTGAACGCCGCCTGAATTTAGAGAGGGGGCAAGACGCTTTTGGCAGAGCATATCAGTCTGCCATTAGCGTATTCTCGATGTTTATTCTTACACCTTTATTTCTTCAAGATCAAATTGATTATGGACAAATTAACCAAGCTAGTTTTGCTTGCTTTATGTTTTCTAATGCTCTAGGAGAACTAATATCTGAGTTTGGGAATTCTGGACGATTTTCTGGCTATGTAAAGCGTTTAGCAGAGTTTACAGATGCGCTACAGGCTGCTAGTAAACAACCCGATAGCGTCAGTACTATTCAAATTCTAGAAAAAGAACGTTTAGCTTTTGAGAATGTCACTTTACAAACGCCAAATTATGAACAGGTGATTGTTGAAAATTTGTCATTTGCTGTTGAGCCAGGCGAAGGGTTATTGATTGTTGGCCCTAGTGGTAGGGGTAAAAGTTCTTTGTTGAGAGCGATCGCTGGTTTGTGGAATGCGGGAACTGGTTGTCTAGTGCGCCCCCCTCTAAAAGAAGTATTATTCTTACCGCAACGGCCTTATATCATTTTAGGGACTTTGCGCCAACAGTTGCTCTATCCTCACACAGATAGAAAAATGAGCGATCGCGAACTTGAACACATTTTGCAACAAGTTAACCTGCAACACTTACTTACTCGCGTAAATGGCTTTGATACAGAAGTTCCTTGGGAAAATATATTGTCTTTAGGAGAACAACAACGCCTCGCTTTTGCGCGGCTATTAATTACACATCCTAGTTTCACTATCTTAGATGAAGCAACGAGTGCTTTAGATTTAAATAACGAAGGTAATTTATATCAACAGTTGCAATCAACGAAAACAACTTTTATCAGTGTTGGTCATAGAGAAAGCTTATTTAATTATCATCAATGGGTGTTAGAAACTTTCACAAGAATCTAATTGGCAACTTGTTTTTCTATACAAGATTATCAATTGCAAAAAGGAATTGCTGTTAAACCATCACAAAAAGAGCAAATTACGGTAGACATTTACCCAAAAAATGAACTCAAAATAAAACTAGAATCAGCAGTGAGCGCCACAATTATAGGACTTTCTCATAAAGAGCTTCAGACATTAACAGACTATTCTCTTACTACGATTAGAAGCAAGGCTAGTCAACAAAAGTCTGTGACTACTAAAGATGGTGTAACCTACCGCTATAACAAAAATCCGGAGGTATTGAAATGGGTAATATATTAAGACTGTGTGGTTAAAGTTATCTCATACCAATTTAATGTGAAGTTGCACATATCTTGATCCCCCTAAATCCCCCTTAAAAAGGGGGACTTTGATAGATGTTTTCCGGTTCCCCCCTTTTTAAGCCAGCGCGGTCTTGGGGTCTCCCCAAGTGGAGCGACTGGCGTGGGCTAGGGGGGATCGAATTCTATGCATCTTCATAAAAAATTGGTATCAGATAGCATAAGTTTACCTAGTGGGACTCAGACCCATGCTCCCTAGCGATCACGGGCAGAGGGCGAAAATAGTATTCCAACTGAGCCTCCTGCCTTTCTTGTTGAAATATTTATTGGGCTATCCCAATGTTCGCAATTATGATGGCTCTTGGAATGAATGGAGTCATCTTGTCTAATAGACATCTCCAGAAATTAATTATGCGTTACCTGAAACCCTTGTAGAGACGTTGCATTGCAACGTCTCTACATTCATTTTCGGAGATGCCTAATGTAGCAATCGAGAGTTAGTGAGAGTTCTTAGACAATATTACCAATAACCACACCTTTACGGACGGACACCACTACCGCCATCAAGATTAAAATCTCTTAACCTTTCGTTACACTAGAGACATCGAGAAGGAAGAAAGCAAACTTCTCAAAGCTGAAATCAAAGGTGAACGACATGAATGGCACAATTCGCGTTGGTAATCTCTTCGGAATTCCCTTCTATATCCATCCGTCATGGTTTTTAGTTCTGGGTTTGGTGACTTGGAGCTATAGCAGTGGACTGGCGGCGCAATTTCCCCAATTGTCTGCGGGATTAGCTTTGCTACTAGGATTGATGACAGCGCTGATGTTATTTGCCTCTGTCGTCGCCCATGAATTAGGCCACAGTTTTGTTGCGATTGGTCAGGGAATTGATGTCAAATCCATCACACTGTTTATATTTGGCGGTTTGGCGAGTTTAGAAAAAGAATCGAAAACCCCAGGTGAAGCTTTCTGGGTTGCGATCGCTGGGCCACTGGTAAGCTTATTACTCTGCGGTATCGTTACAGCGATTGGTGTTACTACTGCTGCATCAGGGCCGTTAGCTGCAATCCTTGGTGTTTTAGCTTCTGTTAACTTGGCATTAGCTCTGTTTAACCTGATTCCTGGCTTGCCCTTAGATGGCGGAAATATACTGAAAGCTCTCGTTTGGAAAATTACAGGCAATCCTTATAAAGGTGTGACCTTTGCTAGTCGCGTTGGGCAAATCTTTGGTTGGGTAGCAATTCTTTCAGGTGTACTTCCTCTAGTATTATTTGGTAACTTCGGTAACTTCTGGAATTTGTTAATTGGCTTCTTCTTGTTGCAAAATGCTGGTAATGCGGCTCAGTTTGCCAGAGTGCAAAGAAAAACTCACAGGTTTGACAGCCGAAGATGCAGTAACTCATGATAGCCCGATTGTCTCTGCTAATCTTACCCTCAGAGAGTTTGCTGATGAACGAGTCATAAATGGGCAAAACTGGCATCGGTTCTTAGTGACTGATGATGATGGACAATTAGTAGGTGCGATCACAGTTGATAATTTGCGAACCATCCCCACAGCACTGTGGTCAGAAACTCAAGTAAAAGGAGTTATGCGACCAATTACTGAATCTACCACAGTTCAATCAAATCAACCTCTGCTGGAAGTTATGCAGCTACTTGAACAACAAAAGCTATCTGTGCTTCCCGTGATTCGTGAGAATGGCGTGCTAGTTGGAATCTTAGAAAAAGCTGCAATTATACAGCTACTTCAAAGCCGAACCCAACCGAACCCTGCATAGTTCTCTCAAAAAACGGTAAACCCGTGTAGAGACGCGATTTCTTATCGGCGTCTCTACATTTTTTTGTTCTTAATAGTTCTTCTCCCAGAATTCTTACGAGATATCAGGTATATCCCTAACAGCGATAAACCCACAACTGGCGAAGATTCGGGTATAGTTTTGATTTTCGCATAAAACAGCTGTGGTAGTTGTGGCTCCTTCAAGGGAACTTAATACTTTTCGGACTAACGTCTGGATTAAAACCAGTTAGTTCAAGCGTATAGTTATTACCTTCAAAGGTGAAAATACGATTACTCAAATTTGTGTCTATAAATACAAAGTCTGCATTGTCTTCAGGATCTGCCGCCTCGATATTAGGTGTATTAACTAGATACAATTTGAAGTCAAAAACTTCGCTGATTCCCACAAGAGGGTTAAAGGATACATTGAGATTTAAAGGTACAGATTCAAACGGCTGTACCTTTAAGTACTGTTCCGTTAAAGTAAGTTAAATCACCTATTTTGAATTCAGAATCAATGCTAGTTGAAAATGAGTTTCCATTAAAGTTCAAGTTTATTTGAGCCTGTTACTTGACACCCATTAGAAATATTTGCACTTGGTAGACATACATTAGGATCGCCCCAAGTAAATGTGTTATTTCCCACACCTGTGTATACGGCATTAGTATCCGTGCTTTCCGGAGTAGGTTCTCCCCATGTCCCACTAGGAGATGCCAGCAAAAGTTAAAGCGTGTGCTTGATCAGAGAAACCAAATCCTGTGGTAACACTTACAAAAACACTAGATATAGCAGTCGCAAAAACCAAACTTAGTTTCATAACTTAGGTTTCAATTCTCATCCTGGAGTTTTCTGTCAATTATGTCTCCAGTCTACATTAGTAAATTTACGGAAATAATGCCAACATTTTTATCATATTTTTTATAAAATCTTTCTATATTTTTTAAAAAAATTATTGAAGAATTTACATTTATTAAGCTTGCTTTATGTCTAAGTTAAAAAGTTTTATTAGTTTGTAATTACTAAAATAGTAATTGCTTAGGCATAGCCCTTTGTAGACATCGCTACTTTACTTGCTTTCCTAATTAAATGTCAAGTTGATATCAGGTTAATTATTTTTTGACACTTCCCACCCTATCGGTCAAATTGAAGGATCACGCAAGGGATAAAAAAGGAAGTAAGTAAGTGGGCGGGGAAATTTATCACTATGTCATTGCGAACGGAGCAACGCGGAGTGAAGCAATCGCAAGGCTTTTAAGCAATTTACCTTTTGTAATATAGTTAGATTTATTTGTGCTTATCTACTTAATATCAAGCTTTTTGAAGTCAAGTTGAATTATAGTGGCACATCAATTTATTTGAGAAGCCCCTAATCAGGTTCATGCTCAAAAGTTTTTCGCAATATATATATTTATTTATAACTTTGGCAAAATCTCTGGCAACAATTGACTAGGAACTTTAGATAAAGCCAGATTTTGCCCCTGTATTCCTAATTCATTATGAAAAGTACGAATAGTTTTCACCACATAAGTGAAAGTTGTTTGATAAGCTTCGGATTGTTTACTGAATCCGTTTAAGGCTTGTAGATGGTTATCTAATGCTAGTTCTAATTGTTGAGAACGTGTTGCTTTGTCACCATTAAAAGACTTATCTATTGCTAGCTGATAATGTGCTAGTCCCAAATTATTATAAGAAGCAAGCAAATCAAAACTTAAAGAACTACTGCTAAGTGAGTGAGCCAAAGCGATTGCTTCTTCATAAGCACTGATGCATAATTGCAGATACTTTTGCCGTGCCTCTTTAGTTGTCTGAGATAGGTTTGCTAAATGCCAGTAGGCAGTACCCAAATTATTTTGTGTAGCGGCGCAGGCACTGGGAACATTAGCCGGAGTGCGATACTTGAGAGCTTTGCTGTAGACATCTATAGCTAGCTGAAGATTTTCGGCAGGTTGTTCGTATTGTGCCAGATTCCAGCAGGCAGTACCGATATTGTTTTGAATCATGCCATATTTGAGCGGTTCCTCTTCGGGGTTGTAGTGTATAAGTGCTTCATTGTAAGCTGCGATCGCTTTCTTTAAATGCACAATTGGTTGATTGTATTGCCCTAAATGCCAGTAAGCAGTACCTAAATTATTCTGACAAGCCGCATACTTTAATGAATCCATATCGGCTGTACGGTAGCTGAGTGCTTCACTGTAAGCTAAAATTGCTTGCTGCCAATTTTCAGATGGTTGAGAAAAACGAGCTAAATCACCATAGGCTGTCCCCAAATTATTTTGCACACGAGCGTAAGTTTCTGAATGTGTCTGAGGCGAAATCATGTTTAACGCCAACTGATAAAACTCTATTGCCTGCTCTATATAAGTTTGTCCTTCCTCAGAATTGGGTGGTGTGCGGCATAGCATCCAGTAGAGTGTACCCAAATCATTCAAGATATCTGGGAGTTGCGGTGAAGTTTCGTCATAACTAATTGCCTCCTGATAAGCAATAATTGCCACCATCAGGTTTTCTAGGGTTGATTCTTGCTCAATGCGAAGGCGGTACAAAGTGCCCAAGCGATGATAAGCTTCTGCCAGAACCTCCCCTGGTGCTTGCTTTTCGTGTAATTCTTCAATTTCTAATAAAATCTGCTGCGGTTGTAAATAATCCTCAGTATTTTGAGTAATACTTGTGTTGATTGTTGCTATTACTAGCTCTATTAACTCGCTGCTAACATAAGATAAAGATGACAGCGATTGATTAGTACTCGAACTACCAGACCTATTAGTAGATTCCTGCTGCTGTGGCGCAGCCTTCAATAAATCTGCTGTTGACGGTGAAACTTCCTGAATTTTATCTACGCCATTCCCTTGCATCTCTACTGGGAAATCGGACTTATTCTCAAACTCAAACTCGGTAGCTGCGGTTCTGAGTTCTGCTTGAACTGATTCATCTAGAATCGACTGCTCAATATTCCCTAAATCTAAGCTTCTGGAATTAGAAGAACGTTCTGGATAGCCCAAATTCTGAATTGCTGGTGTGGGTTCTCCAGCAAACACAAATACGCCTGTACGCGATCGCCAAAACTGTGGTGCTGATTGCTTGATTGCAGATAACCAAGGACGGGGTATCCACAACAGCAAGTTAGATTCTAAGAATCTGCTGGATTCTTGTGTCGAGAAATATTGTTCGCTTAAACGGAGATAGTGCAAAAATAAGCGTTGTGTAGCAACTGGTTGCTTAGTGAGATGCTCCACACCGACAATCTGGAATACTGGTACTGGAAAAGGTTTTCCAGGAGTATCTTTTGATGCCCCAACAATTGGCGGTGGATAATTAGCCAACCATTGATTAATTTGGGTTATGGGATTGGGATCGTTTAAATTCAAACGCAACGTAACCAATCGCGGATAAGCCGGAGTGCTATTTTCCTGAGCATTTGATGACTGATATAGCACTTGTCCAACAGGATAAGCCAATGTAGAGTGCAAACGGGCTGCTACCTGATTTCTTAAGTGTAAATTATCACATACTGCTAAAAAATTTGTCGTCGTAAGCCAAGACTTAGGGCAAGTTTCAGGCGGTGGTATGCTTGCCGATTCCAAGTAGAATTATTGTTGTGTGCAGTATCATTCACGCTCATAGCGGCTAAAGAGCCAAAACGCAGTATCTATCACCTTTCTAGATGCATCTAAGTTGGCTAAACTCATAATAAAAATGATTTTTAAGTAAATGTTGTGCTGTTCAGAATAACTTCAGCCTTTAGGTTTAGTAATATGTCTAGCTAGTTTTCAGGATTTGTAGCAAGAACTAAAGTCCTGACTACCAACTTGCTTACTAACAAATCAAAATTTAACAAACTCCTGGCAAGAAAAAAGTATAAAAACCTATAATTATACATTATTAAATTGCTAATTCAATTTTAACAAAAAATAAAAAAGCAGGCTCCTTTTAAAATCGGAACCTGAAAAACTATAAAGATGAAATTTTATTAAAATGTATTACGCCCAAGAGAAAGATCAACTGGCGTTAGAAACAAAGAAGGCTACTAAAATCAAGCCACCAACCAAAGCTGTAGCAGCGATTCCAAGGAAAAGATAGGTTCGCTTTTGTCCTTCTGTGGGGGGTTCTGCTTGGTAAATCTTTGGTTCACGGGCAAAATTATTTAGAAGACCGCCTTCTTCATTTGTATAGGGCATGAATTAATTCCTTTATCTTTATCGTTCATTTAATGTTACATAAATGCTAAATCCGGTCTTAAACTGCTAGACAAATCGTTACATTTGGGTATTGGGCATTGGGCATTGGGTATTGGGCATTGCTTATTCCGCTTGTCCCTGATGTCTTCGCTGTTTCCATTGTCCATCTCTTCTCTATGCCCCATGCCCTAATCCCTAACTAGTAATTGTCCCAGTCAGAGGTGAACTAGGACTGGCGTAATCTTTGATGGGCATCCTGCCAGCAACGTATGCTAGACGACCGGCAACTGTTGCTAAATTCATGGCACGAGCCATTGCTGCTGGGTTTGGAGAAAGAGCGATCGCACTATTAATCAATAAAGCATCTGCTCCCAATTCCATTGCTTGAGCGGCTTCTGAGGGTGAACCAATACCCGCATCTACCACCACTGGCACACCTGCATTTTCAATGATAATTTGGATATTCGCAGTTGTTTTTAAACCTTGTCCAGAACCAATTGGCGATGCCAAAGGCATTACTGTCGCACAACCTACCTCTTCTAAGCGCTTGGCTAACATGGGGTCAGCATTGATATAAGGCAATACTGCAAAGCCTTCTTTAACTAGTTGTTCTGCTGCTTGTAGCGTCCCAATTGGATCTGGGAGTAAATACTTAAGATCAGGTATTACTTCTAACTTTATAAAATTATTATCTTCCTGTCCCAACAATTTCGCCATTTCTCGCCCCAAACGCGCCACCCGAATCGCCTCTTCAGCAGTTTGGCAACCTGCGGTATTGGGCAACATCCAGATTTTCGTCCAATCTAAGGCTTCAGCTAAACCTTCATGTCCGGGGGCTTTGGTTTGTACTCGTCGTACTGCTACGGTGACAATCTGGCAATCGCTGGCGGCAATGCTTTGCTGCATTTCCTCCATGCTGCGATACTTACCGGTTCCTGTCATCAAGCGGGATTGAAAGGTTTTGCCAGCAATAATTAGTGGGGAGTGGGGAGTGGGGAGTGGGGAGTGGGGGGATATAGCAGGCTGATGCCCGTTGGAGAAATTGGCAGAGTTAGTCAGCATGGGAGTAGAGGTAGATGGCTGGGACTGGAAGCGCGAATAGTGAAAATCAGCAAGTAGGGGGTCAGATTTTTGTTCTAAGATTAAATCGGCAATCAATGCGGCTGTTACGGGCGCAAGTAGAATTCCGTTGCGGTAATGACCAGTAGCAAAGGTTAAATTTTGACAGTGGCTAGTGCCCAGGATGGGCAACTCATCAGGGGTAGTTGGGCGAAATCCCCACCAGAATTCTTGGATGGGATAATGCTTTAGTTGAGGATATAGACGGATGGCAGCTTGTAATAATTTTTGAATGCCTTCTGGAGTGTTGCCGGGGATGAAGCCAACATCTTCGCTTGTTGCCCCAAAAACCAAGCGATCGCATCTTGGTACGATATAAATATTCTCCCCAAACAAAACCCGCTTTAAGGGCAATTCCGGCACAAATTCTGGTATCTGCACACTCAGCATTTGTCCTTTTCTGGGTAGCACAGGTATTGGTAACAATTCATTTGACCAAGCACCTGAAGCTAAAACATAGTGCGCGGCGCGAATCGTTCCAGCATTGGTTTGTACCCCAACCACTTGTCCTTGCTGCTGTAAAAATGCTTCTACTGTAATGCCGTCTTTGAGTTCAACACCAACAGATTCAGCCGCCGTCCGCAATACGTGAGCGAGAGCTTTATTATCAACTTGTGCGTCTTCAGGATACCACCAGCCACCAACTACCTCGGCTCCCAATCCTGGTTGATATTGATGAATTGCCTCTTTGTTTAACCAGTAAGCAGGGGAAAACTGGGAAGCAGACAGAGAAAGTTTCCCCCTGCCCCCTGCCCCCTGCCCCCTTACCTCCTCAAAGACGGGTGCTAGGATACCACAAGCCCTATAGCCAGTATTTAAACCTGTTAGTTCTTCTAATTTGCGCGTCCAGTCGGGATATAAGGCACGCGATCGCCAACACAAAGAGCGCATTGCCTGATTCGAGATATTTTCCGCATCTGGTGCTAACATTCCGGCGGCGGCATGGGTAGCGGCAGCCTGGAAGTCACGACAAAGCACGGTGACGTGTGCCCCGCGCAGTTGGAGTTCAATGGCGATCGCTAAACCAATAACGCCGCCACCAATAATTACAGTCTCACTAGTCATTTGTCATTTGTCATTTGTCATTTGTCATTTGTCATTAGTACATAACTCATAACTAATAACTCGTAACTCATAACTTATAACTTATAACTCGTAACTAAAGACGAATCTATCTTTACCACAAGGCGCGAATTGGTTCATTGCCTTGATTTATATCGCTTGATGGTGTGTTTTCGGAAGAATCTGTATTGCCGTCTGTTGTACTGTCAGCAGGTGATGTCGAGTCATCAGAAGGATTCTGAGCAACACTACTCCTGTTGTCAGGTCTTGGGGCTACAATGCCGCGTCTGTTTTCGTTTGTTTCAGTTGTTTCATTTCCTTCAGTTGCAGTTTCATCATTCTTGCTGCCTGCACTGCTATTAACATTGATATTAGCTGGCAAAACTTTTGCTGCTTTGCCACCGGGAGCGTTAGCGGTTTGTACGCCCATAGGAAAGTTGATGCCTAGTAATGTACCAAGCAGAATGGCTAAACCTCCAGCCATCAAAATTAAGGGTGTCCATCTACCCATCTTGTCTTACTCCTTTTTAACCTTTTGGTGTCCACACTATTCGAGAACCTTGTCCCCAAAATCCATCAAACTTTGTCACTTTTACATCGCCCAAAATCTGAGTTTGACAGGCTAAACGTAAGTCTGTTGTAGGAGAATGGGGAGGAAGCGAACGCCGTGCTCGATCACGCCAATTCGCTGCTGATACTTCACCCTCTACCTTAACCGCGCAAGTTCCGCAACTGCCAATGCCCCGACAGTTTATTAACTTAGCACCGTCATTGTAGAGGTCAATACCATTTTGCAGCAAAATTGTTCGGAGATTGCTTTTACTTACACATTCAATTGTTTTACCTTGAGCTATTACTTTAGGCATTTTTAAATTGCCAAGCTGGCTTTTTGTTGTATATTGACACATTGCCTCGAAAGTTGTCTCGTCGGTCCCAGTTTTATGACCACAAATTCTTCACCTCAACTTTGGCTCTATGACACTACATTACGCGATGGCACTCAGCGCGAGGGGCTATCTGTATCGATAGAAGATAAGTTACGCATTGCCCGTAGACTCGATCAACTGGGAATTCCCTTCATTGAAGGTGGTTGGCCTGGTGCTAATCCCAAGGATGTACAATTTTTCTGGCAACTCCAAGAAGATCCGCTAAAACAAGCTGAAATTGTGGCTTTTTGCTCGACTCGCCGCCCCAACTCCACTGCTGCCACCGAACCGATGCTACAGGATATTTTGGCTGCGGGAACTCGCTGGGTAACGATTTTTGGCAAGTCTTGGGATTTACATGTGACAACAGGACTCAAGACGACATTAGAAGAAAATTTGGCGATGATTAGCGACACAATTGAGTACCTCCGTTCTCAAGGTCGTCGGATTATCTACGATGCTGAACATTGGTTTGATGGCTATAAGCACAATCGAGATTATGCTTTACAGACATTAGAGGCTGCGATCGCATCTGGTGCTGAATGGCTTGTCCTCTGTGATACCAATGGTGGCACGTTACCCCATGAAATTAGCCAAATTGTTCAAGATGTAGTCAAAGTGACTGGGGAATGGGGCATGGGGCATAGGGCATGGGGCATGGGGAAAGAATCTACTCAATCACCAATGCCTAATGCCCAATCCCCAATGCCCCAAATTGGAATTCATACTCATAACGATTCAGAAATGGCGGTTGCTAACGCAATAGCTGCCGTTATGGCAGGGGCAAAGATGGTACAGGGCACAATTAATGGTTACGGTGAACGTTGCGGCAATGCTAACCTCTGTTCGCTAATTCCCAATTTACAACTGAAGGCGGGTTACAGTTGTATCACAGAAGACCAGCTCACACAACTTACAGAAGTGAGTCGTTTTGTGAGTGAGGTGGTCAATCTTGCGCCAGATGAACATGCCCCCTTTGTCGGACGTTCGGCTTTTGCCCATAAAGGCGGTATTCATGTATCAGCCGTAGAACGTAATCCCCTAACTTACGAACATATCCAACCGGAACAAGTCGGGAATCGCCGCCGCATTGTAATTTCTGAACAGTCTGGCCTTAGCAATGTTTTAGCCAAAGCCCGCAGTTTTGGTATTGAATTAGATCAGCAAAAGGCTGAAGCGAGAGAAATTCTCCAGCGCCTCAAAGATTTAGAGAGTGAAGGATTTCAATTTGAAGCAGCAGAGGCCAGTTTTGTGCTGTTAATGCACGAAGCTTTGGGAGATCGCCAGAAATATTTTGAAGTCAAAGGTTTTCAAGTCCACTGCGACTTGATTGAAGGGAAGGAAACTAGCAATGCCCTAGCTACAGTCAAAGTCGCTGTTGACGGGAAAAATATTTTGGAGGCGGCGGAAGGTAACGGCCCTGTGGCAGCTTTGGATGCAGCTTTACGCAAAGCTTTGGTGAACTTTTATCCCCAAATTGCAACTTTTGATTTGACAGATTACAAAGTGCGGATTCTCAACGGACATACGGGCACTGCGGCAAAAACCCGTGTGTTGGTAGAATCAGGCAATGGTCGTCAACGCTGGACGACGGTAGGCGTTTCCACCAATATTTTGGAGGCTTCCTATCAAGCGGTAGTGGAGGGATTGGAATACGGTTTATTGTTGCACTCTCAAGCAGAAGCGGTGGTGAAAGCTTCTGCTTGACAAAATTGCTATTTAGTGCGTTGAAAGTTTGTGTTTTTCCATGAGGAGGGGAAGCGATCGCCAAAGTGCGATCGCTTCTTAATATAATTAAGCCAACACGCTTGGGTTTGCGATCGCACCTGTGATATGTATGATACTCGCGCAATTAAGCATAATACCCGGAACCTCTCACTGCTTTGAGAAACCGAAGATTTGACCCTATACTTGGAAACCTTGGATATAAGACTTAATCGTGGGTAACGCTGTCATCTTTTCATAAAAGAAATTGTTGACTATTTTCATAACTTCCGCCTGGGCTACATCTACTTCAGAACCAAGGGGAGTTCCAGACTCTTGGCGGCACAAACTCCGGTACAAGCGCAACAGATGACGCACGATTTCTAACTCTTCTTCCCCCTCCAAGACTTTGACGACCGAGATGATCAGCTCATCCGTCTGATTGAGAATTGTGTCGATATCAAAGACAGTACTCTTGTCCCTGGCTTCTTGGACAGTTCGCACTAGCGCATGGACTTGATAAAGCAGCGACGCAGGTTCATCGAACAACTCACGCAAAAAAGCTGCTTCCTCATAACGCCCATTCAGTCGAAAGATGTTGTACAGGCGCTTGGCTGCTTTGCCATAGTTGAGGTTATCGCCTTTGACGCATTTTTGAACTTCCTTTTCCAATCGCGCCACATAATCATCCATGACATCAGTGGAGACTTGCTTCACCAGTTTGGCAAAGATTGGGGCTGATTCAGCATCCAAGTAAACCTCCTGGAAGTAGCCGTCCAGATAGCCGTCTAGCGGAGTGATGACACCATCTGGTGCTTCCCAGGTGACATCCAACATATTACCAGCATTGGATAACTGACCGCGTACTGTATCGGCTATTACCCAATCTAGCTTGCACCAACCTGGGTCGTGTGCTATAGAATCCCAGGTAATGACTACAGGATTTCCCTTTTGGGCGATCGCTTCAATCTGACCAGCAGTAATATCATTGGGATACCAAGTAATTGGTGAACCAGCTTTCATAGTCTGTTCTCCCCGAATTACCTCTTGGGGGTAGCTACCAAACTTCACTTCAAGTAACTGGTAATTACTCCCAGACAAGGTATTGAGCGCCTTATCGCGCATGATTTTAGCAAGAATCTCGCAAGCTTCAGTGCGAGTAGGTGCAATGATATTCACTCGCTCGAAGTAATCACAGTCGCCGGGGTAAGTTTGAATCTTGGATTGAGCCGCTGAACCAGAAAGTGCTAATGCAGTTTCCACTACACCGGGGATATCTTCAAATTCGACAATTTTGCCAATGGCGCGAAACCTTGCCAGTTCTTGCGGGTCAAAATCCAACATGCTGACTTTGTGCCCAAAAACACCTGTGTCTTTATCCACGACAATATCACTGTCACCTGTCGCCTCGGTGATGGAATTCATCCAGCGTTCCAATTCTTGCTCATTAAGTTGAACCCCTAAGCGATTAGCAGATTCCACGATCCGGTTGCGTGCATCTAAAGTTTGATCCTGTGATTTTGTCATCGTTTATTCCTGATTTTGAAAAACTTTTTCCAGGCTTGTGTAACTAATGCCTTTCGCTATGCATAACGACGAAAACCCGTGTATTGGTAAAATTAGCCAATGGTCATCAACGCTGAAACATACTGATAAAAGACAGGCAGGATAAAAGGTGACAATCGAAATCTACGTCAGCACTGATATAGAAGCGGATGGCCCTATCCCTGGGCCCCACTCCATGCTTAGTCTTGCCTCAGCTGCGTATACCGCAGACAAAAAATTAGTTGGAACTTTTACAGCTAATTTAGAAACCTTGCCAGGGGCACAAGGACACCCCAAAACCATGAAATGGTGGTCAGAACAGCCAGATGCCTGGGAAGCGAGTCGAGCCAACCCACAGCCCCCTGTGGAAGCCATGCAGTCTTACCACTCCTGGCTTGTGGCGTTACCAGGTAAACCAATCTTTGTTGGCTATCCAGCCGCCTTTGATTTTATGTTTGTCTACTGGTACTTGATAAACTTTGTCGGCGATAGCCCATTTAAATTCTCGGCATTGGATATTCGCTCCTATGCGATGGCATTCTTGAAACAAAACTACAGTGAATCTGGCAAAGATAGTCTGCCTACTGCATGGTTAGAAAATCTTCCCTTGGCGCACATTGCCTTGGATGATGCCATTCAGCAAGGGAAGTTATTCTGCAATCTGTTGCAAGCGAACCTAGAGCGTTAAACACGCATCTTTGATATTTTTTAACAGATTTCCGATCGCAACGAACCATTATTCGTTGTTATCGGAAATCCCTCACTGCTTTGAGCTTGCTCTATGCCTGAGTACCTTCGATATAAGCCTTAATCGTGGGTAATGCCGTCATCTTTTCATAGAAGAAATTGTTGACAATTTTCATCACTTCCGCTTGGGCTACTTCTACTTCAGAACCAAGGGGAGTGCCAGACTCCTGGCGGCACAAACTACGATATAAGCGCAGCAGATGACGCACAATTTCTAACTCTTCTTCCCCTTCCAATACCTTGACGGCTGCCACAATCAGTTCATCTGCCTGATTGAGAACGCTATCAAGATCAAACACACCACTGTTATCCCTGGCTTGCTGTACAGTTCCCATCAAGGCGTGGACTTGATAAAGTAGCGCCGTTGGTTCATCGAACAACTCACGCAAAAAGGCTGCTTCCTCATAACGCCCGTTCAGCCGGAAAATGTTGTACATCCGCTTGGCTGCTTTGCCGTAGTTGAGGTGTTTACCTTGTTTGACATATTTTTTGACTTCCTTTTCCAATACCGCCACATAATCATCCATGACATCGGCAGAGGCTTGCTTCACCAGTTTGGAAAAGATGGGAGCGGATTCAGCGTCTAGGTAAACTTCTTGAAAATAGCCGTCCAGATAGCCGTCTAGTGCTGTGATGGTTCCATCTGGTGCTTCCCAGGTAACATCTACCACGTTGCTGGCGTTGGATAATTGAGCGCGTATTGTGTCGGCAACAACCCATTCTAGCTTACACCAAGACCAGTTGGGGTCTTGGGCTACAGCATCCCAGGTCAGCACCAGAGGATTGCCCTCTAAATCGCTTACCTCAATCTGACCGGCAATCACGTCATTGGGTTGCCAGTTAATTGGCGAACCAGCACGTCTGGTGTATTCTCCCCGAATCACTTGTTGGGGATAGGCACCAAAGTTTACATCAATTAACTGATAATTGGGGCCGGACATAGTGTTAAGTGCCTTATCCCGAACCAGTTTGCCAAGAATCTGGGAGGCTTCGCTACGGGTGGGTGCAATGATATTCACCCGCTCAAAGTAATCGCAGTCACCAGGATAACTTTGAATCTTAGATTGAGCTGCTGAACCAGAGATGGCCAACGCGGTTTCTACAACACCAGGAATGTCTTCAAATTCAACGATTTTGCCAATAGCACGAAACCGTGCCAACTCTTGCGGGTCAAAATCCAACATGGTGACTTTGTGTCCAAAGGCACCCGTGTCTTTGTCCACGACAATATCGCTGTCGCCTGTCGCCTCGGTGATGGAATTCATCCAGCGTTCCAATTCTTTGCTCATTGAGTTGAACCCCTAAACGATTAGCAGATTCTACGATGCGGGTGCGTGCATCTAGAGTTTTATCTTGTGCTTTTGTCATAGTTCATTAATTATTTAATTTTGTGATTATACTTTATAGATGATTCTAAATAAATTGATTTTTGTGTTCATAATTTAAAAATATTTATTAAATATTAAGTTTGATCAAAAGGCAGATGAACTCACAGTCAATACTAGACTAAAAGTAGCTAAAGCTTTGCCTAGTAAAAGGTTTACAATGAAAGATTTCGTAATATATTTGTTTTGCATGGGTTTCAATAAATAACTTTTAAGAAAGAAAAATAGCTAGTCAGAAATATCATAGAATTCCAAACCTATTCTCTCCGTGATGCATATTATGTTAAATAAAAAATAAAGTCTAAAAATCTAAGCGGCAGTTGATAGATAGTAATTTTCAGAATAAATAGTTGCTAGTCGGCATAAATAAAGTTAACTATAGGAATCGTATTTGATTTTTGAAATTATCTGCGTAGGCGGGGAGTAGGGAGTAGGGAATTAGGCTTTTCAGTCTCAGTATGTTTTCAGAAATCAAATCGGAGCCCTATATAATAGTCCTATTTGAGTTCTAAAAATTATAGAACTGCCTTCTGGTGCGTCGGCTTATGCCAACGCGCAGCGTTTGACACAGAAGCCGCAGTATGTAACATAGTTATCTTTATTTCCACTCACGCAGTTAGCGATCGCTCAACTGAGTTGTATGCCAAAAACATTTCCCTAAATAGCTAATCTAAGGGTAGAGATTCATCAACAAAGAATACCTCTGGAGCAAACTAGAGGTCTTTCCGTGTGAGAACGTTGTAAAATCTATGAGCAACGTAAAACGCTGATGTGTTTAATTTACTGACTTTTGTGCCATAAATGCAAAAATAGCAAACTAATTGTCAATCCCATACTGACAATTATTGTTACTCCTACACCGAAAATGCGTAGGCGCAGCCATCGCTAATATTTAGGTCTGTACCTAAAAATCTCATGTTGTGACCTAAACTTCATCATACACAAGGTTTCAGGAGAATTTTTCCCAGGATTGGGCAACTAATTGGCTCAACCAACGGCGTTGTTGCTGATCTAGCAGTGAATCATCTGCTAGCAACTGAGCGGTTAACTCTTCCAAAGATTGACCTTGAGCGCGGACAACTTTAATTACTCCAGCGATCGCACTGGCAACTAGTTCTTCATCAATCGGCTGTTGTCGCAGGGCAAAAATTTCTTGAGGACTGTCTGGAATGGGATAATTCATGGCGTGGGTTTACAGAAATACAAAATGAACAATAAATTTGATAAACTCTTAAAATTTCTTCACTGAATCTTTATGGAACTAATAGGGCGGAGCTTACATTACTTTGTGCCTTAAGAAAATCTGTCTTAGTGAGTAGATTGATGGGAAATGTCAGGAAAAGATGAAAGAAATCCTTTATTTAGAAGTTCCAACTCCAGATATAGAAACTGTGCGTAGCTGGTTACAAACAGATTTTGAACCTGGAAATGGAGAAAAAGTGCTTACCTCCGAAGGCTTTCGCCTCACAATTTCCAGTACTACTACAACTACTGGTGTGGCTCTTGCGGAAAACTTGCCTGCGGAACTTTCGGTATTTGTCTGGTCGGTGCAACGAACCACCTATCTAAAAGTGTTTCGTTGGGCAGAACAACCCTTTCCCAGTGAGGGACAAATCCTGCAACGCCTAACCAAGGAAATCAGAAGCCGTTTTCCGCATCATTACCCAGAACCACCAGCAATTGATTTATCCCAGCAATCAATTTTTGCCGCGCTAGCCTCTGCTTACCCCCTCACCGTCAAATATTTTCAGAAAATGCCCAACGGTGAATATGACCTCACGCGTGCCTATTGGTGGGAACAGCGATGGCGTGAAGGGGTAATAAATCCGCAGCAGCCGCGTCAAGTGGTGTTTTCTAGTCAAGGGAGCAGGGAGCAGGGGGAAAATTTCTCTCCTCTGCACCCTGCACCCTGCTCCTCTGCCGCTTCCTCCTATGACATCATCTACATCGGTGGCGCACTAGGTGCAATCCATGCAGCACTGATGGCAAAACTCGGATATAAAGTCCTGCTGGTGGAACGAATGCCCTTTGGCCGGATGAACCGAGAATGGAATATTTCGCGCGACGAGATTCAAAGCTTAGTTAACCTGGGTTTAGTCACCCCCGCTGAGTTAGAAACCATCATTGCCAGGGAATACAAAGACGGATTCAATAAGTTTTTTGATGCTAATAATCCAGCCAAACTGCGATCGCCAGTCCTGCACACACCGACAGTCCTAAATTTAGGTTTAGATTCCGAAAAATGGCTGCAAATGTGTGGGCAAAAACTGCAAGCGGCAGGCGGTGATATCTGGGATGAAACAGAATTTATCCGTGCAGATATTGATATATCACAAGTTATTTTGAAAGTCAAGCACTTACCCAGTCAAATTGAGAAAGAAGTAAGTGGACGGCTGCTAATCGATGCAATGGGAACTGCGTCGCCCATCGCTTGGCAATTAAATGGTGGTCGTACTTTTGATAGTGTCTGTCCGACAGTGGGAGCGGCAATTGAGAGCGGATTTGAGCCTGGGGTATGGGATTCCCAATATGGGGACGTTCTTTACAGTCATGGGGATATTTCGCGGGGAAGGCAGTTGATTTGGGAATTGTTTCCGGGAGCAGGTGATGAACTGACGATTTATTTATTTCATTACCACGAAGTCAACGCTGAAAATCCTGGTTCCTTGCTAGAGATGTACGAGGACTTTTTCACGATTTTGCCAGAGTATCGCAGGTGCGATATGGACAAATTGGTGTGGAAAAAGCCGACATTTGGGTATATACCGGGACATTTTAGTGTCGGAAGTAGCGATCGCACAGTTGCCTTTGATCGATTGATTGCGATCGGTGATGCGGCATCACTCCAGTCTCCCCTCGTTTTCACCGGTTTTGGTTCCCTAGTTCGCAACTTAGAGCGCTTAACAACATTGTTAGATACTGCACTCAAACATGACTTGTTGAGTTTTCGACATTTGAACCAAATTCGCGCCTATCAAAGCAACGTTTCAGTGACTTGGCTATTTTCCAAAGGGATGATGGTTCCCACGGGAAAATTCTTACCACCCCAGCGCATTAACTCCATGCTCAACACCTTCTTTGGACTGTTAACAGATGAACCCCAAGAAGTAGCAGATAACTTTATCAAAGATCGGTGTGATTGGTTAACCTTTAACCGCCTAGCACTCAAAGCCGCTAGTAAAAATCCCGCCTTACTTTTATGGATTTGGGAACTGGCCGGGCCAAGAGATTTGCTGAGATGGCTTGGTAGTTATTTCAACTTCGGTCGTCATGCCCTAGTTAGCGCTTTGTTGAGTCCGTGGTTCCCGCACTTCTTAAACCGGGTAGGTTTTTGGCTGGAACCCCGGAATCCGCCATTGTGGTTGTGGTTATTAGCGATTAATTATGCGATCGCCACAGGCAAACCGCGATCGCGCGCTCAAGTAGCAAAAGCCAACTCAGAAGCCATAATTCCCAAGTCAGAAGTAAGAATTAGTCATTAGTATTTAGACAAATGACTAAGGACAAATGACAACTAACTATTGACTCTTGGGGCGGAAATTCGGCAGTTCCACAGATGCCAATGATTTACGCCCCTTGGGTGGGCGCTGCGGATAAACCACTGGTGAGAGTGAATTTGCATCATCTGTGTTATCGCCTGATGATGGCGACAATTCCAACTGTGTCAATTGGGAAACTTCTGACCAGTAGTCTTCAGTTTCTCCAACAGGAGTTTCAATGTGAGGTGAAGTAGAGGAAACCGGTAAGTTATCGGCTGGTGGAAGCACAGAATCCGTCGTCCAAGAAGTAGAGGTAGTTGCAGGAGGATTAATTTCTGTTTCTAACTGCTCCTTTTGGGGATTTTTTAGTTCCTCATCGTCTTCTAAGATTGTTGCTAATGTCTCCCAGATAGGTGCATCGCCTACATCTGTTTTCGCAGCAGGCGGTGGTGATACAGATGCAGACTGGGAAGTAAAAAACATTTGGATTAGACTATCTAATTGCTGATCTAAATTTGATGAACCCGGCGGTGAAACAGCTTCCACTGTTTGTGGGGAATCATCAACTTCTGAAAATGGCGTGGGTTCTGTTGGGTTTGGCGTGTCTTTCTTCACTGTCCAGTTCCAAGGAGATGATGGCGGTGGAGTGGCTTCATCTCTTTGGAAAGGGATTGGTGCTGAGGGTTCACCCCAAGAATTATCTAGATCATCAGTCAAAGATTCTGGTTCTGCTGACCAAGGTTGAATTGGCTGTGCGTTAGGAAACAAAGATCGAGCTTTTCTAGAGAATCTTCCTTGTCCACTAGTTATGTCTTTAGGATGTTTTGCAGTATCCTCTAAGGAGTCAAAGCTAGGAACCGATGTATCTAGACATTTTTCTAGAGCTGCTTTGAATTGCAACGTCTGGCGTTGTTGCCGCATCAGTCTAGTACGTAATTCCCGACAAGTATTTTCTGATTGCAGTATCTGCTGAGACTGTTCATTGTTGTTAGTGTGTAGCAACGTGCATTCTCGCTCTAACTGGGCAAGGCGTTGTTGACTAATTTGTAGCTGTGCTTTATGAGTATCAATGGAAATTTCCTGGCGTTGAACAGTTTGTACAGCAGTTTCTAATTTTTGAAATAGGGACTTTATTTGTTCTTGAGCGGCAGCTAGTTCTTGAGTATGTTGGTTGAGCATCGACTCACTAACACTAGAACGCGTTTTCTGCCACTGCAAAACCTTTTCAGACTCAGCTAGGTTGTCTTTTAGCTGCTCCACTTGTTCATACAAGTTATTGTTAGCCGCACGCAATTCTTCGTTCAATGCCAGCAGGTTTTGAAATTCTGAGTCAATAAGTGCTTGCTTGCCGCTTTCAGGCTCTGCAACCCAGTCCTGCTGGGTGTTATCTTGTAAAAATTGTGTATCTTCAGCTGGCATAAGGAGTGGCAGTTGTTTAACTGCCATGTTTTCATTAGGCACAACTGAGTAAAAGGGACAACTCGCCTGCTCTGATTGTGGCGAATTAGCAGAATTTAGGGATTCCATCACAGCCCCCTTGTTTGAGGTGTTAGCTTCATTCATCACTCTTGACTCACCTGCTTAAAAATATTCAGCAGTGCTGGCATTAGCATTGCTTATCAACTGTGTCTAATCAGGGTTTGCTCTAGAAGCTAAGTTTAACTTTCTCCAAGCACCAGCAATTAATTATCAATTGGTGTTCCCCATTTTGTGTTTAGACTGATGCCGTTATAACACTATGATGCTCTGCCCCGTCAAGAAGAGGCGCAAGGATGAAAAGGAGTCAGAAGTCAGAATTCAGGAGTCAGAATACCCCATGTCTATTCGCTTTTAGCGTCTCCAAGAGTTGTCAGGGGTTTCAAGCAAGGAATACTTTTTCTCCTCCACGACTGAAGTCGGGGGCTTTAGACCATGATTCCTCCATCAGACGCACAGAATTCAATTCTGTTAGCGAATAGCTAAGGTTTAGCCCATTCTGGCTCCTGACTCCTGAATTCTTCTTCGGTAACTCTATCCACCTTTGGGCATAGGCGGGAGAAAGAAGAAATCCTGTGCTTAAAAACTAAACTTATTGGCTGATGAAATATTCATATATGAAAAAACTGCCTTAGCATATACTTTATTTTCTATAATCGCACCTGTCGCAAGGCGTAAATAAAAAATGTTTTCTGCAATACATTTTTATACTGGTTCTTTAATACCTAGTATATATGTCAGTACAAGTATCTAGTATTCATTGATAATTATGTAATTTTGGGCGATCGCTATCTAAGGAACTTCCAGTCAAAAAACACCCTATCGTAAGGGCGCACATCTGTGTAGTCTCTAATCTCAGCAAACAACTAAGAGCTTCTACTTATAACTGCAATGTTAATGAACCCTGAGAAATACGAATAAATACTTATAAAATTCAGTTAAAGAAGTAATAATTTCCCTAAGTAAATTAATAAAACTTTTTTAAAGGTAATCTCAGCGTTAGTACGGGCTTTTTTCGGGGTAAATACGTTACTAGTAAGAAATTTCAGGTTTAGTTAGTTATAAGCTTTTACATTAACTTATCTTCAAAACATCAAGTTTGTTTAATGATTAGGAAAAAATTATTTTAAGTATACTTAGCTACTTAATTATTTTATTACAATGTATTGTAAATTACAGGATAAATATCTAAATTCAGAATTACTACGGATACCTTTTTTAATTAATTTATTAAAGAATAATGGGAATAACCGAGTTTTCAACTAGGAATCAAGTAATTATAAAGACTATGATTACTGGCGTTTAAGATGATGACGGCGCGAAACAAAGTGTGATGAAAATTAGGCTTTGTCACGGATCAGTATATCTATTTCGATTGTAAATGCTTGTCATAAGCAAGAAATCGATTTTTTCCGAGCTATTAAGTAAGACAACACAAATAATACAAATAGATTATGCAACACGTAACCGAAACGCCACTACAAAAACAAGCCCAAAGCATTTCTCTGGAGTCCGAACTATTTGGTATTAATACACAAAACTATCAAAAGTTTTACTGTCAGCGATTCCTAGAAGCGACAAAACTTGATTACACGATGGCAGGTCATCCATCGAGTGCTTTTTGGGTTATCGATTCTATCAAAGTTAATGAGAGCGAAAAAGACACGCACTTTCTATTTGTTTCCGAGGGCGAAGTTACCCTCAAAAGCAGTAACGGAGAGTTCTTATTGCGAAAAAACTGCTTTGCCGCAATTCCAGGGAACTTTTCTTTAGATGGTTCAGCCCAAGTGTTAGTTGCAACGCGGCTCAACTACACTGGACTTTTCACAATTGGGGGGCCTATTGAACCATTAGGGCGATTGAATTATATTGATGGCTGCTCTTCAACGGTTTTGATTAATCCTTTAAGACGTGGAGAACCGTGCTTGAATTTCCTCTACGTTCCTCCAGGAGTATCGCAAACTCCTCATACCCATCCCTCATTGCGGATTGGGCTTGTCGCGGAAGGTAGTGGAACTTGTCAGGTGGACGAAGGAACGTTCAAAATGGAGGCGGGAACGGTCTTCTGTCTTCCAGAAAACAAGTTACATAGCTTTAGTGCGATCGATGATTCCTTAAGAATCATTATCTATCATCCAGATTCGGATGTAGGGCCAACTGATGATTCCCATACGATGCTGAATAATACTTTTGTGGGAGAAAAGTCAGCCAAAGTTCTGGATGCCATTAGAACAAAATAACCACGCTCATCAGGCTTGCCTTTTCATTCAAGTATGTAAACTACTATATACCTGCTCTAGGAGTGCTGATGATTTTGCTCACAAGCGATACTGAAACAAAGCCAACACAGGCCATGCGGCAGGCGATCGCCACCGCCGAAGTTGGAGATGAGCAAAAAGGAGAAGATCCCACCGTTAACCAACTACAAGAAAGGGTGGCAGATTTACTAGGCAAAGAAGCCGCTCTTTTCTTTGCCTGTGGAACCATTTGCAACTTTGTGTCAATCAAAGCCCATACTCGCCCTGCTGATGTGGTGCTAGTAGAACAAATGGCACACATTATTCGAGCTGAATCCGGGGGTGCAGCGATGACTTCTGGTGTACTGATGGAACCGATTGCCAGCGATCGAGGAATTTTTACAGTCGATGCTCTAGCTCAATCGCTTGAAAGAGTCGCCACAGCTCCTTACCTTTACTCTGCAATTCCCCGCTTATTGTGTGTTGAGCAAACCCACAATTTTGGAGGGGGTTCGGTTTGGCGGCTCAATGAACTACGTGAGGTTTGCGAGTTCTCCCGTCAAAAAGGTTTAGCTACCCACATGGATGGGGCACGGCTTTTAAATGCAGTTGTTGCATCTCAAACCACAGCCAAGGATTTTGCTGCTTGTGTTGATTCTGTCTGGATTGACTTTACTAAAGGACTTGGCGCACCAATCGGTGCTGTTCTTGCGGGTACACGGGAGTTCATTGCTGAAGCACGTCGATATAAACACATTTTTGGTGGCGCAATGCGTCAAGCGGGCATTGTAGCCGCAGGTTGTCTCTATGCACTTGACCATCATGTTGAACGTCTACAAGAAGACCACGACAACGCCACTTATCTGGCAGGGCGACTGAGTGAAATCGAAGGAATTACAGTTCGAGATCCAAAACCTGAGACAAACATTGTTTTCTTTGATGTTTCCAGACTAGGACTCGATAAGGCTATGTTTCTCACTCTGTTACAGCAGCATGGTGTGAAAATGGGAGCCGTTGGTCATTCTATTCGGGCAGTCACTCATTTAGATGTTTCACGGGCTGATATCGATTTTGCGCTTGATGCTATTTTCAAAGTTGCGAAATCATCGTTGCACAAGATAATGGAGTAGCATTCCCCTACTAAAAATTCTTAACCATTCTGTTTCATCTCCCTTGCTCCCTTGCCTCTATTTCAAGGTAGCCACCGGGGACGAAATCCGGCTAAGGGTAGTTGTTCTGGTCTAATTTCGACAGTTGCAGCATCCGCGATGGGTAACAGAGGCATTAACCACAGGCTACTAGTAGCGATCGCATCTCCATCATCAGTCTTCAAAGTGTTTGGGGGCAATGATGCTGTTGTGTTTGTCTGCGGTACTACTTGGTCAAATAACAAGCCTAAACCGTCGGCAGATAAACTCATTTGTACATTCCGTTGCGCGGGAGGCAGTACTAGGAGTGGTTTCTGTTGTCCTGTTTTCAGATCAATTGCCACCACATAAGGCTGTTCTATATATTGTTCCTTGGATACTAGCTGTGTCAGCAAGCAGTAGAGGGTAGGTGAGGCGATGTCAAATTGGCAGCTGACAATTGAGCCTGTTGTTTTTAATAGTTGTTTTTGCACACCTTGGTTTGTCACTAAAAACAAATCTCGCGTGTAATCTGTATTAAACTTCACCATCGCTGCTTGAGAGCCATCTTTGGAGAAAGCCTGTACTAAACCAAACTGCGGCAGAAAATCTAAAGGTTTACTGGCATCACCTTCCAGTGGTAAAATCGCTGCTCCCTGTCCTTGGGCAACTGCTACGGCTTTACTATCTGGCGTAACCATAAAATCTCCCCCAGGTTGGCTTTGTAGACGTTTGGGGATGGGTTTTTCTCCTGAAGCATCGCTGGTTGCTGGCATAAACCATAGTCCAAAGTCGCCGGGATTTGTTTTGTTTCCCCGTTGGATGACAATAGTTTGCCCATCAGGTGATAAGTCAAATTTCAGGTTTTGATAATCTTTACTATCTAAAGTCAGGTCAACTCTGCCTCCTGGTTCTACTTCTTGTCCAGATTTACCAGAAATGCCTGTTGTCACTGTGTACAGTTGAGCTGAAAGTAAATCTTGGTTCTTGCTGGTGCGAGCCGAAAATAAAATTTTCTCTCCATCTGGAAACGACTCAAAGTCCATTACTATCAGGTCTTTGGGGGTAAGTACCGTTTTTTGCTCTTGAGTTAAGTTGTAAAGAACTAAGCGACCCTGTTCTTCTTGATCGGTTCCGATGTAAAGAATAACGCGATCGCGTGTGCGGAAACTACCAGCAAAGGGTTGTATTACCCGATTTTTGCCTTCTTGCTCCGCAAACTTATCTTTAGCTCCCTGTAACTGCACTTTATAATTCGTGCCATAAGGTGCTGGTGTCACCAGTGTATAAACCATCCGCCGCCCTGCCCAACTGAATTTACCTGCTAGGGGTGGCTCGATTTTTAAGTTATCCTCAACGCTTTTTACTTCCATTGGGCGGCTGAAGGTGAGCGTAAAGGAATTATCTTCTGCGCCAATTTGTTGATTTTGCCAAGTAAATTCCCGGACACGAGCAGTTATCACATCACCTTGCAATATGAGTAACCCAATCAGCACACTCAGTATTAGCATGAGTGCGATCGCTATGCGATCTAGTGGTTGGATAAATGCTTTTGATTTAGTCATTAGTTGTTAGTCATTTGTCATTTGTCATTAGTCATTTGTCATCAACAAATAAACTAATAACTATAAGGATTTTGGGGTTGAGGAATCTTTTTGAGAGAGGTAGCGGCAATGGTAAGTTGGCGTTTACCTGCCAAATTTTCTGTCACCATTTGCCCTTCGACTTCCAGCCAGGTATCGGGGGAATAACGCTCTTGATTATTTTGTAGTTTGACAGGCAATCCTATAGGGTAAGCATCTGCTGCACAGCAAGTTAAGACAAATCGTGCTAAAAACAAATATTCTTTTCCTATATCCGGTGGGTGAATGACAAATCCTTGCACCTTGGCTTTTTGCCCTGTATATGAATCTGGTTCTGGATAGACATTGACGGTGCGTACCCAGTCTACAAGCGATCGCTCTTCTGGGCGAACAGTAGCGCGAAAGGCTTGGGGTTTAACGCGTGTGCTTCCTAATAAATCAGCCGTCACGCCTCTTTGGAGTGCTTTATCACTAGCAAAAACTTGCGGTGTAATAATAAAACCTAGAATCGCTGTAATCAACAACAAAGCACTGCCCCAACCAGGGGGAAATAAACTAATATGCTGCATGTTTGGCGTAACATCACGGCGACGCCGTTGCCAAAGTTCCTGCATCTTGAAGAAACCAATAATGATGAAGCCGATACCACCCACAATCACCAACCCAAAGAAATTTGGGTGAATCAATAGGTTCAGCTTGTTAGTTTGCCAATATCTCAACATCAAAACACCCCAAGCTGTAATTGCTAGGGCATCCAGCCAAGGGAATAAAAGATTTACGATTTTAGATTTGGGATTTTTGTTAGCCATTAATCATTAGTCATTGGTCATTAGTCATTAACAAAGGACAAAGGACAAATATTTGTTAAAAAACGTGTAAGTTCAGGAAGAGAGTGAACAAAAATGTTAATTGTCCTGCTAAAGCAAATAAGTAAAAGATAGTTTTGGGTTTAAAGATAGATAACATCAAACCAACACTTTTGATGTCAATCATTGGCCCAAACACTAGAAATGCCAACAATGAACCACTGCTAAAGGTTGAGGCAAAAGATAAGGCAAAGAAAGAATCGACTGTAGAACAAATCGATACCACTACTGCTAATATCAGCATGACCAGAATTGAGGTAATGGGGCCAGCTCCCAAACTGAGAATTAATTCACGGGGAGCTAGGACTTGAATAGCAGCAGCGATCGCACTTCCTAAAATCATTACTCCGCCTAATTCTCGCAATTCTTGGATGCTATTATCCACAACTAGGCGCAGTTTATCTATAAGCGGTTTATTCGGATTAGAAACTGCGGTAGTAGCCTGTACCAAATTAGGATCTATCCGCATAGGTATACCTGCTTTTCCTCCTAAGATATAAGTCCCGGATTGTAACAAATTCGGTACTGTTGCTTCCTGTTCTACTTGATAACGTTTACCACGGCGTTTGGTTTGTGGCTGTGCGGGTGGATTAAACTTCATATACCGAGCGATCGCAGGTTGGACTATGGGGTTTAAGTCCTTTTGAAAACTGAAAACAAAACCGATAATTGTGGCAATTGCTAGAGAAAATACGACTCGTAAGACCACTATTTCTGGCTGATCTCGAAATGCTGTCCAAGTTGCCCAAATTACAATTGGGTTAATTGTTGGTGCTGCTAGCAAAAAACCAATTGCGACTGGTGTGGGTACTCCCTGCATTAGGAACCGCCGCGCTACCGGTACATTCCCACACTCACACACCGGAAATAAAAAGCCGATCATGCTGCCAACTAAAGCACCCAGCAACGGATTTTTGGGCATTTTTTCTACTAATTTGCGCTCATCAACAAAAAACAGCAGCAAACTGGAGAATAAAACCCCAAGAAGCAAAAAAGGCATCGCCTCGACTAGCAGACTTAGAAATATTGTAAAACCATTGTTCAGTTGATTCATGGGCGTCGCAGTCAAAAGCGGTTTTTAGTTTTAGGGTTCTGCCTAGCCATTCTATCGAAATGGGGATCAAAAGCAGTTCGGGAAAATTAAACATTATTTAAGTAGCAAGTTGTCTTCCGTTTCAAGTAGCGTTTAAGCCCTATAAACCTTTGCTTCAGCCAAGATAGTGATATTTACCTGAGTGCATTTACTGAAGATAACCATTTCTAAGATTGTCTAAGTTCAGAAATTGTTCCGATCTAGAGGGCAAGTAGCTGCACAGATAATAAATTACCTATGTTTATACTTACAGTAATTTGCTGGATATGATATTAGTTGGGCTGTATTTTCATCAAGTATTCACAGTTATTCAACATTTGGGGTAGGCGTAGCGCATCGTAGACATCCCTCTTGGTGCTAACATCATTCATTTTGGCTAGTTCTAGCAAAATTTGATCTGAGCTTTGGTTGATTTTCTACTACAAAACCTCTAAAAAGGCAAGACTAAATTTTAGCAAACAATCTAAAAAGCACCATTAGGCTATAAACGTGGGCGGTAATCACTACAACAGTGAGGTCGCGCAGTGAGCCAACACATTTTGGTAAAACCCTATGAGCGACCAGCATTAGGTTTCCCAATTTATTATTAAATAGTTTGAATAATTCTTAATACTTGAAGAAAGTAAATCACCTGCACTATTGTGAGGCGATGCCTACGGCGGTAAACTACGCACTCACGATACGTCATTCAGTTCCTCGACTACTTAAAGTAGTTGGGTAACTAGTGTTCGCTGTTAATTACGTTTTACTGGAGTTCCCCAAATTTTAATTTGTTGATCAAATCCACCACTGGCAAGAATTTTGCCATTTGGACTAAAAGCGATCGCACTTACCCAGTCTGTATGTCCACTCAGTGTATTTATTAACTCGCCTGTAGTTAAATCCCATAATTTAATCCCATCTCTACCAGCACTAGCAAGGGTTTGTCCATCGGGATTAATTGTGATCGCATTTACCCAGTTATTATGTCCTGTCAGGGTGCGGACTAATTCTCCAGTATTAATATTCCACAGTTTTACTGTGCGATCGCGGCTAGCAGTAACTAATGTTTGCCCATCTGGTGTAAAGATAACAGCGTTAACACCATTAGAATGAGCTACTAATTCATTAATTAATTTACCAGTACTCAAATTCCACAACTTGATTACACCCTTATTATCACCACTAGCCAAGGTCTGCCCATCAGGACTAATTGCCAGGGTATAAATCAAATTATCAAAGCGTACTAGAGTCCCTAGAGGGCGCTGCTGCAATAAATCCCATATACGAATCCCATCCAAAGCTCCACTGATGAGGATTTTACTATCAGGAGACACCGCTAAAGATAATACGTTACTGGTATGTCCGACAAAAGAGCGGCTAAATTTAAAATTATTCAGGCTCCAGAGATTAATCGTATTGTCATCACTACAACTAGCGAGGGTTCGACCATCTGGCGAAATCACTAAAGATTCTACGGCTGCTTTGTGTGCTTTGTTAATATTCCCCAACTTTTTGCCGTTTACTGGATTCCACAGGCGAATTACACCTTCGTTTTCTGCACCTCCACTAGCAAGAATTCTGCTATCTGGGCTGAAAGCGAGGGATTTAACAGTTCCCTTATGCCCTCTGAGTGTGTAAAGTAGTTGAGCATTAGCAAAGCTATTAGTAGCTTGGGAGCTTGGTATTACTTCAATTGCAGCATGAGCTTGATGAATATGAAACCCTTCCCAGGTAGCCACTGGAAGGGCAACAGCTGCCATAAATCCCAAGATAAAATACGGGCGTAGAAAATTACCCCGACCTTTTCCCTCACTACTCACTCTTTTTCCTCACTTTTTATAGATACATTTACCCCAATAAGTTTTGCAGAGTTATCAAGTAATAACTCTGCACTTTTTAAAGAGGTGATTTTTTCTTAGAAACGCTTAACATCGGTAAAGGCGCACTAGAAGAACGAGAGGGCAAATAATGTTGCACCACAGGCTCCTCTACTACAGGACGACGCTGTTGAAAACGCCACAACTTAAAGGCTAGAGCTATCCCTGCCGTTCCCAAACCAAAAGCGAACAATGACCAGCTATCATTCAATCCGCCAATCAGGGCATCTATAGCGCCCATCGTCATCAATACACTGATTATTGGCTCTTTTCGGTAAGTTGACTTCAAAAAACGAGGTAATACAGCATTCATCACAGCTTGGTTAGTTCCAGTTCAGCTTTTGTGTATATTTACCAAGAATACCTCACCCGTAATTCGCCTTTCTCATTCAAGGCAGACACTAATTATAATTTTTTTATTAGTAGGGGAGGAAATTTACTCATTAATCGTCTTGCATATACTACTTGCAAATCTATGATATTTCAATCACTAATAGGTATTTTGATTCCTCTCTTACTTACATTCTAGGACAATTATTTATTAAAGTATGTAGGACGAAGTACTTCACTATCATTTATTCAAAGTCAAAACCAACTGGTTGTTCCAGCTGGTTGAAACTCTTTTAATTACTAGCTTATAACTTCCACCTTCTGCTGATTGGTGGCACTACTTCAGACCTAGCCATGATAACACCCCTTGATTGGTTGTATATTCAATCACTAGCGTTAAAGCGAAGCCAATCATTGCCGCTCGACCATTTAAGCGTTCGGCATATTCGTTAAAGCCAAACTTCGGCTCCTCTAGTTTAGGGGTAATTGTTGGTTGTGTTTGTGTCATTTTTAAGAAACCTTTTTTGGCAAACGGGACTTAATGTTAAACTTCTCGCAGAAGTCGGTGAAAGTAGGGATAAGCGACAAAGGTTAAAGGAATCGGCTCGTTCTTCCCTTAACTTTTACCTACACTTAGTAGCTTAAAAGCAGATTGCAGTGCATAAATTCAGCAAAAGCATCCTAGTAGGCAGCACAATCACTCTTTTAATAAATTGTTACTATTCTTTATATATTGTATAAATACTGCGCCAATAGTCAAGGGCAAGAGTTTGGGGCTACTCAGATTAAATTGAGAAACTTAGAACACAGATTAACGATCTCTAATACAGCTATTTGTAATAGGTCAGTAGCAAGACGAAACTAGCAAGCTGGAAATTGGCAGGCTACAGTTAAACAAAAAAATTATCAGAGGCGATATATGGAAATTGGCGTTCCCAAGGAAAGTAAAGATCAAGAATTTCGGGTAGGTTTAAGTCCTTCTAGTGTGCGGGTGCTGCGAGAAAATGGTCATAGCATCTTTGTCCAGACGCAAGCAGGTAATGGTGCTGGATTTTCAGATGACGACTACAGAAATGCTGGAGCCGAGATTGTCCCTACATCAGAAACGGCTTGGAATCGAGAATTGGTTGTTAAAGTCAAAGAACCTCTGACATCTGAGTATAAATTTTTGCAGAAAGGGCAGATATTATTTACTTATTTACATTTAGCAGCCGATCGCAAATTGACAGAGAATTTGATTGATTGTGGCACAACTGCGATCGCCTACGAAACTGTAGAACAACCAGGCGCTAACAGACTACCCTTGCTCACCCCCATGAGCGTGATTGCTGGTCGGCTAGCAGTACAATTTGGGGCGAGATTTTTAGAACGTCAGCAAGGCGGTAGAGGAGTTCTTTTAGGTGGTGTTCCTGGAGTCCAACCAGGTAAAGTAGTAATTTTAGGTGGCGGTGTTGTTGGCACAGAAGCAGCTAAAATTGCTGTAGGTATGGGTGCGATCGTCCAGATTTTAGATGTGAGTGTCGAGCGCTTATCTTATTTAGAAACTTTGTTTGGCTCTAGAGTCGAATTGCTTTACAGCAACTCTGCTCATATCGAAGCCGCAGTCAAAGAAGCCGATTTGCTCATCGGTGCAGTTTTAGTATTAGGACGGAGAGCGCCAATACTAGTATCCCGTGAATTGGTTAAACAAATGCGTCCTGGTTCTGTAATAGTTGATGTAGCCGTTGACCAAGGTGGTTGCATAGAAACCTTGCACCCGACATCACACACAAATCCGGTGTACGTTGAAGAGGGCGTGGTGCATTATGGCGTTCCCAATATGCCAGGAGCAGTACCTTGGACAGCAACCCAGGCACTCAATAATAGTACATTACCTTATGTAGTCCAGTTGGCGAATTTGGGAATTAAGGCACTGGAAGTTAACCCAGCATTAGCTAAGGGTGTGAATGTGCAGAACCATCGCTTAGTGCATCCAGCTGTGCAAGAGGTATTCCCTGATTTGGTAAATTAAGGTGTGTAAGGATTAGGCGATCGCTTATTTTAATATGAGGTAGCGATCGGTAATTAGGCTAATTTCCTTGCCAAATGCGCGGATGGGTAGGTGTACAAAATGAGAAGAGGCAAAAAAGGCTGTATGCTCCTTCTATACAAGACTTTGAGGGCGATAGTACTTTAAAACCATCCGCGCACCTTATAGAGACTGCTTTCCAGCGATTTACATTTTGTGGTATAACTATTCACTGTGTTATGATTTCTTCATTCGCGCAACTGTACCTTGAAAACCAAATACAGCAGTGCTTTCAGACACCAGCGATTGCAATTCAATAAAATCCCTATTAGGGATTGAAACGAGATGACAACATCCAATTGCTTCCGCGGGGACTTCCATTGCAATTCAATAAAATCCCTATTAGGGATTGAAACAACTCTTCTGGAATGATATCTGAGTAGTCTTTAGATTGCAATTCAATAAAATCCCTATTAGGGATTGAAACAATGCATCTTTGTGCATCGTAATAAAGCCATTGCTGTATTGCAATTCAATAAAATCCCTATTAGGGATTGAAACAGGGCTTTTTTAAGTCCTTTATCTTTGATTTTTAGATTGCAATTCAATAAAATCCCTATTAGGGATTGAAACAACAGGTTAACCCCTATGGAACTACTGTAAAATTGCAATTCAATAAAATCCCTATTAGGGATTGAAACGCTATATACATTAACTGTGCTACCAGCAGCAAAATTATTGCAATTCAATAAAATCCCTATTAGGGATTGAAACTTATGACCCTAGGGAAGGATTAGACGACAGTACTTATATTGCAATTCAATAAAATCCCTATTAGGGATTGAAACAAAAACTCAAAGGGTACGCCTTGGGACTCGCAGATGACATTGCAATTCAATAAAATCCCTATTAGGGATTGAAACATCCCATGTGTAACCGCAGGTTTCTAAGAAGTAATCGGATTGCAATTCAATAAAATCCCTATTAGGGATTGAAACCTAACACGAGCAGGAGCCTCCAATCCATCACTATTGCAATTCAATAAAATCCCTATTAGGGATTGAAACATCCCAGTCAATACGACCGTTTATAAGACAGTAAAATTGCAATTCAATAAAATCCCTATTAGGGATTGAAACTTTTAATCAGGGCACGGATAGAGTCACTTACAGAATTGCAATTCAATAAAATCCCTATTAGGGATTGAAACAGGTGAGAGTTTAATTAACTCCCACCTCTGCAATTGCAATTCAATAAAATCCCTATTAGGGATTGAAACGTTTTGAGCGATCGGCTTTAAGTCGAGCGGCTAGATTGCAATTCAATAAAATCCCTATTAGGGATTGAAACTTTATAAACCTTTAACACCGAGGTATAAATATCATATTGCAATTCAATAAAATCCCTATTAGGGATTGAAACAGAAGATTACCTAAATGATCCTTGAAATACCCATAGATTGCAATTCAATAAAATCCCTATTAGGGATTGAAACAGTGCCTCAATTATCAAAGCTGTGAACATGATGAAATTGCAATTCAATAAAATCCCTATTAGGGATTGAAACGGCAACTCCCTTGATGTAGCTACGATGGGCAGATTGCAATTCAATAAAATCCCTATTAGGGATTGAAACTTTTTGACTCTCTGAAGTGTAAGTCCTAATTCATTTTCAAGCCAAAAATTCGTCTACAGCTACACTAAAACCCAGTAATACTCTTTGAGTACTAACCACATCACCAGCTTTAAACCCTAAAACCTGATTATCAGTCATTACAAAAACTAACCGACTTTCAGGAAATACTAGCCAAATTTCTTCGCAACCAGACTGCAAATACTCCTGGGCTTTGAGAAATAAGTCTTCAGCTAAATCGGTGGGTGAAACTATTTCAGCAATTAGTGGAAAACTCTGTGGCAAAGTGGGAACATCACCAAACTCAGCTACCAACTGAGGTGTCAGATAAGCTACGTCAGGACGGCGACCTTGTTTATATGTGCGACAAGGTACTTCAGTATAAACTTTCCCACCTTGTTGAATGGAGTTGATATAACTTCTCCAATAAAAACCAATATTAAACTGAATTTCGCTGTGTTTTAATGTCATCCCTGTTTTTTCTACTAGTTGCTCGTCTACCCACTCCATGCCCTCTGGAGGATTTGCCATGAAGTCTTCTAAAGAGAGGATTTTGGGGACGGATACAACATCGTTGTGTTTAGAAACTAACATTGTGAGCCTCCACTTTGGCTAGTTAAAGATATTAAAGCATTACAAAACTACCTTGTGCTTCTTCTTCAAGTTCATAACCATTAGCCAATTTTTCAATTGCTTGGTCAATCATTGCCAAACCTTGATCTACTTTTTCAACCAAACTTAGCTGTCCTCGGAGTTCGGCAGCACCAACGAAACCTTTAGCATACCAAGTCATGTGCTTACGGGCTTGACGTACACCGCGATCGCCTTTATACTCCCACAAGGCTTGTAAATGATCTCTTGCACATTCCAAGCGCTGAATCGGGCTAGGTGTTGCTAACATCTCCCCAGTTTTCAGGAAATGATCAATTTCTCCCACCAAAAACGGATAGCCTAAAGTCCCACGGGAACACATCACACCATCAGCGCCAGTTTGTTCTAAACATTTCACCGCCGCTTCAACGGAAAAAATATCTCCATTTCCAATCACTGGGATAGAAAGCACTTCTTTTACACGAGTAATCCATTCCCAACGGGCATTGCCATTGTATCCTTGGGCGCGGGTGCGTCCGTGGACTGTGATCATTTGTGCCCCGGCATCTTCCATCCGCTTGGCAAAGTCGAGAATAGTAATTTCGTTGTCATTCCAGCCAATACGGGTTTTTACTGTCACAGGTACATCAACAGCTTTTACCACTTCCCGCACAATTGCCTCTGCTACTTCTGGTTGCCGTAACAACGAAGAACCACCACCATTTTTAGTGATTTTATTTACCGGACAACCCATATTAATATCAACAGTATCAGCACCTTCGGCAACTGCCTTGATTGCTGCTTCTGCCAAGAAATCTGGACGGCAATCAAATAGTTGAACACTAATTGGGCGCTCATTAGGATCTACCTCCATAATTTTGGGTAACTGCTTGACATAATGCAATCCCGTAGCATTCACCATTTCGGTATACATCATTGAATCTGGTGCATAGCGACGCACCAGACGGCGAAACACCATATCTGTCACCCCAGATAGAGGCGACTGGAGAACGCGACTTTTTACCTCAAACGAGCCAATTTTGAGGGGTTGGGAGAGTCTAGCTTGGAGAATGGGAGAGAGGGAAATCATATAAAAAATAAAAAATTAATGGCAATGGAAAATAGCAGGAATATTTAGAGGTATCTGTGATGAGTGCTAATTGTAAGTTACGTATCCTGAGTTGGAGGCTGTTTTTGCATTTCTTGCTGAATCTCTTCTAGGCTCAAACCTAACTCTTTCGCTGTTTCTTCAAAACTCAATCCCAATCTCAAGAGCAAAGGTATCATTCTAAACTTTTCTTCACGCGCTCCTTCTTGTTTGCCTTCTTGCTTGCCTTCTTGCTTGCCCTCTTGCTTGCCTTCTTGTTTGCCTTCTTGATAAACTCGTGTTTGTTTCAAATCACTTAACCCAAACATACTTTCAATCTCCTCTCGACTCATCATCGGAAACTTATAAACCAAAATTGTCTCTATCAATTCTAATAACTGTCGCCGTTGTGGTTCAATGTTGATTTCTTGCTGGGTTCTGTCTATTAACTGCCTAGCGGCTGTAATTGCTGTATCCTCTTCATCGACAACTAGTTTCATGGTAGCAATTCCAACTGGTAACGATGCAGTTTCACCTAATTCATTAAGATAGATGCGACTGACGCGATCGCTGGTAAAAAATTCACTGTAATTCTTGATATCTGCTGTATCTAGACTGCGATTGGGATAGATAACTACTCCTCGCCATGAATTTTTAGGTTTATTTTGACGTAAGTATAAACAAATCTCGGAAATTAGGCGTGAATAAATTTCTGTGTCGGTTTGAAACTGGACTTCAACAAAGTAAATCGGATTTTCTTCCCCTTGTGTTGGGAGAAAAACACCATCTATACGGAATGCAGTTTGCTTTATTTCAATTGAGGAGAATTTATAACCCTCTGCTGTTTGAGGTGGATTACCAATTAATTCAAAAAAGACCCCAGGAAGTTCTTGAAAAAGGCGGTAAAAAATACTGTCAGTTTTCACACTTGATGTATTGCGGTGATTTAAACCGTTAAATTTTACCGTAAAATACTACTGATAAAAATTAGTAAGCCGACTGCGGGAAGCAATCGGCATAACAAATTCATGATAATTTAGTTGCAATTTAGCCGTGAGTTGCACCTTGAGGGGGACTTGAAACAACTTTTTTGGCTAAACCTAAAGTCTGCAAAAGTTGGATGCTCCACCAAGTAACATCAATCTCCCACCAAAACAACCCAGATTTCGCCATGTGGGGATAAGTATGATGGTTATTGTGCCATCCTTCTCCATAAGTTACGATGGATACCCACCAAAGATTACGAGCGCCATCATCAGCATCAAAGGTGCGATAACCCCACAGATGTGATGCTGAGTTCACAAACCAGGTTGAGTGCCAAAGCAGTACACATCTGAGAAACACTCCGTAGAATACGAAAGGCCATCCTCCTAAGACGTATAGCAGCAGCGCAAAGGGTATTTGCAACAGCAAGAAGTAGCGATCCAGCCAGCAATAAAAGGGTTGTCTTGCTAAGTCAGGAGCATATTTTTTATAGGTGTCATAGTCAAAAAATTCTGGGCGCGGGTAGAAAATCCATAGTATATGGCTCCACCAAAATCCTTTTTGGGCGGAATAGGGATCTAGGTCAATATCTTCCGTGTGGGCGTGATGCTGGCGGTGTCCACCTACCCAAAAAATTGGCCCACCTTGCAAAGCCAGCGCTCCAATAAGGGCGATCGCATACTCTAACCACTTAGGAACTTGGAAACTCTTATGGCTCAGTAGTCGGTGATATCCCAAGCAAATACCAATGCTCCCGAATAACCAGTGCAGAAACACTAGTAAACCTAATGCTGACCAAGAGAAAAACCAAGGAGACAGAAGTGCTAAGGCATGGAATACACCAAAAAATACCACATTTATCCACCTGAGTTGAGGTGAATTGCCTCTCTCAGGGGCGATCGCCCCAAAATTTGCGGTCATAAAAATTCCTGTTGATGGATGATCAAGCGATTTGCTTTTTCTTAGGCATAATCCCACAAGGATTTCCCCGCCCTGTATACTAGTCCGTTACAGGAGAGTAAAGCAAGTATCACTTACATTTGTTATGCTAGCAGAAATCTGATATCCGTGCAAGTGCCACTTGCATTTATTTATGTCGTCTCAACTCATTTCTACTCGTCAACGCCTAATTCAAGCTGCACTTGAGTTGTTTTCTGCTCACGGAGTCAGCGCTACCACAACCCGCCAAATTGCTGAAAAAGCCGAAGTCAACGAAGTGACTCTATTTCGGAATTTTGGCAATAAGCATGGACTGCTTTTGGCTGTGCTGGAAGAGTCCGCAGCTTTTAAAGATTTAGGTGAATCGCTGGTGCGGCGGGCAACGCCTCCGGGCAATGTCTACCAAGCTCTTAAAGATTATGCAAGTGACACTTTACATACATTAGAACGAGTGCCAGAGTTCGTCCGGTCTGTGGTAGGGGAAGCCGACCAATTTCCGGCAGAAAATCGCCGCGCACTAGGCAGGGGAGTAACAGAGGCAAATCGTTATGTAGCTCAGTATTTAGCTACTGTAATCCAGCAAGGACACCTAAACACCTACTTACCGGCAGAAAAATTAGCCAGTTTGCTGAATGGGATGATCTTGGGATATGCCGTAATTGAGTTCACTAGCGAATTTCACGAACTTTGGGAGGATCGGGATGATTTTCTGGAAAATTTGGTGGAATTGTTTTTACATGGAGCTATGTCATCTACAGCAGAACTAGCAACAAACTCCTTACAAGGGGGCTTGACTACCATAGAAGTAGCTGATTTGCCTGCTACTTTAGTTCACCAAATTCTGCAACAAGCCAGGAAATGGGGAGTACGGGATTATGCCTTGGCTTATGTGTTATTTGGGGCTGGGTTATCCGCCACAGAAATAATTAGCTTGGAGCGATCGCACCAAATCTACGATAGTCAAGGGCACTTCTTGCAAATCACAATTCCCGGATTTGTCCGGCAAGTGCCTGTGAATCAGTGGATTTTGGGCAAACGCTACGGTTCTTTTACCAATAATCCCTTAATAAAATGGCTGAAAAGTCGTAAAGATGCTCAAACAGCTATGTTTCTGAATGATACAGGCACACCCATGACAGAATCAGAGCTTGAGGCACGTTGGCAACTATGGAGTGAGGGATTGTTAACTCCCCAAGGACAAGCGCCAGCGATCGCTCAGGCACAACAAACTTGGCGCGTAGAAATGTTGATGCGGGGGATCACCTTAGAAAATTTGAGTATTTTTACAGCGTGCGATCGCACCCAATTACAACCTTATGTCCGCCGAGCCAAAGAAAAAGCCGCCCTAGAGCAAGCGACTCGTTTGGATCATAAACCAGGATAAGGAGTATCAGATAGCGTTCTGCGAGGCAGAGGCAGTGACAGAATAATTCGTAATTAAGAATTTATTAGCATGATGCGGTTAAACATTAAGGTAAAACAACAGAGGTTTGTTTACCATTGTTGTTTGCACCATTCAAGATTGTAGCTGTACTCTCAGATGGGGATTGGGTATTGCTCGAACGGCGTGATAATTTCTTGCGTGGCTTGCCTCCCGCCTGGATATATTGCAAACTGTCTTTGCCATAATGGGTTGCTACACTCATTAACATCTTTTCAGAGTAGCCGCGCAATTCTTCTTCAATTAGAGAGAGGCGGCCTGCCATTTCATCTATGCTAGAGAGTAAAGTGTTGTAGGTGGATAGCTGAGTTTGCAAGGTTTGGATGCGGCTGTCGTAGTCTATCAAACTTAATCCGTTGCCAAATTCTAGCGTCGGGCTAATTGATCGCATTCCTGCAATTCGACGGAGAGCCTTTTCTAAATCTGGTGAACTGCGTTTTAGTCGTGCCATGAGATGCGCTCCTGAAGGAAGTTATAGGATTACTGCACATACTCTAGCCAAGACAACAATAAACTTCTCTGAGAGATAATTCGGAAAAATTAAAGCAAATTAAGATCGACCTAATTATTTTTAGTGGATTATACTGAGGTATTTATTAAATCTGTCAAAAAAGTTACTTTAAATCAGCGACGGATACTTCAAAGTCGTATTGAGGTACTTCAAAGTCGTATTGAGGTACTTCAAAGTCATGTTGAGGTACTTCAAAGTCGTATTGAGGTACTTCAAAGTCATGTTGAGGTACTTCAACGTCGTATTGAGGTACTTCAAAGTCGTGTTGAGGTACTTCAAAGTCGTGTTGAGGTACTTCAAAGTCGTGTTGAGGTACTTCAAAGTCGTATTGAGGTACTTCAAAGTCGTGTTGAGGTATTAGATGATGAGTTTTCTTGGCTTAACCCGATTTACGGCGAAGGCGATCGCGCTCAAAAGTATCATAAATATAATTCAACTATTTAATCCAGTCAGAACTCAAATCCCAACTTATGATCCTAAGTTGTGGAAAATATTCAAGGTTAGTGACGCTGCTTACAACCACGAGAAAATAATACTTTTTGCCCCCCATTACACGAAATGGCTCATAGGTGGAACACACGCTTAGAGTGAGGGGTCATTAATCTTGTATTAAGGATTGAACACTTTTAATTCTGGAGAATTAAAGTGTTGATGTACAGTCCCCTTGTTCTTCACGATAAACACTCACAAAGAAAATCGGCGTTTCACCCTCTTTTTGCACCTAAAGGGATGCTCCCAATAAACCTGTCCAATTCTTATTGCCCTAAATTGCTGCGTAGCTTGGCGATGTCACGATGCGGGGGAATACCAAATAGTTTTTTATATTCCCGGCTGAAATATGAAGGGTCTTCATAACCGACGCGGAAGCTGGCGATCGCCACGTCCATGTTTTCGCCAAGCATCAGACGGCGCGCTTCCTGAAGCCGTATTTGTTTCTGGAACTGCAAAGGACTCATCGCCGTGACGGACTTAAAATGTTGGTGAAAGCCTGACACGCTCATGCCAATCTCGCGGGCTGTATCTTCGATTTTCAGAGGTTGATCAATGTTCTCGCGGATTTGCTTGACCACCCTGGAGATGCGCTGTGCGTCGCCTTCGGTAGTGATAAGTTGACTGAGGCGTGCGCTCTGTTTTCCCTTTAAAAGCCGATAGATGATCTCGCGGATGATGAGCGGCGCGAGAAACTTCATTTCGTCCGGCGTATCAAATAGTTTCACCAATTTGACGACTGCTTCCAGCAAATCGGCATCAACCGGGCTGACATCCATCGCTTTGACTCCAGTGCCGCTTTTTTTAGTTTCGATGCCAGATTCAATCATCACCACAGCCACAAGTGCCGGATCGAGGTCTATGCGAAGATTCAAATAAGGTTTTTCCTCGGACGCTTCGACGACATTACTCATAATCGGCAAATCAAGCGTCGAGATTAAGTAATGACCGGAATCGTAGTGAAATAATTCATCGTTCAAAAGCACATCCTTGCTGCCCTGCGCGATGACGCAGAAGGCGGGCTTTAATACGGATATCTGGCTCTCAGTCGGTTTCGACGATTGATATATGAAAATGCCCGGAAACACTTCCAAAAGACTGTTTTGGGGAGCGATACGAATCATTCTTTCGATCAGATCCTCCCGATTGATCTGCATCTTTCGCTTTTCAAATTCTGCTTCTTTTGCGTTCATAAATTTATATTAAACATTTTGTTTCTGTTCAGCACGTTGCATAGCGATTTTTTGGAGAATTGTCCGGTTTTTTTCAATGAACGTCCTAACGCTATCCGTTTTCACGCCCGCATAATTGAACTCATACAGCAAACGGTAGAAACCCTGCTGATAAAACCAGATTGATATTTGGAGAAATTTAAGATTAATAGAGCAACAATTTCAATCTGTAAATCTCACAATCAAAAGGGGAGAAATTATATGAGATATATATTAATTTTAGCGATGATAGCTCCTATGATCAGCGGGCAAGCTTACACACAAACAGAACAAAAAGGACAATCAAAACCAACAAAAGAAATGGAACAAATAACACCACAGGGATATACAACTTTTAAGGTAAGCGACAACGTTGCAATGTATAAGGTTACTTTTAAAAACCAATACAAAATGAATGTTACGGGACATCTATTTATTCCCAAGAATTTAGATCAGAGTAAAAAACATTCGGCGATCATTGTTGGGCATCCTATGGGAGCGGTAAAAGAACAAAGTGCCAACGTGTATGCTGCAAATATGGCTGAACGAGGGTTTGTGACTTTATCTCTTGACTTGTCTTTTTGGGGAGAGAGTGAAGGCGAACCACGCAACGTTGTTGCGCCTGATATTTATTCTGAAGATTTCAGTGCAGCAGTTGACTTTCTTGGGACGCGTCCATTTGTTGACAAAAACCGAATCGGAATAATTGGAGTTTGTGGTAGCGGAAGCTTTGTGATCAGTGCCGCTAAAATTGATCCGCGAATGAAAGCAATCGCAACTGTCAGTATGTACGATATGGGAGCAGCCAACCGAAATGCACTTAACCATTCGCAAACCCTTGAGCAGAGAAAGAAACTTATAGCTGAGGCCGCGGAGCAGCGTTACGCAGAGTTTACCGGCGGCGAAACCAAATATACGGGCGGGACTGTTCATAAGTTGGATGAAAACACTCATCCTATTCAGCGTGAATTTTATGATTTCTACCGCACTCCGCGAGGTGACTATACCCCAAAGGGAGGGTCGCCGGAACTGACGACGCATCCGACATTGAGCAGTAACACTAAGTTTATGAACTTTTATCCGTTCAATGACATTGAAACGATTTCTCCTCGTCCGATGCTTTTCATTACGGGTGATAAGGCTCATTCAAAAGAGTTTAGTGAAGATGCTTACAAACGCGCAGCCGAACCGAAAGAACTGGTTATTGTTCCGAATGCCGGACACGTTGATTTATACGACAAAATCAATCTCATTCCTTTTGACAAGCTGGAAGGCTTTTTCAAAACAAATCTAAAGTAATCAGGAAGCAGAAACCAACAAGTCGTTTCACTTTCAAAAAAGACGAATGAGCAATATAAAATTCTTAATCGTAATGATGTTTTCAGCAACATTTCTTTTCGGCAACTCCGTCGGTTGCAGTCAAGACCAATCGGGATTTGCTGGTAATACGAATATTAATAATCAAAGCAGTAATGCTGCCAACGAGACTAAAGGCAATAAGATGATAAAGATTAAAATCGGGTCAAAGACTTTCAACGCCACACTCTTTGACAATGCGACGGCAAACGCTTTCAAAGCGATGCTGCCGTTGACGCTGAAGATGGATGAACTGAACGGCAACGAGAAAAAATATGATTTCTCGAACAATTTGCCGACCGACTCTTCCAATCCCAAAACAATCAACAAAGGCGATCTGATGGTTTGGGGAAGCAATACCTTAGTGCTTTTCTATAAAACATTTCCGACGCAATACAGTTATACAAAACTCGGACGGATGGACGATCCTTCAGGGCTTGAAGCCGCAGTAGGATCAGGAAACGTAACGGTGACGTTTGAATTAGAGTAATCACCGGGAGAATAAAATTATGAAAAATATAACAATCGGATTGATATTATGCGCGGCACTTTTTTTAGCCGTTGGATGCAGCAATCAGCAATCGGCTAATACGGAGCAAACAAAAATGGAAAAGGCGGAAAATAAAACTGAAAACACGATTTTTCCGAAGGGCGAAAAAGCCCCGGCGGAAACTTTTACGGGAACGGTTTATGTGCAGCCACTCGCTCCAAAAACCGAAAACAATAATTTTTCAATCGCCAGTGTGACCTTCGAGCCGGGCGCACGGACAAACTGGCACAACCATCCGGCAGGACAAACTATACTCGTGACGATGGGCAAAGGGCTTTATCAAGAAAAAGGCAAACCCATCAAAACGATTAACAAAGGCGATGTAATTCTTTGCAATCCCGACATTGAACACTGGCACGGCGCATCATCCGAATCTCCGATGACGCACGTTGTAATTACCAACTACAAAGGCGACAGTCAGGTGAATTGGCTCAAGCCTGTGACGGACGAGGAATATAAAGCTGACGCGAAATGACGGCTTTCAGAAATCTTGATTGGAATAAAAGTTAGGAGTTAAAAAATGACAACGAACGAGAATGGAAACTATATGGGAAAGGTTGCGTTTGTAACCGGAGCAGCGAACGGCATCGGTCGAGCTACGGCGCTGGCGTTTGCCCGTAAAGGCGCTAATGTGGTGGTCGCCGACGTTTCAGAACAGGGCAATCAAGAAACGGCGCGCATGATCGAACAACTCGGGGGACGAGCGATCGCCGTCAAGTGCGATGTGACGCGAAGCGAGGACGTGAAGGCGGCTCTTTCCAAGACCATCGAAACCTTCGGGCGGCTGGACTTTGCCTTTAACAACGCCGGTGTGGAGCAGAAGAATGCAGCAACAGCCCAAATCGAAGAGTCAGAGTGGGATCGGATCGTCAACATTAACCTGCGCGGCGTTTTTCTGTGCATGAAGTATGAAATTCCGCTGCTACTCAAGCAAGGGGGCGGCGCGATCGTGAACACATCATCGGGTGCCGGGGTCATAGGCATCAAGGGTGGAGCCGCATACACCGCCGCAAAACACGGCTTGATCGGACTCACCAAGTCGGCGGCTCTCGACTACGCCTCGCAGAACATCCGCATCAACGCCGTCTGTCCTGGCTATATCGACACGTCGATGATGGATCGCTTCACCGGTGGCACTCCTGAAGGACGAGAACAGGTAATCTCAGAAGAACCGATTGGAAGGATGGGACAGCCCGAAGAGATCGCCAATGCCGTGGTCTGGCTGTGTTCGGATGCGTCTTCCTTCGTTGTTGGGCACGCCTTGGTCGTTGATGGCGGTCAAACGGTGTAGTGATGGTCAAAGCAAAAGAACCTGACTCATACCATTTCTTTGTGAAGCTGCGCTAAATAGAGTTGTCGGGAAATAGGACGATAAATTTCTGAAAGTCTTATATAGTAAGCGTTTATAGTAGTTCCTACAGGAATGGCTGTAACCTTTAACTGGTAATCTTTACAGCCATTTTTTTGTTATTACCCGACAAGTCTAATCTCTTAATTTCTTATTTATTGGCGTACTTGGCGCTCTTGGCGGTTCGTTCTTTATTTCTTGCACTATATATAGGCGCATCTTCTTTCTATCTGCTGCGTGCAGCTTTGACAATTTTTTCAACATTATTGAGAGTGATTTTATGAAGCGATCGCTCTCTTAAAGCAACTGATTTCATTTTGACCCGAGATCGCCAATGACAATTAAGAAAAGGGAATGAAAAGGATCTGACCTTCATATTCACCAAACTTAGTGCAACGAACGAATAAATATAAGTCGTCAATAACCTGTCCGATCGGAGCCGTTGCAATAACTTCAACAACTCCAGGCATAGACAAACCTTTGTTGATTCGCTCATAAGCATGGACAGTAATCGTTGCTATATCATGGGTAAGCAAGATGCGTTCTTCATTGGCTGCCCACTCTAAGATAGTGGAATCATCAGTATGGATTAGACCTACATCTTGGACACGAACAATATCCAATCCAGGTAAACGTCTGATCAAGCCCCGCAATATCGAGCCATTGAAGTTCTCATCAGTCAATAGACGCACTGGCTATAATTCTCCTTGGGGCTGATAGCGATCGCGCAAGCGCTGCCTAAGATTAGCTAAATTATACTGCTGGACAAATTGATTTCGCTGTTGTTGAGCTTTTTTGCGACGCTGCTCTAGGTAATTGTCGATTTCTTGGCGATGGGTGAGATAATATGCGATCGCTGCGTATATCTCCCCTAAACAGAGAACGGGATACTGAACAGCAATTTCTTCAGGTGTAGAGCCGTTATGGTATGTTGCTAGCAAGCTATCGAGAGTAACGCGGCTTTGACCGATGCGAATACCTCCAGCTTCATCCCAACGAAACGGTGGAGCGCTAACCTGAAATTCGATTTGAACGCTCATGGGGGCAATTCTTGGATTTGTAGTATTTCTGTCTTCAGTTTACTTTAGCCGTTAAAGAGCGATCGCCAATGACAATCAAAAAAAGGGCATGAATAGTGCCAATTCCTGACCACTCAAAAGTGGCAAGTAAGGGTCGGCATAATCACTACCTTTGAGGATGAAAGAAGCGATATCAGTATCAATCAGGAGAAGACTCATGGTAGTTTAGTTAGATAGCCTCTTGGCGCTGGTGTCGCAAGAAGGTGAGAAAATCCTCGATGGAGTCTTCTTCAGGCCAAAAGTCAGCAGCGAGATATTTGAGGTTATGAACGGTGATAGGGGTCTGGGTGGCGAGTAGCTGCTTGAGCGTAGTGTCTTGCCAAAACTGATTACTGAGATTTTTAAGATCGGTTTGAGAGTGTGAGGATAAATTGCTTTGGGTAAGGATTTGCAGCAGTTGTTGACGTTCTGTAGATGAGAGCAGTTGGATAGCAGCGATCGCAGCTTTGAGTTGTGGAGTCATAGTACGGTCTTGTGGTTATCTGGTTCTATGCTATTTGAATTTAGGGGCAATCAAAGCGTGAAAGTATCCTCCACCTATTTTGCCCTATGCCCTACTCAATTCAACGGTTCCATAATGACTCTTAAACCATTGCTAGAAAGTATTTTGAGCATTTCTTTAGCGTTATATTCACTGCTAAATACTCCTGCTTGCATAACTCTTTGACCTTCCCAGACTGTGGGAAATGCACCAGGAGCAAGCGATCGCACTAAATCTTGGTCTTTATCAGTGAAGAGTGGAACTACTACGCGATAACGTACACCAAATTGTGTCGCAGAGTTACCACTATAAGGAATACTTGCAGAACTTGTTTGCATATTGCGAGTATTAGCAATGGGGATATTGTTCTCAGGAAGTGGTAAAAGTGCTGAAGCACCTGGGGCAGCAGTTTCTAGTCTTGCTAACGGCTGCTGTATTTGCTCCCTCACGCTTGTAACTGGTGACTGTGCAACTGAATTGGATGGATACTCAGGGGCAGTAAACTCAATCGTATTAGGATCAATCCGCACATAATTTAACTGTGGTGTATTAGGCGGCTGTGCAACTTGAGTGTCAGTTGTTATTTGTCTTCCTGCTAAACTGCTAGGAGTTGGAAATCCGGCGACTTTAGGGGTGGGTGGTTGTTGATTGGATGTAGGCGGGGACACTTGTACATTGGCTGGCATTAATGGCAGCAATTGGCTGTTTATTTGTGCAGAAACAGGATTATTTGCGGAAATGCTATTGCTAGTTTCGGAGATTTCAGGAGCCGAAAAGGTTATTTCACCGTTTGCTGGTATTTCTCGTAAAACATTATTGGCAGCAGGAACAGGTTGAGAATTTTCGGTTGCTAGTGCTGTTGTCGCGTTAATATCTACCTTACCAGTGATGCGATCGCTCACAAGGTTATTGCCAGCAGCAGGAATCACCTGTTTGGCAGCGCTGGCGTTAATGTCGTAGCGGGCATTATTTTTAAATTGATTACCCCCAGGCTCGGATGCATTACCCAAATCTGGCATTGCTTGAGCGATCGCAACTAGACCATCTTCTTTATTATCTTGAATAGAATTATTCCGTAAAATGGGGCGAGCTTTTGCTTGCACTATAATTCCCGATCTATTGTTGTGAATTTGATTGCCTATGATGATCGGAGCGGCATTTTGGGCAATATTGATGCCAAAACCCGTTTGATGAAAGATATTTTCTTTCACCTCAGGACTGGAGTTACCGCCAATTGTGATGCCATTGGCTCCATTGCGTTCAAAATAATTCTTGCTAATGCTCGGTGCAGCATTACCACTGACGGAAATTCCATCTTGGGTACTGCCAGTAAATGTATTTTCCGTAACTACCGGATTGCTAGATTCAATCCATAAACCGTAACCACGGCGATTAGGGTTCGTCACCGTCACCCCAGTGAGCAAGGCTTGATTTGCCCCTACAATTGTGACATTTTGACCGCCAAAGCTCCGACTCAGGTAATCACCGCCTCCCTGAATGATAATATCTTTACCTCGATTGCTAGGGCTGCCTTGAATTGAAATACCCGGTTTCAGCATTAAGGGAAATTCTTCTCCTGTCTCGGCGCTATAAGTGCCTGTGGAGAGCATAATTACAGTATTGGCGTTAGCTAATCGTAACCCTTGGGTAATGGTTTTTATAGGGGTGGATTCGCTGCCATTGCCTGTGCTGTCATCTCCAACACTAGGGTTGACAAATAGCACGTTAACCTGAGATGTTTGCCCACCTGGAGGCGCTGAATCTGGTGTCAATGGAATCTGAGCGATTGCACTATCTAGGCTTGTACCTAAGAACGCCATACTTGCCGTTCCCATAGCTAAAGTAAAAGATAATACTGAAAAATTAAAAAATAAAAGCCTTGCTGATTTCAGAAACTTCAGGTTTACAAGCATAATATCTACTCTACGGTACTCAGGAAACACACGAGGGAGAATCATATTTAACACTACTCCTTAGAAATAACAATAAATTCTTATACTCTTTAGAGAGTATTCTGTCGATAATATTACAGGGAATGTTGGGAAGTTTGAAAGCCCCTAAAGAACAGGTACACAGTACCGTATTCTGTCCTTTAGGTAGGGGATGAAAAACGACTCAGTGTGGTTTTAAACAACGTCAAGATTGATGCTTTGGCACAAATATATCTAGTTACCGACTTTGCAAACCCCTTTTGCTGACACGTATAATAAAAAATAGTAAAAGAGCAGTAAAAATACTGTGTGTTTCTTGTTTAACCCAGTTTAGTCTAAAGCAAAGATATTTTGAGCCAGCAAAGAAGACAAATAGTAAGTAAAATTACTATAATTAATTGCAGGCCAAATTACAAACTGAACATTTATTTCCAGAGGTGTCCCTAATGATTCGTGAAACAAACAATCACTCTATGCAAGAGCCAGAAAGCAATAGCTCAAAATTAAGTGAGGATGTATCTTCTAGAACCTCATTTCATCCTCCAAATATTAAGTCAGCAATTGATTGGGAAAAACCAGATTTTGATGAGTTTGATTTGTGTATGGAAATAACCACATACATTCTTCATGGGCAATAGTTGTAAATATTAAGTTTAATTGCCCAATTAAAACCTCTACCTGCTTTTTGTTTTTATGTTCCTAAAAATTCTTGGTACTGCCGCAGGTGGTGGTTTTCCCCAATGGAATTGTAACTGTCCTAATTGCCAAGCAGTCCGCACAAATCGTGCAGGTGTAAATTGGCTAAACCAGTCATCAATTGCAGTGAGGAAAAATAATCAGCCTTGGTTTTTGGTCAATGCCTCTCCAGATGTACGTCCGCAGTTAGAAAAATTGCGGGAAGGACAACCGTCTACAATTCGGTCAAGCCCGATCGCAGGTGTCTTGTTAACTGATGCAGAAATTGACCATACCACCGGGCTGGTTATTCTCAGAGAATCTACAGAAAAACTGCGCGTCTACGGTACAGAAACAGTACGTAAGGCTTTGACAGAGGGTTATCCTCTGCTGTCTACTTTAGCAAGCTATTGTGGTGTCGAATGGTCTGTACTTGAACCTCATGTACCTATAAACCTGGGGTTAAATGGAGCAGATGGTTTGGAAGTGGAAGTATTTCCCCTAGCAGCCAAACCACCAAAATATATGCGCCACAAGGCAAATTTAGATGGAGTTTGGGTTATAGGTTTGACATTTCGCGATCGCACAACTGGTAAAGTTGCTACTTATGCTCCAGGTTTAGCTGAACTTGACGAAAAAATCTTAGAGCGGTTTGAGTCTAGTGACTGCATTTTAGTAGATGGCACTTGCTGGGAAAATGATGAATTATTGGCTTTAGGAATATCCAAGCTGCAAGCCCGCGATATGGGACACTTACCCCTTAACACTAGTTTAAAAAGCCTTGCTAAACTAAGCCGTCCTCGGAAAATTCTTGTTCACATCAACAACACTAACCCAATCCTTTTACCTGATTCAGAGGAACGCAAAATTGTTGAAGCCGCAGGCATAGAAGTTGGTTACGATGGTCTGACCATAGAATTGTAATTTTGAGGTGCAAAAAAAAGCGTGTTGGAATTAGTTAAAGAACCTCTCCCGTGGACTCAGATAGAACTAGAAGCGGTATTGCGATCGCAACATCGCCGCTATCATCATCTGCATCCATTTCATGCAAGAATGAACAGTGGTGATTTAACGCCAACAGAAGTACGACGCTGGGTAGCAAATAGATTTTATTATCAAAAAAGTATTCCCCTTAAAGATGCTGCTATATTGTCAAACTGCGCTGATTTAGAAGTGCGGCGAGAATGGATTCAACGCATCATCGATCATGATGGTCAAGCTGAGGGCGAAGGTGGTATTGAGGCATGGTTAAAACTCGGTAAAGCTGTAGGATTGTCTCGTCAAGAACTCTTAGAAGACCAGCACGTACTACCAGGAGTTCAATATGCAGTGGATGCCTACGTTAACTTTTGTCGCACTCGACCTTGGATTGAAGCAGTAGCTGCATCACTGACTGAACTCTTTGGCCCAGATGCAATTCGAGTCCGCTTAGTTGCCTTAGAACAGCATTACCCGTGGATCGATCCTGCTGGATTTGACTACTTTCGGGCACGTCTTCACCAAGCACCCAGAGATGCTCAATATGCCCTCAATCAAGTCCTCAAACACTGTCGGACTCGTGATTCTCAAGAGAAAGCAGTACAGGCTTTAGTATTCAAGTGCAATTTATTATGGAGCCAGTTAGAAGCGATTGAACAGGGCGATACTAGACCTCAAGAAGAGCATAGAGAATAAATTAAATACGTGCATGGGCATTGGGTTCTGATTTTGCTAATTACGAATTACGAATTACGAATTACGAATTAAATGAGTACTATAGAGAATCATGCTCGACCGCGCCTAGTTCGTGGTGTGCGTTTGCGCTGGGATGACCTAAGAAAGCAGCATTGGCTCCTGGTTCCAGAAGGGGCACTAAAATTAAACTCCACAGCAGCAGCAATTCTAGGACTTTGTAACGGTGAGCGAACTCTGAATGCGATCGCAGCAGAGTTGGAGAAACAATACCAGGGTGAAAATTTGGTAGAGGACGTGCGCCATCTGCTCTCTCGAATTAGTAAACGAGGACTATTAATTGTAGAAGGTAACAAGCAGGAGGTAAAAGTTAGTTTATGAGGAGATTTCACTCCTTGTATTAATTAGGACTTACGCAAGAGTTACGGAATAACGAACCACAGAGGCGCAGAGTACACGGAGAAATCAGAGTTGGAGAGAGATTTTGCGTAAGTCCTATTAATTACGAATTACGAATTACGTTAGCCAAGCGGGGCGAAGCCCATTACGAATTAGTATGACAATTGATAGACCTTTAAGCTTAATAGCAGAATTAACGTATCGCTGCCCACTGCGTTGTCCGTACTGCTCCAACCCGCTTAATTATGGCGATCGCCAATATCGTCAAGAACTTTCCACCGATGATTGGTTGCGAGTGATTCAGCAAGCCTCCGACTTAGGTGTGTTACAGCTTGGCTTGACTGGCGGCGAACCACTGCTACGAAAAGATTTAGAATTACTTGTGGCCGCAGCAGCTAAAGCCGAACTATATACCACTTTAATTACTGCTGCGACGCTGTTAACTCCAGAACGAGCTATACAGCTACGTGATGCCGGACTCGATCACGTACAAATTAGTATCCAAGATAGTCGTGCTGCTGAGTCGGACTATATTGCTGGAACTCCCTGTTTTGAGCAAAAACTAGAGGCAGCAAGATTAGTAAAAGCTTTGGGTTTTCCACTCACACTTAATTTTGTTCTGCATCGGCAAAACCTAGACAGGATTGATGAGATTTTAGAACTGTGTGAGGTTTTAAAAGCAGACCGAGTTGAATTAGCGAACACTCAGTATTATGGCTGGGCATATCGCAACCGTACTGTTTTACTACCCACCCGCCAGCAACTAGAACGAGCAGATGCCGCAGTAGCATTAGCTAGAGAGCGCAACATCTGCCCAATGGGGATATTATATGTGCTTCCAGACTATTATGAAGATTATCCCAAACCATGTATGGGTGGCTGGGGTAATCAAGCTTTAGTTGTCGCTCCTAATGGCGATGTGTTACCTTGCCAAGCCGCCAGTTCGATTCCAGAACTAGAATTTGCTAACGTCCGCAACCATTCACTAGATTGGATTTGGTTTGAATCACCTGCTTTTAATCGCTTCCGGGGAACAGAATGGATGCCTGAACCTTGCCAAAGTTGCGATCGCCGCCAGCTTGATTTTGGTGGTTGCCGTTGCCAAGCGTTACTTTTGACAAACAATGCTGCTGCCACTGATCCTGTTTGTCATCTGTCACCAGACCATCATCTGATTACTACAGTCACAAAGCAAGCTAATCAAGAAAACTTGGATTCACCCTTACCTTTGGTTTATCGCTCCATGCAAATGTAATAAGTTAAACTACCCCACCCTACTATTATTCTTAACCCAAACGTATTGCCTTAAAGGTAGTAATCTGTCTTATTAATTTTGAGGGATAAGAGAACGAACCGCAAAGGGCGCAAAGAACGCAAAGTATAAGAAGGAAAGAAGAGAAGTTAAACCAATTCGCAATTCGCAATTACGTTTTGATAGGTAAATTAGCTTTAAATTCCTCTTCTCTAACTCTTAACTTCGCGTTCTTTGCGTCCTTTGTGGTTCGTTTCTCAACCCATCACAATTAATACGATAGACTGCTAGTAGACTTTTGCCACAGACAACTATAATCTGTGGGACAACAGTTGAGCAATTTGCTGATTAATAATTGCAACATCAAAACGCTCACTAGCAGTAGTTCGGGCATTATTGGCTATACTTGCAGTTATTTCCGTCTCCTGAAGACAGGTGATAATTACTTGTGCAAGTTCCTGGGGTTCTCCTGGTGTTACTAAAAAACCATTAAGTCCATGTTCTATTAATTCCATTACACCCCCAGCTTTGGCTGCAACCACAGGTTTTCCACATAGCATTGCCTCAACAATCACTCTACCAAAGGGTTCTGGAGAAGTAGAGGTATGTGCCACCAAATCACAAGCTGCCATTAACTGAGGAATATCAGAACGAAATCCTAAAAATTTGACGCGGTTTTCTAGCCCCAGTTGAGCAACTTGCTGGTGCAACTTTTGAACGTAATCTTGTTCGCCAAACAGGGCATCACCTACTAAAATTGCTGTAACCTCTGGCGGACATTTGGCAAGGGCATCAATTAAAATATGCTGCCCTTTCCAAGGCGCAAGACGGCTAAAGTGTCCGACTACAAATTTCCCTTCTAATCCTAAGCTTTGCTGTAATCTATGAATCTCAGACTCATCAGTTTGATAAGCTTTTGGATCAAAGCCATTATAAACAACTTCAACGATGTTTTGCCGTCCTCCTGCTTGCACAAAGGCTGTTTTACTAGCTTGAGAATTAGCAATTACTAATGATGAAAAATGATTAGCTAAGTTAACAGCAATGCTAAGATTAGTTTGACTAAAATGTTCTTGAGAAAGAATATCATGTAAATGATAAACTAAAGGACGACGACTGAAAAGACTTGCCAATGCTCCTACAACTAATGCTTTTTGGGTGTTAGCGTAGATTAGATCGTATTCACGCGCTATTTTAACTACTTTAGTAATCAGAGGTGCAAGTTGTCCCAGACTCTTTAATCCTTGTAGCAAACTGCTTTCTTTGCGAACTTGGATTGCTTGAGTTGCAAGAACCTCTACCGGAATATTATTTTGCTGTAGTAAATCTTTAAATGAGCCATCTGCAAATAAACCTACTAAAGCGCGATTACCATACGGTTTAGCAATATCTATTAAACATAACTCAGCACCGCCTGGTTTACCACTTTGGTCTAAAAAAAGAATTCTCATTAAGCCTCTATTTTATCTAATTTTGCCTACGTAGCACCCCGAATATCTGTTACAATCACTTGTTTAAGCTAATAAAACATTTCGTACTTGTTGCGCGATTTGATTCCAGTCGTAGTGTGTCGTTGCGTATTGGCGACAGTCTTGTCGTGAAGGTATAGAGATATTTCCTAAAAGCGCCTGCTCTAATTTTTCAGCAATAGCTGAGGCTTCTATTGAAGTAGTAATTAAATCAGGTGAAAATTCTGATAAAATTTCTGGCATTCCTCCAACTGGGGTACATAAAACAGGAGTTCCACAAGCTAGAGATTCAACTATTGCTAATCCAAATCCTTCAAAAGATTGACTAGGCATGACAGTCAATTCGGCAGCTTGGTAAGCTATAGGTAATTGTTCATCAGGTAGAAAACCTAAAAATTTAACATTGTCCTCTAGCCCTAATTCTTTAGCTTGTTGTTGTAGTGCAGCTTGGATGTGACCACGACCTGCGATCGCTAGCCAAACATCTGGTATTCTGGGCTTAATTATAGCTAGAGCTTGCAATAATTTGCCAACCCCGGTTCGATGTACTAAGCGGCGTGATGTAAATATAATCCGGCGATTAGTTGGCCAGCCTAGCTTTGTACAAGCCTCTTGAGGTGATAAATTTGGTTGAAACCAATTAATATCAACTCCGCCAGGAATAATATTAATTTTGCTCCACGGTACTTGATATTTATCATGTAGAATATTACCAAAAGCTTTGCTTAAAACAATGAAGCGATCGCAGCAATTATAAGTATTTTTTTCTATTAGCCAGTGTTTGATCAAAAGACTAAAATTTTTATTAACTACCTCTTGCTGACTCTCAGAAGCCCAAGGGCCATGAAAGTTAAAAGTAACTGGTACGCCTTTTGGTAAAATATCTAAAATCGGAAAGCTATATAATGCAAAGTGCAAATTGATAGCATCTGGTTTGCTTGTCCTTGTTTTCTGAAAGTTAGTCCGAATCGACCATAATCTTTGCCAAATCGCAGTATCAGGAGAAGCCAAGTTAGTTAGCTTTATCGGTGAATTTGGTTCACCTTCTGGTAAACCAACTCCGCATAATTCAATTTGGTCTTTATTTGCTGCTAATTTATGAGTTAGCTCATAAATATACCTTTCCAATCCTCCAGGATTTTTGGGAAACCAGCCTAACCCCAAAGTGAGAATAGATGCGGATGTAAAACTTTTTTCTTTATTAATTTTCATCGATATGTTTCCTATAAAATTATTAAAACTGTAAAGTAAATTCAAGAAGTAACTCTACAGTATCTTGCATCCCATTAATTACTATAATTTTCCAATATCCATTACCAATAAAATTTTTGATGCGACACTATTTTATAAACTATTTATATGCCAACGTCAATAATGAATTAAAATCTGTATTTTTCTTAACTCAATAACACCGACGACGATATATATAATACCTGCAATTTAACAAGCTGAGTAGTAGACAGGGAAAGGAAAAAATCACCGATACACAACTAATACTGTATTAACATTTACAATGTATATCTATATTTAAGTAAAAATTAATACATTTGAAATGTTATTTTATATATTGACTAAAACAAATAAATAATTATGTGACTTTTATAAATTTTATGTAAATAGTAAGTTTTTCATCCCGATGATTTTTCTTGATATCTCATTAGATACCCTGCTTCTAGGTTACTTTGAGAATAGTTATATTTTGTGCTGATTTCATAAACTTTAATTGTATATAAATAATTAAAAGCTGAAAAATATATGATAAATAGATTACTGATGGAGTTAGAACAACTCCGTCAAAAGCTCAATCAGCACATCAAAAAACTATCTAAACCTAGATATTTGCAAAAAAGTAAAACTTTTAACTTTTTACTCAGTCTGACTGTTGCAGTTATTGTTACTGCTTTTGGAATTACAACAGACTGGACAACAACAGAAACACCCACACTTACAGACAAAGTATTGTGGACGGGTAATAGTGTTGACAGTGGAAATCTGCGGGTACAAAACAATACTGAAATACCCACGCTTACAGACAAAGTATTGTGGGCAGGTAATAGGATTGACAGTGAAAATTTGCTGGTACAAAACAATACTGAAACACCCGCACTTACTTACAAAACATCATGGATAGGTAATACTGTTGGCAGTGGAAATCTGCGAGTACAAAACAATATTGAGGCAATGTATGTTGCACCAGATGGCACAGTTTATACCAACAGCCATTGGGATGAGGCGGGAAACGAGGCAGGAATATATAAAGATGGTAAGGTTATTGGTTCCCTTGAGGATACTCACGGCTGGAGTCGTGGTGGTGGCAAAGCGGTAACAGCCAGCAGTAAATATGCTTATATTGCCATGACTCAGGGAGCGGGCGGTAATAAAAAAGAAGATTACCCACCAGAAGGAACAACCTGGTATTGCGTTAGACGCTATAACTTGTTAGGGAAACCTGCGCCATTTTCAAATGGGCGTGGCAGGGATAAAAGTATGGTGATTACCAGTACTAAAAGTGAAGTCACTGGATTAGCAACTGTAGAAAATGAGTTGTATGTGAGTGATTTTGCTGCTAACCGCATTCGTGTCTATGATACTGATACGATGAAAGAACTCCGCAGCTTTAACGTTCCAAATCCGGGAACAATAACTATTGATCGACAAAAAAATCTGTGGATTATTCAAAGCAAAAAGGGTGGTAAGCCTGCGAAAATTTTACATTATTCCCAAAATGGCAAGCAATTGCCGCAACAGATTGCAGATGTCGTTGAACCAACTGCGATCGCTATTAATCATCAAGGTAAGCTGTTAGTGGCAGAAAATGGCCCACGTCAGCAAATGTTGATTTACGATATTAAAAGCCAGCCAGTACAGGTGGGGAGTTTTGGTTCTAAAGGTGGAATCTATGCAGGAGTTCCTGGTGAAGTTCGAGATTTGAAACTTTATGGACTTACCGGAGTCGGTACAGATGCTTCAGGCAATATTTATATAAATAGTAATGGTTTCAACAGATCAGGAACAGATTTGCGGAAATTTTCGCCATCGGGAAAACTAATATGGCGATCGCTGGGATTGATATTCGTCGATAATGCAGATGCAGATCCTAAAACTGATGGTGTAGATTTATTCACCAAACAAGAACATTATTTGATGGACTACAGTAAGCCTGCTGGTAAGCAATGGACTTACAAAGCTTACACCTTAAATGCTTTCAAATATCCTCAAGATCCACGTCTGCATACATCACCAGATGGAACCTTTTTTCGCCGCATCCAAGGGAAGCCGTTTTTATTCCTCACAGATATGTATAGCAGCTTTCTGCAAATATATCGTTTTAATCCAGCCACAGATGGTAAAATTGCCATCCCAGCCGGAATGTTTGTTGGTACTAATGGCGATAAAAAATCAATAACTGGAACTTGGCCACCGCATCAACCAAAACAAGGGGAATGGATTTGGCGCGACGGTAACGGTAACGGTACTTTTGAAAAGAACGAATATGATATCAGCAAAGATTATCCCTATCTTGGCGGGTGGTGGGTAGACAGCAAAGGAGATGTTTGGAAAGCTTTGCGAACACAAGATGGCACTGGCATCCGGCACTATCCTTTACAGGGAATAGATTCTAAAGGCAACCCCATCTACAGCTACAGTTCGATGGAAAAGCAAACTACTCCCAGCATATTTAACGACTTGCGGCGGATCGAATATTTCCCTCAAACAGATACTATGTATTTGTCAGGCTTCACAGTAGATCACCCCGCCTTCGGCGACGATACAAAAGTTGCTGGATCTGAAATTGCTCGTTTTGACAATTGGAGTCAAGGAAATCGTACTCCTCGCTGGCGGATTGTAATTCCTTACGACACCACTGGCAAACGCGAAGTAGCTACGGCTGCAATAAGTGTGGCGGGAGACAATGTATTTGCCGTGACATTTAAAACCGCAGAGGTATATGTCTACAATGCCACGACAGGAGCGCAAGTAGACAAGTTAAAACCAGGCCCAGAAGTTGGAGGCGAAAGTGGCTGGATTGATATACCTTATGGTATCCGCGCTTTTCGACGTTCAAATGGTGAGTATTTGGTATTTGTGGAAGAAAATTGGAAAGGAAAGGTGATTGTGTATCGCCTGGCGGGGTGAGTGACAATACTTCTCGCTTTGTGCATTTTTAACTCGGATCGGGTTTGGGGTAAAGGGTAAGGGTTTTTTCTTTCCCTTTCCCCATTTTGATGCGATCGCTATTTAGAAGGCAGAAGGGAACCCACGTTTAAAAATATACAATTTTTTGCTTCAAGTGCAAAACTCATTAATTAAAGGATGTTTGAAAAGTCCTACTTTTGGTAGCAAAAAGTTTTAGATCCCCCTAAATCCCCCGATAAATTGGGGGACTTTGAATCCGGTTCGCCCCTTTTTTAAGCATAGGGGGATCTAAAAGTGCCTAAAATCACAGTCAACCACTTTTCAAACAACCTCTTAGAATTTCTCCGGTACAAACATTACAAAAAATAAATAGATAGAAAGCCCTAGTGTTACAAGTCCTAACAGCCCCAATCCCCAAGATTGACTGCGGGAAAGTTGTTCACCAGTAGCTGCATAGACCATAGGTGCAACCACTAGGTTGAAACACATCGCCAAGAACAAATAGAGTGGCAGCTTTTGTCTACGCCATTGACACCACATTTCAGTTATTTCTTCTAATACTTGGGATATAGCGATGCTTGCGGCGAGCTTCTCTTCGAGAGGCTTCTCTTCGAGAGGCTTTGCCAACGCCAACGCTAACGCGCGTCGGATATGAACTGGTTTCATAGTAAATTAAGACAAATGTATTGGCCACTTATGATTACCATTTGAGTCTTGGCAATAAAGTTGAGTTTATAATCGCCTATAAGCCTTGATTTTAAAGGAAATTTTGGGGTTTAATTAAATTTTTAGCATAACACCTACCGAAGAACCAAGTTTTTTCCATCTTGTTCGGGATGATACATCTGAAACTCCAAAGGCGGCGAAAACGAATCTCTATTTTTCTCTCGCTGTGCAGCCCGAAGTTTTATGCCAAACAACTATTTTAGTTACAAATCTTTACATTTCTCAATGCAAGGAACAAGCTTCTAATAGGCAATCCCAAGCAAAAATCTGACTTTTGCTTAAAAAACTAAGTGAACTTTTGTAACTAAAATCCGATACTCGCATAAAAAAAGTTGCAGTAGACAAGAGAAAGAATAAAAGCTGTATCGAAAATACATAGATTATGACTATAAAAAACTCTACCCACAAGGGAATAAAATTTTTCGGCATGGGGAATCGGGAATAGGGCATGGGTAAGAATTACCAATGCCCTATGCCCAATGCTTTAAGCGATCGCTATCCCTTTCCATCCACAAAGGAATAGAGTTTACCAGCGCTTTTGATGAATTCGAGAAAACAAAGCCTGACTTAAAGGATTGAAATGCTTTCATAAGTTTGCAGAAAGCGGTAATTCTGGTTCGATTCGACAAAAGTCGTATTAAACCAGATGCAACCGACAGCTTAGTGATGAAAAGTCATTTTTTAAAGCTTATTCAGTAATTGCAGTGAATTGAACTATGGTTATTAGCAACCGCATTTTAGAGCAAAACAACTTTCCAATCAGACTGTTACTAGAAAAGGAGTTACAGCATACTAAATCTGTAATTATTGATATGGAAGATGCAGTTTTTTGGGTAAAGCCAGATGCGGGGTTTCTCTACGCCAATGATGCAGCGTGTAGTTTGGTGAGATATTCTCGTGAAGAGTTACTCTTTATGACTATGCACGACATCAAACCAGACTTTTCGCCAGCAGTCTGGTCAAAGCATTGGAGAACTGTTAAAGAGCAGGGCTATTTATACTTTGAATCTTTATATGGAACTAAAGAAGATCAGATTTTTCCCGTAGAACTTACTATTATTTATTTGGAATACAACTCTAGCGAATATGCCTGTATCTTGATTCGCAATATCAGTCAACGCCAGCAGACATCTATCGTCTTACAAAAGGTTAATGAAGTATTAGAGTGCAAAGTTCAACAGCTTACAGCTGAATTAAGAGACGCTAATCAGCAGTTATGCCGAGAGAAAGTTTTGCGCCAGCAGGTAGAGACGGCTTTAGAACAAGAAAAACTACTCACCGAACACAGAGCGCACTTTTTCTCTATGCTTTCTCACGAATTTCGCACTCCGTTAAATATTATCTCACTGTCCGCTAGTCTGCTTAAACGTCATCTTTATCGGTGGACTGAAGAGAAAAAATTACAATACTTGCAACGCTTGGAAGTAGGAGTTGAACAAATCAGCCAATTGATGGATGCAATTTTCCTCAACAGTAGAGGAGAAACAGAAAAGCTCAAGTTTGAACCAAAACCACTTAACCTGCTCGAATTGTGCGGTGACATATTGGCAGAAATGAATTTGAATCAAAGCAATGCCACTTGCTTGATGCCGGGAGAACATGATGACAGTTCCTCGTGGAAAGAACCACGCCAGTTACCACTACCAAGGGAATCTCCCCGTAAGGAAGAAGTTTCGAGCAAAGAAAGTCTCTGCTCAAACAACTCTGGACAACACGATCGCTTCTCAATATCTGCGTCACCAGAGACTCCTGACTACGCAGTTACCTTAATTAGTCAAGGTGATTGTACGGTTTGTGTAGATCAAAAATTGCTACAGCTTATTCTCAGAAATTTGCTCTCAAATGCGGTCAAATATTCTCCAAACGGCAGCACGATTGATTTGATAGTTTCTCGCCGAGATGAACAAGTCATCTTTCAGATTAAAGATCGAGGAATTGGCATTTCTGTAAGAGATCAACAACGACTATTTAAGCCATTTCATCGCGGTACGAATATCGGCAATATCGCCGGTAATGGATTAGGATTAGCACTTGTCAAAAAGCTTGTAGACCTGCATGGTGGTGAAATTTCAGTTGCCAGCGAGGTTGGAATAGGTACTACATTCACGATTGCCCTACCAGTGCAGTGACAATCTCTGCAATAGGACAACCAAGCCAAAAAAAAAGTCTATGTAAAACTCATAATTCATCTGACGCTTACAAGGGGACACTATGACTAAAATTCTAGTGATTGAAGATGAGCCAGAAAGCCGAGATATATTTTTGGACAGTTTAAAAGCAGAAGGGTTTGAAGCGATCGCTGCGGAAAATGGTCTTGTTGGTATTCAGCAAGCACAAGAACACTTGCCTGATTTGGTACTGTGCGACATTATGATGCCAGAACTAGATGGTTATGGTGTTTTGAATGCATTGCGCCAAAACCCTTTAACAGCAACAATTCCCTTCATTTTTCTCAGCGCCAAATCTACAAAAACTGAGGTTCGTCAAGGGATGAATTTGGGAGCTGATGATTATCTTACCAAGCCCTCGACAGTAGAGGATTTGTTGGAAGCGATCGCTACCCGACTAGAAAAACAAGCAACCATGCGTCAGTGCTATGTTGCTCAGTCCCCGCCAGTGCCAGAATCCCAAAGTACTGACGCAGACACATCGGCAGATTCCCAATCAATCTTGCCTACTTGCCCTCAACTTAAAGAGGTTTTCGACTTTATCGAAGCCAATTATCATCAATCCATTACCCTGTGCGACGTAGCCCAAGCAGTAGGTTATTCAGCAGCTTACCTAACCGACCTAGTGCGACGCCAGACAGGAAAACCAGTGAATCATTGGATTGTCGAGCGCCGGATGGCAGCAGTACGTACCTTACTTTTAGAAACTAACCAGTCCGCAAATCAGATTGCTGAGGCTGTGGGTTATCAGAATGAGGGTCATTTCTTTCGTCAGTTTCGCCAGTATCACGGGACTACCCCCCAAGCTTGGCGGAAAGCGCAGCAAATCGAGTAGTTAACCCAAGTTGCTAGTTACTCTGATGGGCGATCGCTTTGAAACAGTTAAGCAATAAAATGCCCTCCAAGAAGAAAATTAGGAGGGCTATATGCTAAACGAAATAATTGCCATATATGCTATCAGAGACGATTTGTTAAAGGCGATTGGGCATTAGTGGATAACCCGCAACTTGGATTAGTTAAAAGCTGAACTAGCACCTCAGTAATCGGAAAACCCGTTTGCTGCTCAAACTAAAGGCTTTGAAGCCCCACCTCTGACTGGGCTTAACCATAGTCTTGAACTTCTGCTAAAGGGTTTCAGGCGCAAACCAACAATTAGAACACCAACACCTAGCAAGCCTAGAGTTGCAGAAGGTTCGGGGACTGGTTTGGGTTCCACACCCAGTGCAACAATAGCATCGTCTGCCTGGATCAGTCCGAAGCCAAGTCTGGAGTCGAAGCCTAACGAAGGGCTGTCAGCCGTATCTCTTAGAGCATCATAGATTTCAGTAGGTGTTGCGCTTGGATCGCCCTCTAGTAACAGTGCTGCAACTGCGGCTGTGAAAGGAGCCGAGGCCGAGGTACCTAAGAAAGTGTAGAAGTCGGGGTTGGCATCAAGAGGGGAACCTCCACCTAAGTTAAAGGAAATTGCTAGCCCATCTGGAGCCACAACATCCGGCTTGAGAGAATCTGGGTTGCCTTCCGAAGAGAAGGGTTCTAGTTGCCCCTGTTTTACAACAACATCGAACGTTTTGCTTGAGTAGGATTCCGCGTTGCCGTAGTACACTGCTCCAACGGTCAGCGCATTTGGGTTATTTGGATGCCCGTATATTGGAACACCAGGCACTTGGCTATTGGGTGGAAGATAATTATTATCAGCACTAGTGAAGTAAGAAATCCCCTGGTTAAGTACCGCGTTAATCGCCTGGTTAATTGACCCGTTCGGAGGCTCCAAATCTAGTAGGTTTAAAGGTGTATCAGGAGGAGCAATGGGAGGGTATATGTAACCCCAATCATCCACAATTATGTCTGCCCCAGCAGCCGCTAGAGCCTGAATGCCTTGACCGAAGGTATCCGTGGTGTTCAAGCTTGTGTGAAACGCTAAGTTAGCTCCTGGAGCCACAGCATGGATGATCTGCAATAAAGCGCGACCCTCATCCGTGGTACCAGTCTTAGCATAGTCGTTTAGCACGTTAACATTAGATGGTAAGTAGCCATCGGCTATGTTGGTGGCATAAGTATCCAGGTTGTTAGAGGCATCGAAGGTCTTTGCTGTAGCGAAGCTATCTGATAGTACGCCGATGGTAATTCCAGTGCCATCTAGACCGTAGCGATCGCGCAAAACATCAACCCCTGTAGCTTTGGCTGCTGCTTCAATTGGTAGGGTGAAAGTAGCCGCCTGAACCTTGGTAACAAAGCCCCCAAGTGCAGCAGTTGTCACAATCACCCCTGACGTAACGATTGTTTGCAGGAGTTTCAAATCTCTCGGAAAGGTTTGTATGGTCTGTCCAAAATCGCTAAACTTTCCTGATCTGAAGGTAATATTTTTTTTAAGATTCATTGAGAAAAACTTTTACTTCCAAAAGTTACGTTGAGAGTAAAGAGCAGCTAAACAAGTATACTTAGCTGCTCTTTAGCTTTGGTTATTATTTAGAAGCCTACCAGAGTAGAACTACTACCTGGGTTGATGGAGCTATGCTGGGCCTTGGGCACCACCGACAAATCCACCAACAGCCCCACCAACAGCAGCTGGAACTGGATCAGTCCCGCTGAGCACTGCGGTTACTGCCCCACCAACAGCCCCACCAATACCAGTTGCGGAACCAACTAGAAGAGCACCTGGTCCGGTTACTGCTCCTAGTAATCCTCCAGAAACTGCTTCTAACTCAGCCTCACTTAGACTGTTACTAATAGCTGCTGCTTGAATAATTTGATTGAGCAACTGCTGAGATTCTTCTGGAGTGAAATCATATCCTGCCGCTCTTATAGCTACAGCACGTTCCTCATTAGTTTTAGGGCTTTGAAGTTGGCTTCGGAAATTATCATTTGTAAGTACCGCATTAAAAAACGCCTTGGCATTTTGGATAGACATATCTTTCTCCTTAAGTAAATAACATTCAGTTTGGTTACAGATTGAGCTATTAACTCTAAGTTGCATTTTGATCACTGTTCGTGATTTTCAGCAAACTTTGCTCAGACATTTCATCTTTTTATGCTTTAGCAATCAAGTTAGAAGTGCTGAACCTGTAAAAAGACTAACTGAGTTTTGAAGGTAATTACCATACACTATCTTTTGATGGAACTAATAATTTTTTTGATGTCAAGATAAAAAAAATTGTTAGTCACACATAAATATTGTGCATTGTATTTAAATTTTGTATCTCCTAATTTGTTTAGATATCAATCCAAAAATTCAGTTGTTTCAAAGGAAAATTGATAAATTTAATGAAAACAAGCATCTTGATTTTGAAGAAATTTTTTACCAACTCAAGTTGAGTTAATGGTAATTGGGTAACTCAAGCTTCTCTTCTATTGAATGAAGCGATCGCATTGAATGGTTCTTTCTGGTTGGCAAAATCGGCGAGCCTTTTTAAAGGTTCTTGTTAAAGCGAAGCAGTCCCTGGACATGGCAGAAATTACTGCTACTCTGTGGGATTGAGGCAACTGATTTAATAGCCTCTTAAAATGTATGTCTGTTGAAAGCGCACAAGCCTTTTATGAGCGGATAGCTACGGATGAACTGTTGCAAAAGCAACTCCAAAACGCTGTCAGTGATGAGCAACGCCTAGAAATTATACTAGCTGGTGGCTACAGTTTTACACTGCCAGAATGGGAAGCTGTTTTAGCTAAAATCTCAAAGTCAGGTGATAGTATCAGTGATGCAGAGTTAGATGCGATCGCAGGTGGGCTAAAGGTTGTCCCTTATCAGCCACCCACCACAGTATGGTCGGGTTTAGAGCAAATCGGCTCAATTACAATTAAACTCTTGCGTCGGTTATTTAACCCCTCTGCCTGGTCTATCAGAACAAAAATCTCGGTAGCACTGCTTGCAGTTGCCCTCATACCGATGAGCTTCACCACCTATCACAACCTCCAAGAAAGCCTAAAGAGTGCAGAGGACAGCGAATACCGCAAACTGGAACTCTTAGCCACCAGTAACGCTAGTCGCCTCGACCAGCTAATTATCGACATCCGGCGTGTTGCCGTCCAAGTCAGCACTGATAAGGATGTGGTGGGTTTGCTGGCTGCTACTAATCCTCAAAAGCAAACAGCCTTCCGCTCCTCGATGCAACGAACGCTAGATAACGTCTTTCGCTCCAACCCTGACTATGATGTTGTCTACATCATAGATACAAAGGGGCGCTGTCTTGCTGCCACTGACCCCACATTCGTTGCTCAAAACTACGCTTTCCGTGAATACTTCCGCTTTAGCATTCAGGGACGCCCTTACGTCTCTAGCATTATAGTTGGTACAACGAGTGGACGAGCAGGCATCTACTTCTCCAATCCTGTACGGTCTGAGGGCGGCAAGATTGTCGGTGTGGCGGTTTTAAAAATCAAGGGAGAAGACATCTGGGCGATTGTAAATGCGTTGCAGGCTGGCTCTCAAAGTTATGCCTTCTTGGTTGACGAGCGTGGCGTAATCATTAGCCATCCTGATAAATCGCTAATTTATAATAGCTTAGTCCCCTTGCCAGCTAATAAACAACAGCAGAGCGAAACCGATAGGCTTTATGGTGTCGATCAAATCAAAAGCTTGGACGTTCCAGAGTTAGCAGCTGCGATCGTGGGAGCTAAACAGACAAGTCACACCAGCTATTATTCCCCAATTGAGCAGACGCGCCAAATGGTCGGCTTTGCTCCTTTACAAGAGCAACCTTGGGTGTTAGGGGTGAACAAAGCCCACGCACAGTTTGATGCTCCCTTGAATGAACTCATTTGGCAGAACAGCTACAGCTTACTCGCAGTAGGAGCGATCGCAACAATCATCGCCTTGATTTTAGCGCGGAGTATTGCCAAACCGATTCGTGCCCTAACAAAAGCAGCACAATCACTTGTAGAACAGGATGATTTTGATACTCATCAGTTAGCTAAAGTGTCTGACGCGAATGATGATATTGGTCAACTGGTGCGCGTTTTCCTGCAAATGGCTGAAGAAGTGAAGGCGCGAGAGCAAAAGTTGAAACAGCAAGTGATGGAATTAAACGTTGAAATTGACGAAGCGAAAAAGGCACGTCAGGTAGCTGACATCACACAGACAGATTATTTCCAGGAAGTGCAACAAAAAGCGCAAAAAATCAAGGGGCGAACGGTCAAAGATGATGAAACAGAAACCGATTACTTCCAACAATTACACCAAAAAGCACAAAATCTTAAAGGTCGCGCTAACTGATAACTGATAACTGATAACTGTTCGGAGTATGGCATTATGTCCAAAATTGTATCTATTCATTCGTTTCGTGGTGGTACAGGAAAATCAAATTTAACTGCTAACTTAGCAGCTACTATTGCACGTCTTGGAAAACGTGTAGGTATTATTGACACCGATATTCAATCACCAGGAATTCATATTATTTTTGGTTTGGACGAGGAAAAGATGAATCGCTCCCTCAATGATTACTTATGGGGGCGCTGTGTAATTAAAGATGCTGCCTACGATGTTAGTCATACTTTAAATGCGGAAGGGGAGACATCTAGAGCAAATGGCAGCCTCTACCTGATTCCTTCCAGTATTAAAGTAGGGGAAATTTCTCGAATCTTGCGCGAGGGTTATGACGTAGGCAAACTCAACGAAGGCTTTGAGGATTTAATCCGCTATCTCAAGCTCGACTATTTGTTGATTGATACTCACCCTGGTTTGAATGAAGAAACCTTACTAGCGATCGCTATTTCTGATATCTTAGTCGTCATCCTGCGTCCAGACCGCCAAGACTTCCAGGGGACTGCGGTAACGGTGGAGGTGGCGAAAAAATTAAAAGTGTCTAAAATGCTGCTGGTAATTAATAAGGTGCTACCAGCAATGGATTTCAACGCTCTGCGAGAACAAATGGAGACAATCTACAACACCCCAGTGGCTGGTATTGTGCCTCTTTCAGAAGAGATAATTCAGTTAGCCAGCAGTGGTTTGTTTTGCTTGCGTTACGCTGACCATCCATTTAGCCAGACGGTGCAAGAAATTGCTCGGCAGATTATGGATCAAGTTGAGTTAAAAGAGGCATTAGTGGGAGGCGATGTCTACGACGGGCTACACCTACGCCCATGAGTAATCAACACCAACTTCGTGCCAATGTACTTGCTTCCTATGGTGCTACTGCCTTAGAGACAGAAGAATTGCTTGCCTACAATCAAAACATCTTTGATCGCAGTTTTTCAACACTCCCCGCTAAGTTTCCGCTTCCACCCGAACCTCATGTAGCCGCTTGGGAAGAATACGCCACTTTTGCTCAAGAGGTAGGAGTTTTTCAAGCTTTATCAACCAAGTTGGTACAGTTAAAGTTCCCCATACTCCAAGGTATTATCCAAACAGAGGCATACCGCTTTGCTACTCGTAAGGGTGCTTCAGTGGATGGGATGATTGAGGCGACTGGTTTGATTTTGCAGCAACCCGAACAACTTCAGTTGATGCTACATCAAAGCTTGGCTGGAGTCATCCCGGTTTTACTCACCAGGAACCGAGAAGATTTTGTTTCTTTGGTACAGGCGCTAACAATGCGGAATGAACCACTACCAGTCCCCGCTTCTATGGGAGCTTGCATGGTTACTGGTTTCAACAACTGGGATCGGGTTCGCCAGTATCGCCAAAAATGGTCAGATAAAAATTTTGGTAATTGCTCCGAAAGTAGTTGGTTAGAAGAATTTGGGCGACTAATCCCGCAAAAGCAGCTTTATCAAGATCGGTTGATGATTTTGAGCGACGGTTTTTATAGCAATGTTTCAGCCAGCGACATCGGACTTTCGGAAGTAGAATGGCGGCGTATTTCCCTAAATATTCGGCTAGAACATGAATGTACTCACTACTTCACACACCGGTTATTTGGCTCCATGCGGAATAATCTACTCGACGAACTGATTGCCGACTACAGAGGTATTGTGGCAGCTATCGGTCACTATCGGGCTGATTGGTTTTTGCGTTTTCTGGGGCTGGAGTCATTTCCAGATTACCGAGAAGGAGGGAGATTGCAAAATTACCGAGGTCAACCACCGCTTTCAGAGGGCGCATTTAAGATTCTGCAAGCATTGGTGAAGTCTGCTGCTGAGAATTTGGAACGCTTTGATGCTGAACATGGAGGCGAGTTAAGAACTATCAATAGTCAACCAATTATGTTAATAGTTTTGACTTATTTGACATTAGAAGAATTGGCTGACTCTCAGGCGCATTCCTACATCCAAAAAATTTTAGACCAATTGCCGACAACTCTCACAGAGGGGCAAGCGGAGCATCCAAAAACTGAACTTAAATTTATATGAGTTATGACAGAAGTTCTACTTAAGGAATTGAATAATAGCGACATCAATTGGATGATCGCTACGGGTCGTAAAAAGGAAATACCTGCTGGCACTATCCTTGTGCAGCAAGGAAAAGCCCTGGATATCCTACACATCATACTGGATGGAACATTCACAATTACTGTTTCGCAGGCTACAAACAATCCTCTGGATCGAGCTTTTGCAGCGATGGAGGATAGCGAAACATTAGGACGAGAGATTGCGCGGATTTCAAGTGGTGAGATAGTAGGAGAAATCCCGTTTATTAATGTCCGTCCAGCTGCTACCACTGTTGAAGCAATTGAAAAATCGGTGGTAATATCGATTTCTCGGCACCAATTGACCGCAAAATTGCAGCAGGATATTGGTTTTGCATCTCGATTTTATCGAGCGATCGCTATTCTACTTGCAAACAGAATCACTCAACTTGGTCATAGCAAACTTGTTAAGAGCAATACGCTCAGAGATATGCTATTTGTTTTAGAACAATTGCATGATAGCGACATCGATTGGTTGATTGCTACAGGTACTAGCCAAAAAATTGCCGCTAACACAGTACTCATCCGTGAGGGAGGGCCTGTGGATGCACTGTATATCCTCCTGGATGGAACAATGACAGTTTCTGTTTCTGAGGATGAACGTAATCCTTTAACTCGCGCCTTTGCAGCTTTAGAGGGTGACGAAACTAGAAGTAGAGAGATAGCAAGATTATCTAAGGGCGAAATCGTCGGAGAAACAGCTTTCATTGATACCCGTTTGCCTTTTGCAACTGTCAGGGCTATTGGAGACTCGCTTGTATTGTCAATTCCTCGACAACAATTAGCAGCAAAATTACAACAGGATATAGGTTTTGCTTCTCGATTTTATCGGGTGATTGCTACCTTGCTTGCAAATCGATTACAGGAAATGTTCAGTAGGCTTGGTTATGGCAGACGCATTTATAGCAAAGGTCAATCACTGGATGAAAATGTTGAATATGAGGATGAACTGGATTCTAATATATTAGATAACATGGCACTGGCTGGAACAAGATTTGATTGGATGTTAAGCCGTTTAAGAAAAAATTAGATTTATTTTGAGACTGATAACTAATATAGGACTAATATTTGATTTATGAAAAAGCTCGGTACAGATCGAAAAGCCTAATTCCTTATTCCCTACTCCCTACTCCCCGCGCACACAGATAATTTCAAAAATCAAATACGATTCCTATATAATTGATAACTGTTTTAACAGTGCTGTCTGTTTGTCCCATCTCCTGAAGATGTACACTATGAAAATTGACCGATTGCAGGAACTGAAGCAAAAACTGACGGACGTTGCAGACTTGTCCGATATTTGGTTATTTTATATGGATCATTTTGCGGATAAGCCAGAATTCACTGACCTGGGTGAGCCTGCCTATAATGAATATCTAAATGCTGTCCTCCACAAAACTTGTCAGCAGATGTTTGGCAGGGCAATCAAGATTACTGACTTTTTCCTGATTTATATAGCTCCGTATCATTTATTTCATGGAGCTTTCCAAGTTGAAGGGCGTATTGGGGGTGTGATTTATTTCCAGGATATAAAAATTGGGTTACTTGCAGTGTCGGCGGATTATCCCCCTACCGATGCAGTTAAATATTCACGTTTTTCTGAGATAATGCAACTGCCGACACCTAATCGCAACAATCGCAATTGAGATTCACTCTTTAATGTATAGTCAAAGTAATCCCGTTATCTTCAGGTTTTAATTTGAGAATAAATGGTACAGCTTTCAATACCCAATCGGATACGGGTGTATAATTAGCAGCTTCTTCTCCAAAGCTAATAGAGAGCATATCTGTATGAATAATCCCTGGATTGAGGGGTATGGCTGCCATACCAGTCGGCAATTCTTGTGCCAAAGAACGAGTTAATCCTTCTATTGCCCACTTGGAAGCACAGTATGGTGCAACTTGGGCTGAAGTAGAACGTCCCCAGCCAGAACTAAAGTTAACAATAATACCCCGTTTGTTTTTCACCATTGCTGGTACGAAATGGCGAATTATATTCGCTACTCCTTTGATATTGATATCTATTAAATCAGAAAATTCTTCCGATGGAATTTCCCACAAAGGTGCTGGGTAATTAATAATTGCCGCATTATTAATCACTATATCTGGCGGTGCATATTTATCAAGTATGTGTTCTGCCCATTTTTTTACAAGCTGTTCATTTGCCACGTCTACAGATGTGAAATCATTAGTAGCACTAAACTTTTGGCGTATTTTATCGATAGCATCTGATGAACGGGCGCAACCAATAACAGTATGTCCCTGTTGAATAAAACCCTCGGTCATCGCATAACCTAGACCTTTGCTTATGCCTGTAATTAAGATGAGTTTAGTCATATTGTTTTGCTATTACTGTGCTGAATAAATAATTTGTTGGAAAAATAACCACTATCTCTTACTGTCAGAATAAATCCTGGGTTATTGGGATCTGATTCTATCTTTGTCCCCTTTTCTATAAATATGCACATCTACCACACGGGTATCTGTATGAACCTCTGGTAGAAAACCCCGCAATTATAACATTTATAATCGCAAAAAATCTTTTACGAATGATTTACTAACAACTCTAATAAGCTAAACTCCACGCCTGTCAGCCGAAAATAGGTTTTATTTTAAACATATTTTTTTACAAGAATATATAACAATCTATCCATTGCTATTAAAAAAATAAACCTAAAAAAATGCTAGTCTTATCAAAAAAAAATAGATTGTTTTCAGAGGTTTTAATACTTACACTTTTAAATAGAACAGGTACTAATGAGAAACAGAAAATAACCCTTCTAAAAAACTCATTAAACCTGGAATTGATTGAATACAAGGAGAAATAAAAATGGAAAATATTGAAGAAAAAAACTTGCCAATTTCCGAACAGCAATCTGAAGCTTCAGATGAGCTAAATACTGAAGAACTAGAAGCAGTTGCCGGAGGAGGAAATCCTATTGTAGAAGGCGTTAGAGATGCAGCGCAAGGATTGTCAGACGGGCTTAGTGGTGAAAATAGTGGGGAGTCAAACTTGAACTACCTTGGCGGTAACATTGTCGGAAAAGCTGTAGACACTGTGGGTGGTTTAATAAGCGGCAAGTAATAGCGCATCTTAGAAAGTGATGTCTCTTTTGCTGACAAAAGTCCTGGGCTTCACTTGCACTGGCGGCACTTGATAAACAACCCTCTTGTTGCCGTCAGTTTTTTAATGCAAGCCATTTCACTTCAACACTAACCATAGCATTTGGTGACAGGTCTGAATCCTCCACCAAATTTTTCAGTCTCCAGTTCAAGCAGAAGTGATTGTCGAGGAATCCTAAATGGTCGAACAAAAACAAAATTTATTCCGAAAAGAGTCATTAGAGCGTTTATCTTCACCTGAAAGATTAGACCAATTAATGCAAGTAGTTAGCCCTAAAAGTTGGCTGCCTTTAACAGCTTTGGGTTCCTTGGTAGCCGTCGCTGTAGTCTGGAGTATTTATGGACGGATTCCCATCACTGTAGAAGGTCAAGGGGTACTAATTTATCCACGCAACGTTTTGCCGTTGCAATCCAAAGGCGCAGGGCAGTTACTGGCTCTAAATGTCAATGTTGGGGATGTGGTCAAGAAGGGAGATGTACTGGCAACAGTTGACCAAGTTGATTTGCGTAAGCAATTACAACTAGCGCAAGCTAAACTAGTCCAACTGGAGGATCAAGATCGCAACGCTAGTTTGTTACAAGGGCAGCGTCAGCAGCTTGACACAAAAGCAATCCAAGAGCAACGCTTAACTCTTGAGCAAAGACTCAAGATTGTGCAGGATTTGACACCCGTGTTGAGGGAGAAAGGGCTAGTGTCTATTGGGCGCGATCGCCTCAACTCACAACGACGCTTGCAAACACTCCAAGGGCTGCTTCCTACTCATAAAAAGAGACTAGAAAACCGCCAGAAGCTTTTGAAAGAAGGCGCAATTCCTGATGATGTAGTCTTGGAAGCGCGGCAACAATACGACAATGCGCGTGCAAGCATCGATGAAGCTGAATCTCAGTTGAAGCAATTAGACCTTAAGGAAGCAGATGCACAACAGCAATATCTTTCAAATCTGAACGAGATCAAAAACATCCAAGCTCAGTTGCAAGAACAGAATAGTAAAGTAGCTACTCTCGCTCAAGAAGACCTGCAAACTACAACTACCCGCAAAAACGAGATTCAAGAAGTCAGGCGAGAGATTGCCAAACTAGAACAGCAATTAGGCAATAACAGCCAGATTATTTCTCAACACTCAGGACGTATTCTCGAAATCACTGTGACAACAGGGCAGGTGGTTGATGCTGGAACCCGTTTAGGGAGTATAGATGCAGAAAATCCATCTATCAAAATGGTTGGCATCACCTATTTTCCTGTTGGAGAAGGCAAGAAAATTCAACCAGGTATGACGCTGCAAATTACACCCAAAACCGTGAAGCGGGAACGCTTTGGTGGTATTGTCGGTAAAATTACCACTGTCTCAGCATTTCCGATTACCAGAGAAGCAGCCGCTAGTGTAGTGGGTAATCCTGAAGTGGTTGCAGGTTTGGTGGGGGAAAAGCAAGAGGCATTTATTCAAGTATTTGCTGACTTGAAGCCAGATTCTACCACCTTTAGCGGCTACGAGTGGTCTTCTTCCGATGGGCCGCAGCTGAAAATCTCTTCTGGAACGACTACATCTGTGCGAGTCAAGGTGGAAGAACGATCGCCAATTACGTTTGTTTTACCTATTCTGAGGTCTGTCAGTGGTATCTACTAATCCATCATTAGTGGCACCGATTAATCCTTTGCAGTACCTGCAAAACCTGCTAAAAAATCCAGGTAAGCGGGTAAAGACACCTACGCTTTTGCAAATGGAGGCAGTAGAATGTGGTGCCGCAGCTTTAGGAATTATTTTGGGTTACTATGGTCGGATTGTGCCTTTGTCAGAACTGCGTGGAGAGTGTGGAGTCTCCCGCGATGGCAGCAAAGCTTCTAACGTCCTCAAAGCTGCCAGAAGCTATGGACTCCTTGCAAAAGGCTTTAAAAAGGAACTGGATCAACTTCCAGACCTCAGCCCTCCCTATATTGTGTTTTGGAACTTCAACCACTTCTTAGTAGTAGAGGGATTTAGTTCTAGTTGGGTTTATCTTAATGACCCAGCCACTGGGCCGCGAAAGGTGTCCCGACAGGAATTTGACGAGGGGTATACCGGAGTTGTGCTGGTTATAGAACCAGGGGCGGAGTTTGAAAAAGGGGGACGTAAACCTAGCCTAATTTTATCGCTGTGGTCACGGCTAAAGGGTGCTACTGGTGTCTTAATTTACTGTCTGCTGGCAGGATTTTTGTTAACACTCGTTGGGCTGGCAGTACCAGTATTTAGTCAAGTGTTTGTAGACGAAATCCTAGTGCAAGGGCGGCAGCACTGGTTGCGTCCGTTGTTATTGGCGATGGCGATCGCAGCAGTCCTCCAAGGAGTATTAACACTACTGCGGTTGCGATATCTGCGTCGCTTAAAAGTCAAGCTGTCTGTGGGAATGTCCAGTCGTTTTCTGTGGCACATCCTGCACTTACCCGTTAACTTCTACGCTCAACGGTTTGCAGGTGAAATTAGTAACCGCACCAGTCTCAACGACCAAGTTGCTGATGTGCTTTCGGGGCGATTGGCAACTACAGTCATTGATGCGGTGATGGTAATTTTTTACGCTTTACTCATGCTCCAATATGACTGGGTACTGACTTTAGTTGTAGCTAGTTTTGCTACTGTGAATGTCTTAACCTTGCAGTGGATCTCCCGTCAGCGCGTCGATGCTAATCAGCGATTAATTCAAGAGTATGGTAAAGCGGCTGGCGCATCCATAGCGGCTCTCCAAAGTATAGAAACTCTTAAAGCATCAGGGTTAGAATCAGATTTCTTTTCGCGGTGGTCAGGGTATTACACCAAAGCAATCAATTCTCAGCAAGAACTAGGGGTGACAAACCAGACTTTCTCAATATTACCTACACTTTTGTCTTCACTCTCATCAATGGCTTTATTAATTGTAGGTGGTTTAAGAGTGATGGATGGACACCTCAGCATCGGAATGCTTATAGCCTTTCAAGGACTGATGCAGAGCTTTTTGCTACCTGTTAATAATCTTGTTAGCTTCGGCAGTACCTTGCAAGAAATGGAAGGGAATTTGATTCGCCTAGATGATGTGTTGGATAACCCGATTGATGAAGCAGGGGGAGCAGGGGAAGAAAAAATCTCTTTGTTTCCCTCATCCCCTCTGCCTAGATTACAGGGGTACATCGAATTAGAGAATGTGACATTTGGCTATAGCCGCTTAGATCCACCTCTAATTGAAAATTTTAGCCTGTCAGTTAAGCCTGGACAACGAGTAGCTTTAGTAGGCGGGAGCGGCTCTGGTAAGTCTACTATAGCCAAACTGGTAAGCGGACTCTACGAACCTTGGGAGGGAGAAATTTGCTTTGATGGTCAACCTAGAAAGCAGATTCCGCAATCGATATTAACTAACTCCGTCGCATTGGTGGAGCAAGATATTTTGATGTTTGGCGGAACTGTTAGAGAAAACTTGACTTTATGGGATACCACAGTACCAGATAAAAATCTAGTGCGGGCTAGTAAAGATGCTGCTATTGATGATGTCATTTTCTCCATGTCTGGCGGGTTTGATGCAGAACTAATTGAAGGAGCGGCTAATTTAAGTGGAGGTCAACGACAGCGATTAGAAATAGCCCGCGCCTTAGTTAATAATCCTTCAATCCTGATTATGGATGAAGCTACCAGCGCCCTAGATTCGGAGACGGAAAAAATTATTGACCAAAATTTGCGGCGACGTGGGTGTACCTGCTTAATTGTTGCACACCGATTAAGCACGATCCGCGATTGTGATGAAATCATTGTCCTTGAACGTGGAAAGGTAGTGCAACGAGGTACTCACGAGGAATTGTGGCAAGTAGAGGGGGTGTATTCACGGTTAATTAGCAGTGAAGAGGGAGCTTAATTATGGTCATTAACCAAGTTAGGATTGAAGATTTGCAGGGGCAACTATACAGCCTTAAAGGAAATGAACCAATACTGCTAGACGACCCGCAGACCATTTGGGTGGTGCAGTCCGGCTCTATAGCGTTGTTTGCTGTCACCATTAAAAATGGTATCACGGAAGGAACTCGCCGTTATTTGTTCACTAGCAATCCTGAAGAGGCTCTTTTCGGAACAGCTTCTGACTGTATTCATCAGCACCGCCAACTTTTAGCAGTGCCGATGGGAGAAACAGAATTGCTGAAAGTAGACCGAGAATACTTTGAGGAGTTAGTTGTTGATGGGGATACTAAAATAGTTGCTTTGGTTGAGGGTTGGGTCGAGCAAATCAACACTACACTTTCCCATATCGCCACCCCAGCAATTCAAGTCCAGGCAGCAGGAGAAGCGCGATTTTCTCTAATTGATGGTCAAACTCTCCAGGCGGAACCAAATGCGTTGACGCAAAGCGGCTTGTCGCAAGACATCGCTTGGGTACAAATTCAGCAAGGAAATGTCCGATGGATGGGGCTTGAGGAACTAACTCTAGATCCGGCATCGGGAATTTTCCCCCTCAGCGAGGGTATATGGTTACAAGCTGTAGGGGAAGTTCAACTTGCCACTCAAACCACAAGCACCATCCGCAACGCAGATATCCTACTTGAGGGACTTTCCCAGTTTCATACTCAAGTGCTGCAATATATCAACTTCCTAGAACAGCAGGAAACCCAAGAAGAGCTACAACGGCTGACTGATCGGGAACGTCTCAATCGTCAGGTGACAGCAGAAGCTCTGGGCGAACTAGCATCTTCTTTAGGAAATCAAGAAGCAACCTTTTTTCTAGAAGGTGCGCCGTTGTTAGTTGTTACTGGTGCTGTGGGCAGGTCTTTAGGTGTGAAAATTCGCCCCCCAGCTAAGTCAGAGAACCTGAAGCGGGTGAAGGAGCCATTGGAGGCAATTGTTAGAGCTTCGCGGTTAAGGATGCGACAGATTTTATTGCGGGACAACTGGTGGTCAAAGGACTGTGGCCCTTTGGTTGCCTACACCCAAGAGGACAACCGACCAGTGGCACTCCTCCCCGTTTCTGCCACTCGCTACGAAATCTTTGATCCAAGCGTTGGCACTCGTCATCCTGTAGATGCCCTTGTTGCTTCTACACTAGCGCCCGTTGCTTATATGTTTTATCGGTCTTTGCCCAATAAAGTTCTTAACGCTAGCGATTTATTTCGGTTCGCGCTTAAGAATCATGGCAGAGATATACTAATAGTTTTTTTAACTGGGATTGCCGCGACACTGCTGGGTATGCTCACACCCCACGCCACAGCCATTTTAATTGACAACGCCATTCCAGATAGCGATCGCGGATTATTACTACAAGTTGGTTTGGGGTTGCTGGTTGCAGCTTTTGGGACAGCAGTATTTCGGCTGGCTCAAGGATTCGCACTTTTGCGCGTGGAAACAATTTCCGATGCTTCCACCCAAGCTGCTGTCTGGGATCGGCTGCTAAACTTGCCAGTATCCTTTTTCCGGCAGTACACCACAGGCGATCTTCAGTCCCGTGTGACATCAATTAGTACAATCCGTCGCCTACTAAGTGGCACAACCCTAATTACTTTAATCACTGGTTTTTTCTCATTATTAAACTTGTTGCTCTTGTTTTACTACAGCTGGAAATTAGCTTTAGTTGCCGTGGCTGTAGCAGTAGTTATTGTAGCTGTGACTACACTTTCTGGTATGCTCCTCGTCCGCAAAGTTCGCCCACTGCTGGAAATAAAGGGAAATATCTTTGGGCAGACAGTACAACTAATCAATGGTATTTCTAAACTGCGTGTGGCTGGAGCAGAGGAGCGCGGTTTTGCTTCTTGGAGTAAAAACTACAGTCGGCAAATAAAACTAGAACTTAGCACCCAGAACGTTGAAGACGGTGTTGCCCTTTTCAATACAGTCATGCCCACGGTAACTTCTGGCATCCTGTTTTGGTTTACCATCCAACAGCTTCAGGAGGCCCAGACGACAGGTGCGATCGGACTAACAATTGGGACTTTTCTAGCTTTTAACAGTGCGTTTGGTACTTTTATTAAAGGTGCTACAGACGTAAGCAATACAGTTACCGGCGCTTTGCAAGTTGTCCCTCAGTGGAAACGCGCGCAACCAATTTTAGAAACTATACCAGAAGTGGATCTGTGCAAAGCCGATCCTGGTAAGCTTATGGGCAAAATCGCTGTAGATCATGTCACATTCCGCTACCGACAAGATGGCCCTCTGATCCTAGATGATGTGAGTTTGTATGCCCAGCCTGGGGAGTTTATTGCACTTGTAGGCGCTTCTGGGAGCGGTAAATCTACTATATTTAGATTGCTATTGGGTTTTGAGACTCCTGAAGATGGCACTATCTATTATGATGGTCAAGATTTATCTGGGTTGGATGTTGAGGCAGTACGCCGACAGTTAGGTGTCGTCCTGCAAAATGGCCGGATTATGTCAGCTTCTATTTTCGACAATATTGCTAGCGGCGCTCAGATTACACTCGATGAAGCTTGGGAGGCTGCGCGGATGTCTGGGTTTGCTGACGATGTTGCAGCCATGCCCATGTCTATGCACACCGTGATTAGTGAAGGAGGCGGCAATCTCTCTGGAGGACAACGACAACGGTTATTAATTGCCCGTGCTTTGGCATTAAAACCTCGTATTTTGCTATTCGATGAAGCTACCAGTGCGCTAGATAACAGAACCCAGGCGATTGTCAGTGAAAGCTTGGATAAGTTACAAGTTACCAGAATTGCGATCGCTCATCGACTTAGCACCATCCGCAACGCTCACCGTATTTATGTACTGCAAGCAGGCCGGGTTGTACAGCAAGGAAATTTTCAAGAATTAGCTGTTGTTGATGGGCTATTTGCCCAGTTAATGGCTCGGCAAATGGCGTAGTTACTTGAGATTAGCGCCTGAAGGGGTGACTTTTGAAGAAGAATTCAGAAGTCAGAATGGGCTAAACGCCCCGCTACCGCTAACAGGAGTCAGAATCAAGACGCTCGCGGACTCGCTAACGCAACTCTTAGAGACGCTAAAAGCGAACGCTATCAGTCGGGGATTCATACCGCGCAGGAATTGAAGACCACTAAATTTTCAATTTAGTGGGGGTGCAAAAACGCCGGTTATTCAGACGCTCGAGTACTCGCTCTAAGCGAAGCATCCCGAAGGGTATACGCTGCGCTATCCGCCAGTCGCACAAAATTCATTCTGAATTCTGACTCCTGACTCCTGAATTCTGTTCGATAAATTATTTTTTTAAATCTAGATTCCGAGGTGCGTAGACGATGCCTACCGCAGGCATCGCCAATGCTGTATTTTTGAAAATTGGCTTAAATGATTTTGTGGGAAAACTGATTATTTCACAGGTCATTTTTAGGAACTTCCTCACGAAATTCTATGATTAATTGCATAGTTTCCACTACCAAATCACGTAAATCCCGATTGAGCACTACAGGGCTTTGAGGGCCAAACCAACGGTCAAAAATAGCGACATATCGCGGATTTCCATTGACGAATCCTTGCATGAACTTGACCAGAGAATAGTTGACTGTATCCAAGAATTTCGAGTTATTTTCTGGCACCATGCAAGCGATACCTTCTCGTGAATAGGGGCGATCGGGTACGATCGCAAAATCATCTGGATTTTTTTGCTGTTGCAACCATCCCTCTAAAAGAACGCTATCGGATGAGAAAGCATCAATATTACCTTCTTGCAAAGCTGTGTATCCCTCTGCCCTAGTTTTAAAATACACCAGTTTAGCTTGCGGTTGTACACGAGCGATCGCCTGCTCATTTGTGGTTCCCGCCAGCACACCAATTCCCTTACCAATAAGGGATTCAGGGGAACCTAGATTACTTCCTTTCTTAACTAATAATTGGGTTCCAGTCAAACCATAACTTACAGAAAAGTCTACTTTTTTATCTCGCTTCCATGTAAAACTACTAGCATCACATACAATATCAACTTGTTGATTAACTATTTTGGTAATCCGCTCAGAGGGGCTAAGACCAACTAATTGTAGTTTAATTTTTTTTCCTAGGTCTTTTTCTAACTGCTCTTTAATCAGAGTCAGCATATCTACAGAATAGCCATTTAACTTTCCTTGACTATTCACATAGGCAAAAGGTAGCGCATCTTTACTAGTCCCGGCTGTTAACACCCCTGTTCTGGCTACTTTTTTCATCACAGTCTCAGCAGATACCACATTGGGTATCAGCGTTGCAAACATGAGGCTTAAAATCGGAATAGCAATTTTTTTATACATAAGCTTTAAGAGTAGGTCATTTTTTCAAAAATCAAATCTGTCAAACTCAGGAATTTATCACTATCGAGTGCATAGTAAGCTTATCAGTCACTATTCTTTACATTAGTGAGCTTTCATCAATTTTTTGCTGTTTTAGTGGATTTGGAAGATGTTGTTACAGACGAACTATCCTTACCATTTGCCCATTTAATTAGTCACTGCGGTAAATGACGCTTTTTGACCTCGATGCGCTACTGTTGAGTCTCTAACAAATAAATTAATGCCTCTATTAAAGTCTGATTCTGTTCATCAGTACCAACGGTAATTCTTAATTTGTCATCTAGTCCAGGCTGCTTAAAATAACGGATTAAAATTCCCCGTTCCTTCAGTTTTTGATAGAGATATTCTGCATTTCCTTCTTTTGGTCGTGCCAGCAAAAAGTTAGTTTGAGAATCCCAAACATGAAAACCTAATTGTTTTAATTCTGTTGCTAACTTAGCCCGTGATGCCTTAATCTTTGCTACACAAGCATTTTTATAAGCTTGGTCGGTGATGGCAACTGTACCAATTGCACAAGCGATCGCATCAATGTTATAGCTATCTTTAACCTTAAACAATCCCTGCAAAAGTTTGGGATTCGCCACACCAAAGCCCAATCGTAATCCTGCCAACGAATACCCCTTAGAAAGTGTCCGAATGACGATCACATTTTCGTATTCTTTTACCAAAGCCAATGCATTCTCTTCGGTAAAATCTATATATGCTTCATCAATCACCAATACTCCAGATAACTGGCTGGCTAATTTTCGCAAGTCATCTGTTGCCACTACGTGCCCTGATGGACTATTGGGCGATGCCATGAATGTCACCGCTCCATTAGCAACAACTAGTTCTTCCAAGGGTAAGCTGTAGTCCTCATTGTAGGCTATCTCAGTAATTTCCGCAGCTTGCATTTCTGTTAACGTGCGATACAGCACGTAAGTTGGAATCGGGTAAACTACTTTTTTCCCAGGTTCTACACAGGCTCGAATGATCACGCTCAACAATTCGTCACTACCATTTCCCACAATTATCCAATCACTTGGAACTCCTAAAACTTTACTTGCAGCTTGCCGGAACTCCCCACCGAAAGGTTCTGGATACCGCCGCAACCATTCACCATCAATATTTCGCAGCACAGCTAATGCCTTAGGGGAAGGAGGATAAGGGTTTTCATTGCTGTTAAGTTTAATTATCTGTGTACCGCGTTGGGGCTGTTCACCGGGAACATAGCTAGCCATTGCATCAACATTGGAGCGAAAGTATTTGGTCATAGGGCATTGCGTGGGATGTCTAAGAGGGGCTACCGTATCTTAAGCAAATTCCAAGGGGTTTCCGGGACTGGGTACTAGTTACTGGGGACTGGGAAATAGTCTTTTTTCCAATTTGCTTGCGGTTTGAATGCCTATCAAAATTGTCTCAGTCCCCAGGTCAACCCACAATTTATGACAATATCATTTTGTCTGGAGTTTAGACTAACCTCTAGTGACCTACGCCTAGCGTTGCTGATTGGCGTTTTTGCTGGTCGTAACGGAAGTGGGTGGTGATGTTGTAACCGTATATTAAGGCGTTCTTCTTCGTCGTAGGTAATGCGTTCTCGTCTCCAGGCGATCGCATTCTACTTTAAGCATCCCTGTATCATTCTTTACACCCACTTATTCACAGCAATACGTTTTCTAGAAAAACTCCAGTTTTCAAGATGGATGAGGTTTATGACATTAGTCACGCTTTAACTAATTACCTTTTTCACTAGTGTATAGCTCTTTTCAATCCTACTATTTAGTTGTCAAAGGGATTAATAGTTTGCAAAATATTAATCCCTGCGATGTCTACATAAGAAAAGGAAAGTTTGCGAATGAATATTAAAATGATGCTTGCTAGTGCAGCGCTGATTTTACCAATTGCTGTTACCTTTATTCCTTCCCAAGCCGATGCTCAAATCAGACGGTCAGTTAGGCGACCGGTTCCAGTTAGAATAATCAGAAGACCATCGCCAGTTAGGGTTCGTACTCCTGTTCAAGCGAGAAGGAGGATATTGGTTCCTGGACGTTGGGTGCAAACAAATCGTGGCCGCCAGTGGATACCTGCTCGCTATGTATATAGATAAGAATACTTGCAACTGCAAAATATTGTCCATCAATAGTGATTGCAGAGTTCTTTTTTCATAGCTTTAGTTAGTGTTTAAAAATCCCCTTTAGAAGATTTCTAAAGGGGCATTATTTCACATTTATAATAAATAGTTAGGCATAATTAAACATACAAAAAGATTAAAGTTTGGGTTCTTCGGTTACTACAAACTTTAATTTATTTTATGCCTAGCAACAAGTTGCAACAGAATTTTAAGCTAAAGCCACGGCTGGTTGCTGCCAGCGTCCCACTGCCTTACCAATTACTGCTAATTCTTGCATTAAGTTATCGAAACGGTCTGGTGTGAGAGATTGGGGGCCGTCGGATAAAGCTTTGGCAGGATTGGGGTGAACCTCTATCATCAGGGAATCTGTGCCAGCTGCGATCGCAGCCATCGCCATTGATGGCACAAATTCAGACCAACCTACGCCGTGGCTAGGGTCAATCATAATTGGCAGATGAGTCAGCTTTCGCAAAACTGGCACCACCGATAAATCCAGTGTATTTCGCGTATACTGGCGGTCAAAGGTGCGTATTCCCCTTTCACATAAAATCACATTGGGATTGCCAGATGCCAAAACATACTCGGCTGCCATCAACCAATCCTCAATAGTAGCCGCCATTCCCCGCTTCAAGAGAACTGGTTTCGGCTGCGCTCCCACTTTTTTGAGCAAGGAGAAATTCTGCATATTCCTTGCCCCCACCTGGATCACATCAGCAACTTCTGCTATTTTATCCAGGTCAGCGGCATCCATCACTTCTGTAATAATACCTAGCCCACTGACTTCCCGCGCCTTCGCTAACAAATCCAAAGCACTCTCGCCGTGTCCTTGGAAAGCGTAAGGTGAAGTCCGAGGTTTGTATGCCCCTCCGCGCAGAAATGAGGCTCCAGCAGTCTTGACGCGCCGCGCCGTTTCCACAATCATTTCTTCATTTTCTACCGAGCAGGGGCCGGCAACGACCACCAAAGGGTGGTGTTCACCAAATACCACCGCTCCATTGGGAGTATTAACCACCACTTCCGAAGCTTCGCCGTGACGGTACTGGCGACTGGCTCGTTTGTAAGGCTGTTCTACGCGCAATACCTGTTCAATCCAAGGGCTAAGTTCTTGAATTTGTAGTGGATCTAAACTGGCAGTTTCACCTACTAGACCAATAACTACTTTGTGTTGACCAACAATTTTTTCTGGAGTTAGCCCCCAGCTAGTTAGTTCCTCATCAATGCGCTTTATCTCCGCCTCTGGGGAACCACTTTTCATTACTATAATCATCTTAAAAGTTCCTGATAATTGAGTAAAGTTTTCTGTAAATGAGCTAACTTTATTCTTGCCTATTGGTCTAATTACGAGTAGTTAAAAATAAAATTTGTTTACAAAAACATAGATAAAATGTAGCGCTCAGTCTGTAGTTTTACTACTAAATAACTGGATATAAGGAATATATAACTTTAATTAGCAATGTTGAAGTTATAAAATTTCAACTTCAACATTCACTTCTCAATTTACCCAATACCGCAGTTACTTAATCTCTGAGCGCCGTTCATTATGAGTTTTTTTGCCGAGTTTCGCGCCAAACTTCCACCATTCGTCCCCAATTGGTGTTGAATTCACCCAAACCCAGCAAACTTCCGACTTTTTCTTCATCCCAAGAGGCAGAGAGAACGCCATAAGTTATCCCTAAGACCCCTAAACCAAATAGTCCCATGTTCACCAATAACACGGCGATGGGAGGTAGTTGGATGTCCGAGTAAGTAGCAAGCAAATAGCTAACTACCAGAGCGCTAATACCCAAAGCCGTTGGTACACCACAGAACCCAGCTACCCGTCGAATCATCCTCTGGCTGACTACTTGGGGAATTGCCATCTCTTGTTTGGTATAACGCGCTTTTTTCTCAGCCTGTTTGGTAGATTCTTGTGGCTTTGCTGCGGGTTTACTTTGAGCTTTTGCGGGTTTTTGGCGCTTTTTGTTTGGTTCAAAGGGCAAGCGACTGCGTTCAGATTCTTCAGCAGACATAAGCGGTAATCCTATCCACGAATACCGAGGCGAGCAATCAATGCTTGATATTTTTCCCGGCTTTCCTGCGATATATAAGCTAGAAGACGCTTGCGCTGACCAATTAGCTTCAACAGTCCCCGGCGGGAAGAATGGTCTTTTTTATTTGCCTGGAGATGTTCGCTGAGGCGGTTAATGCGCTCAGTTAGCATGGCAACTTGGACATCGGCCGAGCCAGTGTCGGTTTCATGAACTTGGTAGTTGGAAATTATTTCTTGTTTCCGCAGTTGCGTCAGGGCCATGATCGATTCAGTTTCTAGTTTTTCTAATTGTATGCAGCAGTCTCCTATAATATCACAGCCCTCAAGCTGGATGTGGAATATTATAGTATGTACACGCGCTATCATGTTAAATTAATACACCAAATATACGTGTATGCCAGTTTCAATCCCTAATAGGGATTTTAGTTAATTGCAATGCTAAATATCGGGGATTGCAGATATACTTATTTCCATTTCAATCCCTAATAGGGATTTTAGTTAATTGCAATTTGCCGATGTCTCAAAGTCTTGTGTTATTTGGTTTTCAAGGTTTAATAGCGGGAATGGAGAAATCATAACATAAGGAGTGGCAATTTGGTAGATGTAAATAGCTGAAAGTCAGTCTAGATAAGGTGCGCGGATAGTTTAAAGATGATGCAGCCATGAAATCCTTGAATATAGGGCAATCTAGCCATTTGTGTGGTTACCCCTTCACCAACACCTACCCATTCGCGCACTTGGCAAAAAACTAGTCTGATTACTTAAAATTTTCCTTAGCAGCTAACATTTGTAAAATCTTTTCTACATGATCTAACTCTCCAACGATTCGCCGAATTGGGTGAGGCCAAACCTTCACAAGGGTAGGAGTTGCAGAAACCTGATTGAGTTCTGCTTGTTCTGGATGACTTAAAACATCAATTACTTTCAGAGTATAAGGATGTCCGAGCGATCGCTCTAACAATTCGTGTAAATTCTTAAGGATGCGTTCAGTAGTACTGCTATGTCCAGCAACAAACAATCGCAGAACATAGCCTTGGGTGATCGCTTCTTTTTTTGTACTATTACTGGTTGGTGGTATTTTGGCACAGGTTCAGAAAGGTCTAGACGGACGATTAAATCGTGATCTTCCCAAAGCTGCCCAAATGACGAACGATAAGTTGTTAACACCATGCGATCGCACAACCCCTCCTGCCAAGGAGCTGCTTGCCATACTAACTCCCCTGTGCCAAAAATGGTATTGAGCAAAGCTTGATGTCTAATTACAGCCGGATAAGCTTCAGCAAAAGTTCTCACTTGTTGAGTACGCGGATCTAACCAGTTGTCAATAGTTGCAGTATAACAAGGCACTAAAAAGTGCGGTGGATCTGGTAAATCTAATATTTCTTGCAAAGCCGAGCATAAATGCAAATGCCATCGACCTTGCTTGCTAGGGTCGATGCAGTAAATTAAATCTCCTCCAGGTGTAAATAGGGCAATGCCTTTAAACAACTGGGGTGTAGATAGTTTATTTGTCGTCAAGTTATTCACAGAGGCTAGGAAGCTAAAAGTAAAACATTCTCTCTTTTACCTTTTACCTTAGCTATAACCGCAACCAGGATGACAAAGATATTTGGGATTGGGGAGATGAGAGGGCAGGGGGAGCAGGGGGAGCAGAGGAGAATAATTAATAACCAATGCCCCATGCCCCATGCCCAATCTTAAACTCGACCTCGGAGAAACTGTGCCATTTCGTTAGGAGTTGGCGACATTTCTAAAGCAGTTTCTTCAGTAATACGACCGTCTTGATAGAGATTGAGCAACGACTGATTCATCGTAACCATGCCGTCAAAGCCAGCTTGTTTCATCAACTCGCCAATTTCATCATACTTACCGTCTTTGATCCATTCTTTAATCGCCTCAGTATTGATCAGCACATCGTGGAAAGCAGCCCGTTTCCCGTCAGTTGTGCGGCACAAACCTTGGGCAATTACTGCCACCAAAGACTCAGAAATTGCCACCCGCATTGCATCCTGTTCATCACCAGAGTAGAGATTGAGAATCCGCTCAATAGTTTTAACAGCACTATTGGTGTGCAGGGTTCCCATAACTAAGTGACCAGTCTGAGCGGCTTTTAGAGCAGTGTTAACTGTTTCTTTATCCCGCATTTCTCCCACCAGAATCAAATCTGGATCTTCCCGCAAAGCTGCTTTCAAAGCGTTGTCAAATTTCCGGGTATGCATTCCCACTTCCCGTTGTTTGACTAAAGACTTGCGGCTTTGATGGATAAATTCTATCGGGTCTTCAATGGTGATGATATGCTTGGCCATCTCCTTATTGATGTAGTCAACCATCGCCGCCATTGTAGTGGACTTACCAGAACCAGTCGGCCCTGTCACCAAAATTAAGCCTTTGTGATGATGGCAAATATCCCGAAAAACTGGGGGTAATCTTAACTGTTCCATAGTTAAGATTTTCAGAGGAATTAACCGCAACACCATTGCAGGCCCTTTAAGAGTGCCAAAAACATTAATCCGCACGCGAGCAAAGTCATATTGAGTTGCTCCGTCAAATTCTAAATGTTCTTCAAAGCGCTGAATTTCTCCCTCATTCATTACCTCCCGCAACCAACCCATAAAAGCTTCTTTATCTGTTTGTGGATAATCCCATGATTGAATTTCTCCTCGGGTGCGGAAGCGTGGTACTTCACCTACACCCAAGTGCAAGTCAGAATATCCCTCATCGTAAGCTTGCCTGATTAACTTCTCTAACGTGGGCCCTGCACTACTGTTTTTAGGGAGAGCTGAACTAGGTATTGGCGGTGGACTAACAGGACGATGACCTGCAACAGGCGGGTTACTGCTTCTATCCATTGACATATCCAATGTTTGCGTCATCTGCCGTTGTGTACTAAAGGTTGGCGGTGGCGGCGGCATTGGTGGCAGGTTACGTCCAGCAGCAGAGTTAGAATTTAATGGAGACTGTGATTCTGTCATATATCTTCACATTTGGCAGTTAAAAAGTTGAATTAACGAGAAGTCAGGTTACTTGCTTCGATGATTTTTGGAGAATGCTTACCTGCAAGCCGTAGCGGTGATGGGAGGCGATTAAAACTCTATAACCAGGGTCAATTCATTTTATGCACCTTAGTTGGTATCTTTTTTTCTAAGATTCCATAACTCAGAATATTTAGAGAAATTATTTAACTTATCTAGACTGGTTTAACACACTCAATAGCTCAGGGTGCCTCAGTAAATATACAATGGTTTTTAAGTGATTATTATTGCTTTAAGTATGAGCATGAATATTCTCAGGGCTTAAATGAGAAATTTATCTCAGACATACAGACGAATTGCCAGCAATTAACAGTACAAATACTAGCAGTTCATTTATTCAGACCATCGATAAATTATGAGAGCCACTACTCTTTTTTATAAGAAATGTTAAGTTGAGTAGGAGCAATGTCCTGGGGATCAAGGTTAAAGGGTTATGAATTTTAGGTTATATGCCTGAAGGTAGATGTAGTAACCAAGCTTTTTTAATAGATGTAAACTTGACTTTATATCCATAATTACAAAAGATTAACTGTAAACTTTAGTAAACAAATGCTCATTTTCCCAATTAGTTTTTATATACTGAATTTCACTGAGAAACGAAATCAGTTAACTCGTGAAAAGCGAGATTAGTCTGAAATTAAAATTTGTTGTGTATTTTTGGGAGGAAAAGTCATGGTTTATGCTGAAAGCTCTAATCTAGGAAAGACCTACTCCTTGTTGATGATTAAAAGCTTTTTAATATGGACTTTTACATTAGCAGTATGTTTGTTAGTTGTAGGTTTTCCACTAGTTGTCTTGATGGCTACGGTCGGATGTTTGTTGTCGATTATCTTGCAATCTGTGATGCCTGTTAGTGCAGTTTTGCTTGTAGCAGGCGGCTTAATAATGTTTAATGTCATGGCAGTTGTATTGGCTGCTGGTGTGCTAACTCTCAAAGGAGTTCATCCTAGTGAAGTTAAATGGTTAAGCTGGCTGCATGGAGAGGCAGACAAAATGCAGGCTACTGTTTACGCTGCTTGCCCTTTAACTTGTGAGATTAAGTAATCGTTACAAGTGAATTTGACAAACAGTGCGTCTGCCCGGTTAAGCCGGGTTTTTTCATGCTTTTATAATTTAAATTTGTGAGATCAAGATGTAGTTATTACAGTTAAATTCGATAAACATTACATTTACCCGGTTAAGCCGGGTTTTTTTATATTTTCTATGATTTATCGATTTATATTTATGGTTTATGTGATGATTGACTGCCAACTATTGACTATTGACCTTAGACCATTGACTATAACCATTGATAAATGATGAATGGCTAATGACGAATGATCAATCAAAAACGCGTTTGCATTATTTTAGGTACTCGCCCGGAAGCGATTAAACTAGCTCCAGTAATTCAGGTTTTTCAGAAGTCTTCAGCTTTTAAATTGCAAGTAATTTTAACCGGACAGCATCGAGAAATGGTTGAGCAGGTTATGCAACTGTTTAATATCAAGTCAGATTATAACTTGGAAATTATGCAGGTTCAGCAATCTTTAAATGATATTACCTGCCGTAGTTTACAAGGTTTAGAAGCTTTATTTAAGGTGGAAAAGCCAGATTTAGTAATCGTGCAGGGAGACACTACCACAGCTTTTGCCGCAGCTTTGGCAGCTTTTTATCAAAAAATCCCTGTTGGTCATGTAGAAGCAGGGTTAAGAACTGATGATATATTCAATCCTTATCCAGAAGAAGCTAATCGGCGGTTGATTTCTCAAATTACGCAGTTGCACTTTGCGCCGACTCCTTGGGCTGTGGAAAATTTGCATCGTTCTGGTGTTTTGGGTGAAATTCACATGACGGGTAACACGGTAATTGATGCATTGTTAAATGTAGCTGCAACCCAAGCAGTTTGCAATGTACCAGGACTAGACTGGGATTCATATCGGGTTTTGCTAGCAACAGTTCATCGCCGGGAGAATTGGGGAGAACCCCTGTTAGCGATCGCTCAAGGCTTTTTACAAATTTTAGATAAGTTTCCTGATACAGCAATGCTCTTACCATTGCACCGCAATCCGACAGTGCGAGTCCCGTTGCAGGAACTTTTGGGGAATCATCCCCGAATTTTCTTGACAGATCCTCTAGACTATGGCGAATTGGTGGGAGCAATTGGGCGATCGCATCTTTTGCTCACTGACTCTGGTGGTTTGCAAGAAGAAGCCCCTAGCTTGGGAAAACCAGTACTAGTTTTGAGAGACACCACCGAAAGACCAGAAGCTGTTGCAGCTGGTACAGCCAAACTTGTCGGTACTACGAGCGAGAACATTTTTACAGCTGCTGCTGAATTACTCAGTGACCAAAGTGCTTATGAAGTAATGGCAAATGCAATTAATCCTTTTGGGGATGGTCATGCATCAGAGCGCATTTTAGAGATTGTAAAAAATTATATGGATGGTTAAGCAAGTTTGTAGTAAAGACTTTAGCCCTTATTTTCTAAGCACTAAAGTCTTTACTACAAACCTTCAAAACTAGCTTAGACATTGTGCTAGCTTTACTGAACCACAAAATTTTCAAAGAGTGGCTTCTGGCTAAATCCCCAAAGCTGCTCGAGTTTGGGGGCCGACAACACCATCTACAAGTAGACCTCTACTTTGTTGAAAGCTTCGGACTCGGCTAACAGTTTGTTGACCGTAAACTCCATCAATTCTGAGATTACCTAAAGCTGTTTGAACATCTCTGACAAGCTGACCTCTAGAACCAGGAGTAAGAATTACCGAACCACCAACACCACCAGGTCTAGTTACAGGAGCATAGTTAGGTCTATCACCAATCCATCGGGCATAAACATATCTACCAGTAGAAAGCCTAGCAAAACCATTTTCATACCTTTCAATCGCTGGAAGTGTTGTGCCATTTGATATACAGTCAACATAAGAGTAGTTGGTGCTTGGCCCTGTACGGATACGTAGACAACTGCCGTTAGTTTTTACATAAGCAGCCGAACTCATTTGAATTTGGGTGAGAGCAGTAAGTAATACACCAACCCCAGCTAAGGCTAACCAAGCCGAAGATTTAAGCAGCTTTTTCCAATTGAATTGAGGTTTAGGGAGATTATATTTAGTATTTCCAGATGCTTCTTCTTGAGCAATAAACATGTGAGAATAAGCAAGATATTCCATAATGCACTCCTTAATATATGAAAAAATGAGTAATCACAGAGAATAACCAAATAATCCTCTGTGTTTATTCTTAGTATATTTTATATCACTGTGTTTTTAAAAGGTTTTTATTGGTAGCGAAATTAAAAAAAAATAAAATTAATCAAAAGATTCCCGAAAAAATGGGATATCTACGACAAACTAGCCCGTCGTAGATATCCCATTTTCAAAATAAATAAAATTTAGCTTATAGCTTTCTTCCTTACTGGTTTCTCTCTTCTCTTATTCAAATATGTCAACCGTATTGTTCGAGTTCAGTTAAACTAGCAACCGTAGCAGAGAACTCATCTATGTCTATCGGCTTGCATCGGTATATGTCATAACCTGCTAATAGGGCACGTTTCCAGTGTTCCTCAAAAGTAGATGCTGTCAGAGCAATAGCTGGAATCTTTCTCCCTCGCTTTGCTTCCAGATTTCTGGCCTTCAACAGTAGTGAGTAGCCATCTTCATCGGGTAAGCAAATGTTACTAATTAGTATCCCTCCTACCAAATTGATGATTTTCTCTATTATTTTGAATAAATCTTTCGGTTCATATCTCTCTCTTAATAAAAAGCGATTTACGCGCTTCTTGTAAAACATCTCCCAATATCTCTGCCAACCTACTGCACTCCGCAAACTTCGGCCATATTTTTGTTCTCATATTCTAATTTTTAGATGCGAACTGACTAGTAGTCCATTGCGATCGCACTAATCTAGATGTTAAAACTTTGGATGTATTGACTTATACGCAAATTACCCAACTTCCACTGTGATCGCACACATTCAACCTAGGCTGTTGACTTTGATAAAATTTGGGCGTTTTTGACTCATACTATTTTTGTGTCAGGCACGTGTTACCCGATATCTCACCAAATTCTTTTGGCGTGTGAGTACGTACTTGCCAGCTGCGGTGAGAGAATCAAACAAGCTCATGTGCTACTGATGACCAAGCTGGGGCTAATTCTCTTGCACTCCTTTTCACTGCCAGACGCTCTATCACTTGCTCGAATAACTTCGCAAATAGATGAGCAGGCAAGCTATTGAGCCTTTGTGACAACGCTTGCTTACTCACTTTTGTTGCTTTCACCCACATTAATCCCTCTATTTCTAGCGATCGCAATACATCTGTAAGATAAAGTAACAAATAGCGCCTCCCGTTTGAATGAGAAGCGCTAAGTACTTAGATATAATTAATGAGCCAAAAACGCCCAAATTTCATCAAAGTCAACAGCCTAGCATATTGGTCATTAAATTAAAAACGGACGCGCCAGAAAAAAGCTAGAAACTGATTTAGCATCTACCATCTCTCCCCCCAGAATCGCTTTCTCTAATTCTTCGGGAGTCAAAAACACAGTTTCGATATCCTCGTCTCCATCTTGTGGTGGTGGTGTCTCCAGCTTTTCTAAATCTCGCGCCAGAAAAGCATAGATAATTTCATCAGAATAGCCAGGAGCTAAGAAAAATTCCCCTAATTTGTCCCATTTATGGGCACTATAGCCAGTTTCTTCGGCTATTTCACGCTGTATTGTCTCTAAAGGTTCTTCCTTTCCTTCCAAAGTTCCCGCCGGAAATTCTAATATCCGTCCCTGAATTGCAAAACGATATTGGCGCACTAGTATAAGTTTACCCTCTGGCGTTACTGGCACAGCTAGGGCACCACCAGGGTGACGAACACATTCCCATTCTCCTTCGGATTTATTCGGCAAACGCAAGCGATTCACTTCAAAATCAAACTTGCGTCCTTTATAAAACAAGCGTTGTTTTAGTAGTTGTGGTAATTCTCTACCTAGTGGCATAGTATAATTCTGATTATCTGTGAATACAGAGGCCAAATCAGCGTTCTTCTGCGTTTAAGGATGGTAATTTTAATTGCCTATCCATAAATGTACATCTGAACAGTCTACCTCTTTCAGCAGTTCTTTAATAACATACCCGGAAACTGGTTCTACCCAATCTGGGGCAATTTCTGCCAGTGGTACTAACACAAAGGCGCGATCCCGCATTCGTGGGTGAGGAATCTGGAGATTTGGTGTATCCAAAATAATGTCATCAAATAATAACAAATCCAAATCCAGAATTCGTGGCCCCCAGCGTTCCTGACGCACACGCCCAAATTGTTGTTCAATTCCTAACAAAATATCTAATAACTGGTGAGGTAGTATTTCTACCTGCAACGTGACGCAGCCATTGAGATAATCTGGTTGTGGTGGCCCGACGGCTTTGGTTTTGTACCAATTGGATCTGGCTTCTAAGGAAATACCTGGGGTTTGGGCTAAAATCTGTATAGCTGCTTCTAAAGTTTTCTGCGAATCTCCCATATTACTACCAAGAGCAAGGGCACTTCGTCTTAGCTCTGCTTCGGCGTAGCCAGCAACAGGCATCGCACTCTTATTAAGTAAGCCTTTTTCGGGCTGTCTTTGCGGATACTTCCCTGTACCTGTCCCAGAAAATGTCAATAGTTTTTTATATTCCCAACAGTTATTATTGCAGTGGTTTTACAAAACTAAATTCAATAAATCTAAAAAACATTATTTTATGATGAATTTAGTTAATTATTTATAGGATATTATACTAACACGAAGGTAGTGCTATAACCCCAAAGTTGATTGATGGTAGTTATAGTTACTAAATTTTAGCGAGGAACTGACGTGGGGAAGCTTACCTCCTGGTTCAAGCAAAGATCAACCAACTTGAGTGACTCTGGACAAGGAGGAACAAATGAGAAGCTTACCACCAGCACATCTGGCGCAGGCGAGGCAGTTACTGAGCAAATGAAAATTTTACCATCGAGGATTAAAGCCAATCAGACAACTGGCGGTAAACCACTCTATCGTCGCTTATGGTTTTGGGCAGGCTTGGGTGTGGGTGGTGGGATAGTTGCCTTCATCTACGGCATTGGTTTAGTAGATCGGACTTTGCCAGATCAGGCTCAGTTGAATGCCGTGGTTAGAGAACAAACACTGACCATCAAAGCTGCTGATGGCACGATATTACAACAACAAGGTGAAGCGGCCAGAGAACAGCTAAAGCTGGAACAAATACCAGATAATTTAAAAAAAGCTTTTATTGCCTCAGAAGATAGAAGATTTAAGCAACACAATGGAGTTGATCCGCAAGGGATTGTCAGAGCAAGTTTGAATAATTTGCGATCGCAAGGTGTAGTAGAAGGTGCTAGCACTATCACCCAACAGCTTGCGCGGATTCTATTTTTGAAACAAGAACAGACAATCTGGCGCAAACTCAAAGAAGTCCGCCTTGCACAAAAAATGGAGCAAGAATTAACCAAAGATCAGATTCTAGAGCGTTACCTAAATCTGGTTTATTTGGGAGGTGGAGCCTACGGTGTCGCAGATGCAGCCTGGGTATACTTTAGTAAATTGCCAGACCAGCTTTCTCTCGCGGAAATGGCAACGATTGCTCGGATTAGCCCCTGCGCCTAGCTTATATGCCCCAGACAAAAATCCCGAAGCGGCAATCCGGCGGCGTAACTTAGTATTGATCCGGATGCAAGAAGATAAAATAATTACGCCAGAGCAAAGGCAGGCAGCCGTTCAGGAGCCATTAACGCTCAAAAGCACCTTACCCAAGCGAATGGAGGTAGAATCACCCTACTTTACCAGCTACATCAAAAAGAATTGCCGAAGTACGTTTCTCCTGACGTGCTAAAAAGTGAGGGATTAGTAGTAGAAACTACGCTGAACCCAACTTGGCAGAAAGTCGCAGAAGAGGCGGTTGCCAAAACGCTGCGAAATCAAGGAAGGTGGGAGAACTTTAAGCAAGGATCAATGGTAGCCATTGACCCCGTAACGGCGAAATTAAGGCAATGGTTGGGGGAAAAGACTTTAGTAAAAACCAGTTTAATCGAGCTACCCAGGCACAACGGCAGCCAGGATCGACATTTAAAGGGTTTGTATATGCCACTGCGATCGCTAGCGGCAAAAGCCCTTACGATAGCTACCAGGATGCGCCCTTTGTTGTAGATGGCTATGAACCGAAAAACTATAGTGAAAGGTTTCGGGGTGCAATGAACATCCGAGATGCCCTCACCCGCTCTATTAATATTATTGCGGTGAAGCTGCTGATTGATGTCGGATTTACGCCAACGATTAAACTTGCCCATGATATGGGGATAAAATCTGAACTCAAGCCCACCTACTCCTTAGCTCTCGGCTCGAATGAAGTCAATCTGCTGGAATTGACCAGTGCCTATGGCAGTTTTGCAACTCAGGGATTACACATAGAACCTCATGGTATTACCCGCATCCTCAACCGCCAAGGTAAGGTGATCTGGTCAGCTAATTTCAAGTCTAAACGTGCCCTTGATGCTGACAGTGCCGCCATCATGACTTGGATGTTACGCAACGTCGTCGAAGCGGGAACTGGTGCTGCTGCTCAATTAGGTAATAGACCAGTTGCCGGCAAAACTGGTACTTCCGACGAAGCGCGTGACTTATGGTTTATTGGTTACATTCCCCAGATGGTGACAGGGGTCTGGCTAGGTAATGATGACAACCGCCCAACATACGGCAGCAGTGGTAGTGCGGCTTACACTTGGCACGAGTTTATGGAAAAAGCAGTAGAAGGGGATGCCTGTAGAAAAATTTCCCAAACGACCCAAGTTAGAAGGTCGTAAAGGTACTATCAAAGCCCAGTCCATCAAACCCAAACAAGTTCTAAATCGTTCGATTTCCTCTAATGATGACTCAGAAGGGGAAAGTGCGAGAAATTCTGAGGAAAGTGGTTCATCTCGGAGACGTAGGAGGAGGAGATATTCTCAAGAAGAACAGCAATCGGCCGATTCTACCCCAAGACGGAGAAGGCGCGCTCGCAGCGAAGCATCAAGTTCCAGTAGCTCTTCTTCAGAATCATCTCGTTCCCGGCGGCGCTCTAGAAGAGTAGAATCAGATTCTCCCGCACCTCGAAGAAGTCGGCGATCTTCCTCTCCCGGAAATAGTTCCGGTTCTTCATCGTCACAGCCTAGCTGGCGAGATAGACTTAGACCTCCTCAAGAATGAGGAAGTGGGCATGGGGCATGGGGGATTGGTTATTATTCTCCTTGTCCCCCTCATCTCCTCATACCTCCTGCCCTTTTCTCTGTAATATGATATTGCTCAAACTAAACTCCGGGGGGATGTTAAATGATACGCTCATTCTATAGTGTGTAAAGTAGTCTTATTTAACATTGGAGAATATACTCATGCATATATTGATGCAGGCAGCGGATTCAATCGCAACAAATGGTACTCATTTTCCTTTGGCTTTCACCTTGGTGTATGTCGTTGGTTTTATTGCTGCTGTCACCATTGGGTCAATAGCTTGGTACAACTCGAAACGCCCCGCAGGTTGGGAAAGCAAAGAGCGTCCTGATTTCGTGCCTAAGGTTGATAAAGAAGAAACTCCGGGTCTGGGTGAACCGAAGTCATAAGCAGTAAGAGTCATGAGTGCTGAGTTTAATTGCCAAACTTAAAAATCATCTATCTAAAGACATAATTTTTCGCGTCTTGGCAACTCATAACTCATAACTCATAACTCTTTGTTAATTTTGCACTTCAACCCAACGGCGATAAAGCTTTTGAATTTGTTTGAGAAGCAGAGTGTGAGCTGGTTGAGTTGACTCATTCTGCTTAGTTATATCTTGTAATTCCGTCAGGAGTCTAGCTTCTTCGACGGCAACTTCGCCATCGCTATAAATTAACCCACTGATAGCTTCAATCAAATTTTCACAATCTTCAAGGCTGGGCGATCGCCTAAATACTCCCGCACCCAGTCATAACATGCTTTTGGCTCTACAGGAACTAATTCGTATAGCCAAGGCTTAATTTCTGGATCCGTTAGCCAAACCTTTTGCTTGAGCTATTTCGCGGAGATATTGCCGTTCTTCTGGCTGGATTTTGCCATCGATCCAGGCTGCTCCAATCAGGATTTTAACTAAGTTTTTCACATTGGAAGGGGAAACCATTGCTGCCTCCTCTGGTAGATTCAGGCCTCTACCAAATCGTACAATCCCAAACAGTATTCACTCGGAATTATTGGTTTTTCTTAAGCGCACCATAAAAAAGCCATCCATGTCCTGTCGATGGGGCCAGACTTTAAACCAACCTTGAGGCGTGTTACAAGCAGAATCAGGTAGCTCAACGCCGCTTGGAGACTCAATTTGCCAATCAGGTGACTTAGCTAGAAATGCCGAAATTACTTGTTCATTTTCTGCTGGATGCAATGTACAGGTGGCATAAACTAGTACACCACCAGCTTTGACAAAAGTTGATGTATGTGTTAATAATTCTTGTTGCAATACCGAAAGTTCGCGGACAGATTCTGGTGTCTGTCGCCAACGCGCATCAGCGTGACGGTGCATGGTTCCCAAACCAGAACATGGGGCATCGAGTAATACACGGTCTGCGGTGTTTTGAAATTGGTTGAAGTGGCGGCTGTCGCCAGTGTAAATTTGAATAGATTGTAAATTTAGCCGTTGAGAATTTTCTTGGAGTTTGCGAAGACGAGAAGAAGTGCGATCGCAAGCCCAAATTTTCCCTTTATCCCCCATTAACTCAGCAATGTGGGTTGTTTTACCCCCTGGTGCAGCACAGGCATCAATTACCACCTCACCCGGTTGGGGGTCGAGCAAATGACCTACTAATTGGGCACTGCTATCTTGTACAGTCCACCAACCTTCTCTAAAACCCGGTAATTTTTGAATTGAGCCAGCACTACCAATCAATCGTAAAGCTTGGGGTAAATAAGGAATGCGTCTTACTAAAACACCAGCAGATTGCAAAGCTGTCTCAACTTCCTCAATTGAAGTGCGAAGTGGGTTGATGCGTAAGTCAATTGTTGGTGATTGGTTCATCCATTCACACAGTTTTTCTGTGTCAGCCAAACCCAATTGTTCTAACCAAACTTGAATAATCCAGTCAGGAAAGCTGTGTAAAATACCCAAGCGTTCTACTGGGTTTTCTGGAAGCTGTAACGGATCAACATTGGGGGCTGGGGACTGAGGATTTTTCTCCTCTGCCCCTCTGCTCCTCTGCCCCCGTGCTCCCCCTGCTTCCCCTGCTCCCTCATCTCCCCCTGCTTTTCTAAGATACTGACGTAATAGACCGTTAACAAAACCGTGAGTCCAGAAAAACCGTTTTCTTTAGCGAGTTCGACGGTGGTATTAACAGCAGCTGAGGCGGGAATACGCTGTTGATAACGCAGTTGGTAGAAGCCTAGATGTAAGATGGTGCGGAGGTCTTGTGGTTGCTGATGAGATTTCTTTTTGGCGAGTTGGTCAATGAGAGTATCAAGAGTGCGCTGCCTTCTGACGCTCCCATAAACCAATTCTGTCACCAAGCGGCGATCGTTATCGAGCAAATTAACTTTTTGCAGCACTCTATCTAGGGCAACATCAGCATAAGCCCCCTTATGAACATCTCGCAGGGCGATAAAAGCTAGTTGACGGGGGTTTGTCATGGAAAGAAACAAGATTCAGGAGTCAGGAGGCCTTTGTATTCTAACTCCCAACTCTTGTACAGACGCGATTAATCGCGTCTCTCCCAACTTCCCTATCGAGTCAGATACGGATCTACACTGGCAATTTCAAACTCACATGCTCTAGAAACTTGTTCTGCTGATAATTTTCCAAAGCTGATTAATGGTAAATATGTGGGGTTTGCCATCAATTCTTTTGCCAATAAGAACCCAGTAATTGTCCAAGTTTGATATTTTCTAGCTTGTTTGCCAATCAGTCGCCCTTTCTTACCGTCGTAATATTCTGGCCATTCATCTGTACTGAGGCGTCCTTGGGCAACTTGAATCGCCTTTTGTGCAAGACTTGTTCTATTAGTTTTCACCGCCGCCGCCGCCAACATCCACATTAAAACTGGCCAACTACCAGCATTATGATACGACCAAGGTATATTTTTGGGGTCACATCCAGTTATAATTCTGTATTCTTCATGTTCTAAAGCTGGGAAACATATTTTCATTGGCATATCTCCCACTAAGTCATCCCATCGTTCCTCAATGAGAGTCATAATCGCTTGTGACTGTTCTTCGGTGGCTAAGTCGGAAATGATTGCCATTAAGTTTCCGAGTGAAAAGAAGCGAGTATCTAGCTGCGAGGGGCCAACATTACCTGCTAGATAACCACCTTTTTTTGGCAGCCATTTATCTAATTCATAATAGGGAACAGAATCTACATATATGTTGAACAGATTAACAGCAGCCTTGCCATATTCTTCACTTTTGAAGCGATAAATTGTATTCAGACGATTAATATCTATCCAATAATGCTCACGGATATGAGCGCATAAAAGAGGCAAACGGTTATCAATGGCTTCAACAATATCAGAATTACCTTGACAAACTAGCAGTTCACGAGATGCACGTAATGCCGTGTAAAAGAGGACTTGCAATTCTAGAGGATGTCCATAAATGCCCATACGACGGTCAATCATACAAGCACCATCTGGAACCAACAGCGTTGGGTACATATCAAAACGATTTGCCAAGCAGATTTCCATGATTAACCTAATTCCATTTTGGAATTCAGGTTGATAGGCGAGAGAAAAATCTTCTGTGGCGATTACATAAGCACGCAACAAAATAATCCACCATAGGCAAGAATCTACAGGTGTAACTCTAGCGATCGCATGTTCACCAAAGTCTGCTTCTAAATATTCGTGCCCATTGTCTGATACTACTTTAAAGCTAGCGGGTATTAATCCTCGTCCTGGTTTATAGGCATCTAATGCCTTTTCTTTAGGTTGTAACTTTAAGGTTTCTTCTAAGAAATTACGAACAATATCTGTTCTACCTTTGATCAGAAAAATTAGAGCAGAAGAAACAAAATCTCGGACAAAGCACTGATCGTAATTGAGCGCTTCTACAGATGCATCATAAGCGGCTACCGTCCCAACAGGACGGCCTTGATAGTAGAGAATTGATTTTTCGAGTGCTTGCCATGCTTCATCCACTTCTTTTAAATTCTCAGTAGTTTCTAATTCGTTTATGTGCATCGCCAGAATAACTCCATTTGGATTTTGAATTTGTGGTAGAGGCGTCTTCATTTATTATTTTTGCTATTTTCAGGATAACAAAAACCATTCTTGGAATAGCAAATATAATTGTCCGATAAATTAATCAATTAACAAAAAATAAATCTGCTGACAGTTATACAGATTTATTGCTAGTTAATTTCCTTATAATCAATTACTCTTTTGATGAATTATAGTTGTTTTTTTCATCGCAAGTAGTAACACGATTCTCGAAAACAGTCACACAAGATATATTTTTAAATGATTTATTGTTCCGTTGTATGACCGGAATCTTCCCTTTACCAAAAAAATATATCTTCAGTGCTGTTTGTGGTTTGTGTGAAGTTAAAACTGGTTGCAGTATATCTACTTGCACGGGTCAGTTTTTGACACGAATAGGTCAGATTATTCCCCTATGATCTAATAATTTATAACGTTTTTTTCAGAATATGCAAGATGAATGCTTAAAAATTTTAAGATGTCAATACTTCTAAAGAGTTGTATATTTTAGCCTGCGGACAGATGAAATGGGAGGATTAGAGGAGTAATTCCAAAAATAGTAAAGCAAACAGAATTAATACTTATAGCAATTTCTTATATAGGAATCGTATTTGATTTTTGAAATTATCTGCGTAGGCGGGGAGTGGGGAGTAGAAGTTTTAGGGGTAACAAATTCTGATTTTTCCTTGAATTCAGCCTTAAGTGCTTGTAACTCATCTTTCCACTCCCAAAACAGCAAATTTTTGGTTGAGATCCTCACCAGATAAAAATGCTTCTAATTCCATCACTGCTTCTGAATAAGCATCCATCAGCAAAACTTTCTCTTCCATTCGCTCAAAAAGCTGTGTTGGAGTTTCGCTAATTTCAGATTCATCTAACAGTTTGGCAATACCATAAGCGGCGAGTCCCACTACTGCACCAATTCCCGCCATCGGTACTGCACCAATGCCAAACGCCAGCCCTACTTTAGGTGCGACTAAACCCATACTACCGACGACGCTATACACACCAGCACCGCCGACTGCACCAACTCCCATTGTAGCGATCGCCGCGGCATCTCCTTCTGTTATGGCTTTAAAAGCGCTATAAGCAGCTGCACCAGCCACAGCGCCACCACCAACTACAGGAGTTGTACCAATACTGCACCAAATCCACCTGCTAGTCCCATCCCGCCTACCGTTGCGGAAACACCAGCAGCTGCAATAAATGCTGTGCCTATTTTAGAGTTTTGTGTCACTGATTTTTGTTTTTGAAGTTTCTCCTTTACATTAGCTTTGCTATGGCCAACTGTCTCGATTTTCCTTTATCCGCCCAAAGGCTGGAAAAGTAAGCACTTGCCTTTGTTTGCTCCTATTCTTGAACTGTTGCGGTGTTATCTGCAATCGCCTAGCTTGTGAGTACTATCGAGCATCTTTGTACGGGTAAGATGGTCAGATTTGGTAGTGCTGAGTGTTCTGTCGGATTTACCGTAAGTTTTATCGTCAACGGCTTGTAGCATCGTTGACGAATGCTATGATACCTGAAATTACATAAGTGTTCCAGAAGGCTGTTGCACGTTATTGTTAACAGTTTTTGGTTCTACAAAAGCTTCTCTACCTGTAATCAATCTAGAGCGACGATTACGAGTGATATAATTCCACGCCCACTGAAATACTACTAGTAATTTAGTGTCAAACTCGATTAAGAAGTAGATGTGAACTAGTAGCCAAAATGCCCAAGCAAGAAAACCTGTGAGTTTGATTAAGCCTAAATCTACAACAGCTAAATTTTGCCCAATCATCGCCAAACTACCCACATCGTTGTAATGAAATTCTGGCAAAAGTCTTACCTTGAAGCCGTCGTTGAATTAATTTACCTACATACTCTCCTTGTTGTTTAGCTACGGGTGCAACACCAGGTAAAGGTTTAGCATCTTGATGGGAGAAGTTAGCTAAATCTCCAATTACAAAAATGTTGTCATAACCCTCGATAGACAAGTCAGGTTCTACAATTACCCGCCCAGAGAAATCGCACTCTACACCTGTAGTTTCTTTTAAGACTTTCCCCATTGGGGAACCTTGAACACCTGCTGCCCACAAGATAGTTTTTGAGGCAATTTCTGTAAATTCATTGTCTTGCTTGAAAGTAACAATATCACCTTCAATATTTGTCACCCTGGTGTGAGTGTGTGAGTTCTATACCCAACTTTTGACAAAGATACTGCCTGCTGATATCTGATAACTCTGGCGCCATGTGTGGGAGGATGCGAGGGCCCCCTTGTAATAGTAAAATTTTCGTTTCTGAAGTGTCGATGCTGCGGAAATCTTCTTTGAGAGTTTTGTATGCCAATTCTGCGATCGCACCTGCTAATTCTACCCCAGTCGGGCCACCCCCCACAATCACAAAACTCAACCAAGCCCGGCGTTTTTCTGGATCAGTTTCTTTTTCTGCTGCTTCAAATGCGCTAAATATCCGGCGACGCATTTCTATCGCATCTTCCACAGTCTTCAAGCCAGGAGCAACTTTTTCCCAGTTATCCTTACCAAAATAGGAATGGTTTGCACCTGTAGCAACAATTAATGTATCATAAGGTACTACTTCATCACCCAAAATAACTTGCTGCGCTTTTGGATCAATCTCATTTACTTCTCCCAGCAACACCTTTGTATTCTTGCTTTTGCTGAATACAGAGCGCAATGGTGCAGAAATATCAGAAGGTGATAGCGTACCTGTGGCAACTTGATATAAAAGCGGCTGAAATAGGTGAAAGTTACGTTTATCAATGAGAGTAACATTTACATTCCCTGCATTCAAAGCCTTTGCTGCATACAGTCCACCAAAGCCACCACCAACAATTACAACCTGATGTTGTGCATTATTATTAAGTGAGACTGCCATAAGACATATTTCCTTGTGTTAAGAACCTGTAACTATTCTTAACAAAGATGTAACAGCATTATGATAGAGGTTGCTGTTTATTTAGAACAATTGAAAAAATAATAAAAGTAGCCAAAGTTATTTTGGTAGAGCGGATGAACAATCCAGAAGTAATTTAGAATTAGCATTAATTTAAGTATCAGTCAAAGCACCGTCTACAACTGGAATCTTTAAAGAGCCAGTTAGCGATCGCGTCATGGTGCGATTGCTTAATTTAGACGGTGATGGACAGGCTGATTTAACCGTTCATGGAGGAGCAGACAAAGCAGTCTATATATACCCCTTCGAGCATTACGATTACTGGCGAGGTGAATTGCCTGACACAGAGTTGCCGCTAGGCATCTTTGGTGAAAATTTTAGGTTGTTTGTGCCATTTTCTGACGTAGACTTAAAGGTCTCATATCTGTCCAAACTTCCTTAATATATTCAAGACATTCTGATTTAAGTCCTGATTTGCCTACATCTTTCCAGCCAAGAGGATTTTCTTTTTCAGATGGCCAAATTGAATATTGTTCTTCGTGATTGACTACAACTTTGTAAATAGTGGTGTCTTCTTGATCGCCTTGATACATTGTAATCTCCTTTGAATTAAGTAAATGTATATGACTTAAACTGCTTTCGCACTGCTCAGAGTTTGAGGGTATTAAGGTAAAAATTCACCCTCTCGGAGTTTTGATATGCTATTTTTAACAGCCTGAATAATTTGATTAATATCTTCATCTGTATGGGCTGTAGATAAAAACCCTCCATTACCCCTCAACATAATTCCCTGGTCAAGCAGATGATAATAAAGTAAATTATAAGCTAAGGAAATCTCGGAATTACCAGCATCTTCTTCGTTATCATTTTCTGAATAAACAGGGCCAAAAAGTGAACCAAAATTTGTGAGTTGGATAGGTAATCCTTCTTGATCAAAGTAAGTATTCAAGGTTTTTATAAACTTGGTTGTGCGTTGATTTAACTCAGTTTGTAGAGTAGAACCTTGAGTTTTTAAATGTTGTAAAACTGCTTTAGCTGCTGCTAAAGCTAGGGGATGCTTGCAGTAAGTTCCCGCAAAAAAAGTAGTTTTTTGGTGAGGAGATGATAAATCTCCATAATCCCACATTCCACCATCGATCGCATCCATAAAATTAGCTTTGCCTGCAATGATGCCGATCGCTATTCCACCACCAACGATTTTACCATAGGCGGCAATGTCTGCTTCTATGCCAAACCAAGCTTGAGCGCCACCTGGATGAATGCGAAAACCTGTTACCATTTCATCGAAAATTAAAGCTATTCCCGATTCTTTAGTTAATTTTCTCAGTTGCTGAAGGAAGGTTTGGGGTTGTAAATCTAAATTTTCTTTCTGAACTGGCTCAACCAAAACCGCAGCTATATCTTGAGCATTATTGGCGATCGCTTCAAGTGATTCCTGTTCACCGTATTTTAGAACTAAAATATCTTCAACAAAATTTGACGGTATTCCTAGTGCAATTGGTACAGTTTGTAACTTATCATCTGTAATTTTAACTTTCCCTAATGTACCATCAAAATGACCATGATAAGAGTTAGAAAATATGACAATTTTATTACGTCCTGTAACTGTTCTTGCCATGCGAATTGCTGTCATTATGGCTTCTGTGCCTGTGTTACTGAATGCGACTCGCTCCATTTTTGTGAGTTCGCAAATCAATTGAGCAACTTCACCAATAATTTCTGATTGAGAACCTAGTTGTATACCTTTTTCTAGTTGCGCGGCTAATGCTTCTTTGATAAAAGGTGGATTATGACCGAATAGATTAACACCAAATCCCATCACTAAATCTATATATTCGTTACCATCTACATCCCATACCTTGCAGCCAGAAGAATGTTTGGTAACAATAGGATAAAAAATTTCTTTAAGAGGAATATCGAAATCAACAAAGGTTTTATTATCAGCTAAAAATGTACGATTAGCTTGGGCAAGCTGCTTTGATATTTTGGTCTTTTGATTATAACGGGTAATAAAATCTTCTAAATATTCCCGTTGATGTGTAGTTAGATTGATAGTAGATAATATTTCACCGATTTTTTGCGTATCGGTTAAAGAGCTTTGTTGGGCAATGAACATATATTTTTTGCTGTTATTTAAATATATTATTTATTTTGTGTCAGACAAAATAGTGCTACAATAGCATCGTCTGTTCCTGTGAGGATATCGTCTTTGTTGTAGCACTCTACTTTTTGAAATCCTACACTTTTGAGAGCAGAATAACGAGTTGATGAAAGCATAATTTTTTAGGATTTAAAACGCAAAGTGACGCTAAGGTAAACGCAGAGTTTTATTGTTAGCTATGGTTTGAGGGATGTTCTAAGAAACCACTGCGAATTAGATAAGAAAGATAGGTGGTTAACAATTCTGTATCTAGTGGTGGACAAATAATTGTAGTTTCTGCTAATCCAGTGAGGGTATTTTGCATATCAATTTGCTGGGTTGCAGAATCTTCAATACTGGTGTTTTGAGATTCTTGATTAGTAAGTGTTGCGACTAGGGAGATAAGGGATTGTTAGGCGATCAGCTCGAACTTCTTTTAGTAGTTTTGAAACGCCATTGTGTGTAGTCAATTTGTTGAAGTGGATAGACCAAAAGAGACGATTGAGTTAACCACTTCTTCCCAAGGTAAAGGTTGGGGATTGATTAGGTGAAAAACTTTGCCTAATGAGGTTGGTTGTTGTGATAAGTAAATTATGGCTTGACTGGCATAATCTACAGGGGTTAAGTTAACCATCGTGTCATCTTTGGGAACGCTACCGAGTTGGATACACCCGCGAATCATTCTGAAGGTATGATCATCGATATTGCAAACTCCTGTTTTACTATCTCCAGAAATCCGTCCTGGTCGATATATAGATATGGGGATTCCGCGATCGCCTGCTATGGTGAACTAATTTTTCTGACTACCCATTTACTTTGGGTATAGCCACTACTTATTTTTGCACTGTGATTAATCGGTGTCTCTTCTCGGATGATTTCTAAAGCAGAATCAGCAAGCACCAACAACACCAATGGTAGAAATAAAAATGTACTGGCTTTAACTTTAATTTGTGCCGCTAATCTTAAAACTTCTTGAGTTCCCAAGACATTTGCGGCTTTGAGTTGGGAATAAGGATAGGTGAAATTGACGAATGCACCGTTATGATAAATTACATCGATTTGAGCAGCGATACGCTGCAAATTTATCGGCTGAAAGTCCTAAGAGTGGTTGAGCTAAATCTCCTATTAAGGGAATAACGCGTTGATTAAAACTTTCATCCCACAATAAATAAGATTTTAAATGATTTTGTAGTCGTTTTGTAGCAAGTTCAGTTGTTTTCGCCCGAATCAAACAATAGATATCTCCTGTTGTCTGTTGTAGGAGTTCGTAAAGTAAAAAAGCTCCCAAAAAACCTGTCGCACCTGTTAATAAAATAGCAGCAGGTGGAGTTGTTTTCTGTACATATTTAGTTGCAGGAACAATTTTTGGGTCTAAAACAGCTTCGGAATCAAGATTGATATCTGAAGTAGCTATCTGTGTGTTGTCTATTTGTGCGGCTAAATCAGCAATAGTAGGTGCATCAAATAAAAGCTTTAAAGGAAGTTCTACACTGAAGGCTTTTCGGATTTTTGCCAGTAGTTGAGTGATGAGTAAAGAATGTCCACCCAACTCAAAGAAATTATCATAAATTCCTACTTGTTCTAAACCTAGGATCTCTGACCAAATTTCTGCTAGTTGTCTTTCCAAGCCTGTACGCGGTGCTACATAAAGTTGTTCTAATTCGGGGCGACTTTGTTCGGGAGTTGGTAGTGCTTGATAGTCAATTTTACCATTAGCTGTTAGTGGTAATGCTTTGAGTAATACGAAAATAGAGGGGATAGCATATTCTGGCAATTTATCTAAACAAAAGCTGCGGAAAACACTGGCGATCGCCTGATAATTTTGATTAATCAGGCGAAACTGAGGGCTAATAACTATATATGCTACTAAACGTTTGTTACCTAGTGTTTCTTCTGTGGCTCTAACTACCACTTCTTGCACACCTGAATGTTGTTTAAGTGTTGTTTCAATTTCCTCTAATTCGATACGAAAACCTCTGATTTTTACTTGGCGATCGACTCGTCCCAGAAATTGCAAATTACCATCATTTAAATAGCTTACTTTGTCACCTGTTTTATATAAACGTGCTTGAGAATCGGATACAAAGGGATTTTGAATAAATCTTGCGACTGTAAGTTCTGGTTGATTTAAATAACCTCTGGCTAACCCCGCACCACCGATATACAATTCACCCGGTACACCTATTGGTACAAGTTGCAATTGTTCGTCTAAGACGTAAACTTGAGTATTAGCTAAAGGTTGTCCCAAGGGAACAGTAGATGGTAGTTGTTGTGTTGGTTGAGTGATGGGATAAGTTAACACTCCTACAGTTGTTTCAGTCGGGCCATAATGATTAAACATTTGACATTCACCTGCTAATTCTTGGAGTTGATTAACTAGTTGCCAAGTGCTAGCTTCACCACCCAAAATTAAACTCCGTCGCGGTAGAAATTGACGAGGTTGGAGACGCAGCCAAAAGCGCAGTGAGATGAGAAGGAACTATTTTGAGATAGTCTATCGGATGGCGCTGGAAATAGTCAGCAAGTGCTTGAGGATCGGATGCTGTTTCTTGAGGAATAATATGCAAACATCCGCCTGTACACAATGCGGGAAAGATGACTGTATTGCCTAAATCTGCTGCAAAAGTCGAAACTGTAGCAAAGCTAGCACCCTTCACTAAGTCTAATCTGTCTATGATTGCGTAAATATAGTTAACAAGTTGACGATGTTCGACTAAAACAGCTTTTGGTTGACCTGTAGGAACCAGAAGTATAGATGGCATATATCTAAGTTGTTTGGCTGTACCTTACTTGAACAATCTTCTGGATTTTCTGCGTTAATTACTTCCCAATCGGTATCTAGACAAATTATTTGTGCAGTATTAGCGGGAATTTTACCAACTAGCGATCGCTGTGTCTTAAAAGGACTGATACGCCAGCATCTTGTAAACGATAAGCTAAGGCATGCTGCTGGTAGTGCTGGATCTAGGGGTAGGTAAGCACCTCCAGCTTTGAGAATAGCGAGCATTGCAACTATGGTATCGAGCGATGCCTTCGCAACGTCTTCGAACGAACGCTCTGTATATAAACCTACCAACACTTCTGGTTCAACTCCTAACCGCCTTAAGTAAGATGCTAGGCGATCGGCTCGTAAATTCAACTCTGCATAAGTTAATTGTTGTTCTCCGAAGATAACCGCAATTTGATTAGGAGTTTTATTGACTTGTTCCTCAAATAGCTGATGAAAGCATTTATCTTGCGGATAATTAGTCTGAGTGTTATTAAGTTCTACTAATAACTTATGGCGTTCTTGACGATCAATAATTTCCAAGCTTCCTACAGACACTTCTGGGTTAGTAACAACACTTGTTACTAAAGTCTGAAATTGTCTGGCTAAAAGTTTAATATTTTCGGCTGCAAATAGATAAGGATCGTAATAAAATTCTGTAATTAGACAATCTTGCTGTTGAATGCAATTCAGTTTAATTTTAAATCTTTCCTGGCAGACAAATTTTTGATAAATAGAGAAAATTACCCCACCACGACTGTAATTTTCAGGTATTTCTTCAAATTCAAAACCAATTGGTATTAAGCAGTGATTGTGGCTATTTTTAATATCTGCTTGTAAGAAATATTCCTGATATTGTTCCGCTTGGCGATGATGTTACGCCAATAGAAGATAAAACTTCCCTAAATTTAAATTCTTGAGTAATCGGACAACTTAAAGGCAAGAATTTAGCTAATAATCCTAGAGTTTCATGTAGTTCTTCGTATTTTCTACCATTATATAAATTATGTATAACAATTTCTGGTTTTTTAGTTAAACGCCATATTAGTATATACCAACACGACAAGAGAAAATCATGATAATTTGTATGATTTTTCGTAACAAACTCAGTTATATTCTTGGCTAAATCTGTGGGTAAATTTAAAGAGTGAATATCTGGATAAAAATCTATTTGGCTATGATTACTTAATTCAAAAGGTAGTTTTAAAGGCTCTACATCTTTGAATTCTTTTTTTTGCCAATAGCCTGTGCCAATTTTTGCATCTTCCTCTGCTAAAAGCTCATTTTGCCATTCCGAAAATTGCAGATATTGTACGGGTTCATCCGAAAAATCTTGCCTTTGTAAACATAAAGCATAACTGAGGCTAATTTCTCTAACTATATTTTTTAGTGTCCATGCATCTGCACACAAAGATGGCAAACTTACAATTAAAATATGTTGGTTGTCAGCAAGAGATAGTAACGAAAAACGCACCAAAGCTGCTTTTTCTGATTGAGAAACTGAGCATTTTTCTTCCTGAAGTAACTCCGCAATCTTTAGCCTTTGTTCCTGCTGATGAAAATTTTTCAAATTGATACAGCACCATGATACAGTGCTTGCTTTATCTATAATCTGAAGAGGAAACTTAATTCCTGGTCGGCGGTGAAAACTTGTCCGCAGAATTTCATGACGATGAACAACTTTTTGCGTAGCCGCTTGCAAAACTTCTATATCAAGTATTCCTTCCAAAAGGATAGCAACTTGAGAGACATAGATATTACTATCTTGTTGCAACAACCACAGACGCTTTTGCTGGGGAGAAAATTGAAAACCTTCGATAACTTCACTTTTCATGGTTAACTCCTAATTAAACATCTACAGAATTCATCATTTCTCCCATCGCTACCACAATTTTTCGTGGCCCAATATAAGGAAAGCGACCATGAGCAGTTAACATATTGTCTAACATTAAGACATCTCCTTGCTGCCAAGGAAAACTGATAGTAGCTTGTTGATATACTTGATTAATTTCTGCCATCACTGCATCTTCAATCGCAGAACCATCACCGTAATATACATTACGTGGCACATTTGTTTCACCAAATATTGATAATAAAGATTCTCTGACTGTGGCTTCTAAACATGAGATGTGATGTAACTGAATTTGATTAAAAAATACCTTTTCTCCTGTGTATGGATGATTGACTATTGCGGGTCTTATTTTGCGAGTTCGTAAATTATTGTTTGGTAGCCATTCAAACTCAATCCCAGCTTTATGGCAATAATTTTCTACTACTGTTTTATCGCTAGTATGAAAAAAGTCTTGCCAACTTACATCTAACCCTTCAATGTAATTACGTACATACATTAATTGTTTTTTCTCTAAAGTTTCTCGAATTTGAGAATTAAGGAGTTGATAAAGTTTTCGACAGTCTACAATTGGTGTTTCTCCGCCTTGTTGTGCTGGTTGCAAACAAAAAAACCAGATTTTTAGCGGCCAGCAGTGCATATGAGAACTTTCGTTATGAAATAGAATTGCTTGGTCTTCTGGATAAGGTGTAGAACCATAAACTTTACTACCTATTTCTTCCCTTGGTAAATCACCATACTCACCAAATAATTCTGGACAAATAGCTTGAGCTAATTTTTCAAATGTGGCTACAGAATTAATGTTGCAATCACGAAAAAGAATCGCGCCGTGATGTTTTAGCTTACTGCTTAAAAATTCTCTATTATTTTTAGCCCAATCAATAATATCAATATCGTTAATATTTGGCTTAATTACCAAAGGAAGTGTTTGTTCCGGTTGGAGATAATCATTTTTAATTAACTCTCCTGCTGGTAACTTAACAGATTTTGGTTTAATCCCAATAAACTTCTTCAGCTTAATTTCTTCATGTTTTGCTTCTACCATATTTTTTTGTTGCTTTTCAGTGTCGGTAAGCATATCTCAAGTGTTGATGCGTTCATCAGGATGGTTAACAATGCTATGCAGCAGCGCTTGAAAGTTTTCTGCCATCCGAACGATTGTAGCTGCATCAAAAAGATCGGCTTTGTAACAGAAAGTAGCGGCAATTTCCTGCTCTGTTTCTGAGACGAACAGAGTTAAATCAAATTTAGCTGATTCATTTTTTGTCTCTAAAGGAAGCAGTGTTAAACCTGGAAGTTCTAAGTTAGCTGTGGGAACGTTATCCATTACAAATAACACCTGAAATAAAGGTGTATGGCTTAAACGTCGCTCTGGTTGTAGTTCCTCCACCAACTTTTCAAAAGGAAAATCTTGGTGAGCATAAGCTCCCAAAGTTACTTCTCGTACTCGCTGCAAATGTTCTCGAAAACTGGGGTAGCCACCAAGGTGAGTGCGTAGCAACAGCAGGTTGACAAAAAAGCCAATTAGTCCTTCCGTTTCGGCTCGGTTGCGGTTGGCAACATCAGTACCAATAACAATGTCATCTTGTCCGGTGTAGCGGTATAGCAGTGTTTGCAAGCCAGCTACCATTGTCATAAACAGAGTGACATTGGCCTCACGGCTGAGTTTCTGAAGTGCTGTAGACAGTTCTGTAGATAATTTACAGGTGTAGATACCTCCACTGTTGGTGTTTGCGGAAGTCTGGGAGTAGGGTAAGTTTAGTACTGGTAAAGAGACACCAAGCTGCTGCTTCCAGTAGCTAAGTTGGGTTTCTAGCATTTCTCCTTGCAACCATTGTCTTTGCCAAACTGCAAAGTCTGCATACTGAACAGGCAATTCTGGTAAGGGTGTATTTTGGGGAAGCAAGCTACTCGTAGCGTCTCGCAGAGAGGGTTTGCCATCCAAGTAGGCTTGATAAAGAACTGTCAATTCTCGAATCAGTATCCCCATTGACCAAGCATCAGAGATAATATGGTGCATTGTGAATAGCACTATATGTTCTGTGGTGTTTAGTTTTAGGAGAGATATCCGTACTAAAGGCGCTTGAGTTAAATCAAATGGCTGTTGAGCTGCTTGAGTAATTAGCTTTTGTACTTCTGCTTCTTGCGCTGTTGCTGAAAGGGTTTGCAGGTCTATTAATGGTAAATTTAATTGCAAGGCAGGGACAATCACCTGCATTGCTTCTCCATCTACAGCAATAAATTGGGTGCGTAATATTTCATGTCGTCTAATAATTTCGTTAATGCTTTGTTTTAGTGCTGTGAGATTTAGTGAACCTTTCAGGCGGATAGCGTCGAAGATATTGTACGCAGAATTACCAGGTTGCAACTGATCGATAAACCACAGTCTATTTTGAGCAAAAGATAAGGGTAATTCTACCTGGCGCGAACAAGGGAGAATGGGGTAATTTTGCCAGTTTTGACCCTGCATCACCATTGTTTGAATTACTGAAGCTAGTTCAGCAATAGTGGGAGCTTCAAACAAACAGCGCAAAGGCAATTCTAAATGCAAAATCTGGCGAATTCGGGAAATTAGTTGCGTAGCGAGTAATGAATGTCCACCCAAATCAAAGAAGTTATCATGAACGCTTAATTGATCAATTCCTAGTACGTCAGCCCAAATACTAACTAGCATTTGTTCCACAGGTGTAGAAGCAGGAACAAAATTTGACTGTTGTATTAACTGTGTGCGATCGGGTGCTGGCAAAGCTCGACGATTTACTTTACCATTTGGTGTTAATGGTAGTTTCTCTAAGATCACAAAAGCCTTTGGCAGCATATAGTTGGGCAACTTGGACTCTAAAAAGCGGCGCAGTTCAGTAATTTCTAGTGTTTGCTGTGGCTGGGGAACTATGTAGGTTACTAAACGTTGAGTACTTTTATCCTCCCGCATCAAAACTATATTTGTTTCAACTGCTGGATGCTGGTTAATTATTGTTTCAATTTCTCGCAGTTCAATGCGGAAACCACGGAGTTTAACTTGATGATCAATCCTTCCCAGAAACTCCATTGTTCCGTCTGGTAGGTAACGAGTTAAATCACCTGTTTTATACAAACGATTAAATTGGGAATTATTAAAGGGATTAGGTATAAATTTTTCTACTGTCAGTTCTGGGCGGTTTAAGTAACCACGAGCCAAACCAGCACCCCCAATATGTAATTCACCGGGTACTCCTATGGGAAGCAAATTTTGATGTTGATCCAGGATATAAAATTGGGTGTTGGCGATCGCACGACCAATAGTAACAATCGCATCTGTTTGTTCTCCAACCATCTGCACTGCTGACCAAATGGTGGTTTCTGTCGGCCCGTAGAGGTTCCAAACTTCCTGAGAGCGTTCTAGTAATTGATGAGCCAGGGAGCGATCAAGGGCTTCTCCTCCACAAAGAATTTTTAAGTGTTTAGTACCACTCCACCCAGCCGTTAGTAGCATTCGCCAAGTAGCTGGTGTTGCTTGCATGACGTTTGCTTGACTGGAAACTAATTGTTTTAACAATTGGCTACCATCAGTTGCTATCTCACGGCTGACTAAGATTAAACGCGCGCCAACAATCAGTGGTAGATAGATTTCTAGTGCTGCAATATCAAAGGATAGGGTAGTGACTGATAAGAAAATATCTTCGGGAGTTAACCCCGGCTTTTGTTGCATTGCACTTAAGAAATTAACCACAGCCTTGTGTGTAATTTGCACTCCTTTTGGTTGACCTGTCGAGCCAGAAGTGTAGATTACATAGGCTAAGTTTTCAGTACTTGCTGAGTTAATGAATTGATTAATACTTTGTTGGTTAATTTTTTCCCAATCTGTATCTATGCAAACTACTTGAGCTTGATGTTGCGGCAACAAGGCTGCTAACTTTTGTTGGGTAAGCAGTACTGACACCTGAGCATCTTCTAACATGAAAGCTAAACGCTCTGAAGGATAAGCTGGATCAAGCGGTAGGTATGCTCCCCCGGCTTTGAGGATGGCTAAAAGTCCAATCACCATTTCGAGCGATCGCTCTAAGCAAATTCCTACTAATACTTCTGGTTTGACTCCCAATGAACGCAGGTAATGAGCGAGTTGGTTAGCTTTGGCGTTGAGTTCCCGATAAGTTAATTGCTGATTGTCATAGACAACTGCAACTGCTTCAGGTGTTCGTTCTACTTGTTGCTGAAATAGTTCCTGGATACATTTATCTTGGGGATACTCAGTATCAGTATGATTCCACTCTACTAATAACTGCTGCTGTTCTGATGCTGTTAACAGTGGCAAACTCGACACACTTTGCTCAGGTTCCGCGACTATTGCGGCTAACAACACCTGAAAATGTCCCAACATCCGCTCAATTGTACTCGCATAAAATAAATCAGTGCTGTACTCGATTGTTCCAGCCAGCCCTTGTTCTGTCTCTGCCATTGTAAGGGTCAAATCAAAAATTGCTGCCTGTCTCTGTTCTGACAGCAAACCCAAAGTTAATCCTGGTAGTTGTAACTCTTGTGCAGGAGCATTCTGGAAGGTAAACATGACATCAAATAAGGGGTTACGATTAAGATGTCGTTGTGGTTTTAGTTCTTCTACTAGCTGCTCAAAAGGTAAATCTTGGTGCGCGTAAGCCCCTAATGTCACTTCTCTAACTTGCTTCAGCAATTGACGAAAACTAGGATTACCACCCAAATTAGTCCGCAGCACTAAAGTGTTGACAAAAAAGCCTATTAGTGGTTCGATCTCAGCCCGATTGCGATTGGCGATCGCAGTTCCCACTGCAATGTCATCTTGCTGACTGTAGCGATGTAGTAGAACTTTAAAGGCTGTCAGCAAAATCATAAACAGGGTGACACCTTCTTGCTGCGCGATCGCCTTAAGACCTGTACTTACAGACTCCGACAGCAAAAAAGATTTTGTCGCACCTTGATATGTGAGAATCGGCGGACGGGGATAATCGGTGGGTAAATCAATTAAGGTCGCACTGGCTAGCTGCTTTTGCCAGTAAGATAGTTGTGTTTTGAGTACTTCTGCTGTTACATATTGTCGCTGCCAAACTGCAAAGTCTGCATACTGGATGGGAAGTTCTGGTAGGGGTGAAAGCTGGTAATTAGCAAAGGCTGTGTAGAGTGTGGCTATTTCTTGGACTAAAACTCCCGTTGACCAACCATCAGAAATAATGTGGTGCGTAGTAAATAAAATTACGTGTTCTTCTGCACTCAGGTGCAGTATGGTGACTCGCAATAATAGCCCTTGCTCTAAGTTAAAGGGCTGTTGGGCTTCTTGTTCGGCTAGTTTTTGTACTTCCTGTTCTTGAAGCTCTGTAGAAAGGGTTTGTAAATCTACTATTGGTAATGTCAATTCAACGGCTGGATTGATGACTTGGACTGGTTGGGCGTTGACTATGGTAAAACTTGTGCGTAAGATTTCGTGTCGGCGAATGATTTCCTTCAGGCTTTGTTCTAATATGGCAATGTTGAACTGACCAGTTAAGCGTAAAGCAGTAGGTTGATTATAGAAAGGATTATTCGGCTCTAACTGGGAAAGAAACCATAGTCTTTGTTGAGCAAATGACAAAGGGAAATAGTTAGAGTCTCGGCTTTGGCGTTGGATTTGGGAAGGCGCAATTGTTGATTTTTTCTGATTGAGCCGTTGTAGAAGCAACTCGCGTTTTTCAGGAGACAATTGGGCAATGCGTTGGTTTAAGTCGCTCATAAGTCTGCTCCTTCCTTTACCAAAACTTCTTGGCTTTCTTCCTGTGCCTCTAACTCTGCTAACATCTGGGCTAACATTGCCTCATCTGTTTGTTCTGCTAAGTTTTGGGCTAGCATTACCCCTAAATCAGCAACGGTGGGGGAATCAAAAAACTGACGCAAAGGCAACTCTACTTGTAAAGATTGGCGGATGCGAGAAATCACTTGTGTTGCTATTAGGGAATGTCCTCCTAACTCAAAGAAATTGTCGTGAATTCCCACTTGCTCAACAGCGAGAACTTCTGCCCAAATTTTGGCGATCGCTTCTTCTGTTTGGTTGCGGGGAGCAACAAAGGTGGCGGCTAATTCTGGTGGAACTTGCTCTGGTGCTGGTAGTTTTTCTCGATCTATTTTACCGTTAGCTGTTAATGGTAAAGTCTTCAACATCACAAAGGCTGAAGGAACCATATATTCAGGCAGTTTTTCTCTGAGGAAAGCACGCAAGTCTGTTGATTGGGGATGGGGAATGGCTGATTTTGGCTCGAAGACGATATAAGCGACTAAGCGTTTGTCACCTGGTACATCTTCTCGACTGCAAACTATCGCCTGTTGCACCGCAGGATGTTGCTGGAGGGTGAGCAATATTTCTTCTAATTCGATGCGAAAGCCCCGAATTTTTACCTGATCGTCAACTCTTCCTAAAAACTCTATATTTCCGTCTGGTAAATAACGGGCTAAATCCCCTGTTTTATACAAACGATGAGATTTTGAATTGTTAAACGGATTAGGAATAAATTTTTCGAGTGTGAGTTCGGGTAGGTTTAAGTAACCCCGTGCTAAACTATCCCCTCCAATATACAGTTCTCCCGGTACACCAATCGGTACTGGTTGCAGATGAGAATCTAGCAAGTAAATTTGTGTGTTGGCGATCGCTTTTCCAATCGGTACGGTTGCAGAATCAGTCCGACTCTGATCTATTGGGTAAGTCAGCACGCCAACAGTGGCTTCTGTTGGCCCGTAGTGGTTAAAAATCTGACAATCGGGTGCTAATGCCTGAATTTGCTCAATTAACTGCCAACTACAAGCCTCACCGCCTAAAATTAAGCGTTGCCGAGGCAATATTTTTTGAGGTTGAGCAGCTGTGAGTAAAGCTGCAAGATGAGCCGGAACTATCTTCAGACAGTCAATGCTGTGTTGATGAAAATACTCTCCCAGTGCTTCGGGATTAGTAGCCCGTTCTTGGGAAATTATATGCAGACATCCACCGCCACACAAAGCGGGAAAAATCATTGTGTTGCCTAAGTCAGCTGCAAAGGTGGCAACATGAGCAAAGCTACGACAGGTAGAGAAATCTATTTTTGCGCGTATCCCGTTGAGGTAGTTGAACAATTGGCGATGCTCAACCGCAACTCCTTTTGGTTTACCTGTAGAACCGGAGGTAAACAAGACATAAACTAAATTCTCCGGCTTGACTTCAGTTTCAGGATTTTCATGACTTTGTTGAGCGATTGTTGCGGAATCTGCATCTAAACATATTACCTCTGGTGGATGCTGGGGAAGCTCTTTGAGTAACTGCTGTTGAGTTACCAGCACTTGTACTTGAGCATCTTCTAACATCTGCGCTAAACGCTGGTGTGGATAGCTTGGATCTAAGGGTATATATGCACCGCCAGCTTTCAATATTCCCAGCAACCCGATAATCATTTCTAGAGAACGTCCAACATAAAGCCCTACCAAGACTTCCGCCCCAACTCCTCGCTGACGTAAATGATGGGCTAGTTGATTCGCTCGTGCATTTAACTGTGAATAGGTTAATTGCTGCTGCTCAAAGACAAGGGCAATTTCATCCGGTGTGCGTTTGACTTGTTCTTCAAATAGTTGGTGAATACATCTATCTGGAGGATGATGTACACTCGTATTATTAAATTCTACAAGTAGTTGTTGTAGCTGGCGATCGCTAAGAATATTTAGCTGACTGATGCCTGCTTCTGGATTTGCGATCGCATCTTGTAATAATGTCTGAAAGTGTTCAGATAATGTTTTGATATCCTCCAGCTTATATAATTGCTCATCAAAATGAAGCTCGGCAATTAAAGCATCTCCTTGATGCAGGCAAGTTAATTTAATTTTAAATTTATCAATACATGAATATAGCTTAGATAAAGAAAACGATAAGTCTGCCACAGCATAATTTTCGGAGAATTCGGCAAACTCAAAAGCAACTGGACAAAAATCAGCAGATTTTACAGTTTCTTCCCAAGTAAAATATTCTTGCCATTCCCAGGCATTATTTACTGACTCATGTATCTGTTGTAAGATTTCGCTAAATTTTATTTCGGGTTTGAAATGACAAGCGATCGGTAAATATTTTGATAATAGCCCTAATGCTTGGTATAATTCCGCATATTTTCTGCCATCGCCAACAATTCCCACACATAAATCTGGTTTTCTGGTAATCTTACCCAGCAGTATCAACCAACAAGCCAGCAAAATATCGGCATTATTGATCTGATATTTTGAAGATAATAATTTTATTTTTTTAACTAAATCATTATCAATATTTAAAGATACACATTGAGGCTGAAAATTGCCATTTTCAATTTGTTTATTCTCAAACCACAGATTAAAATCATCAACAGTATTAATATCTTGATTGCGCCAATATTCTTTTCCTAATTCTGAATTATCTGATTCTAAAATTTGATTTTGCCATTCTGCAATATCTGCATATTGTAGTGGTTCATCATCCAGGTTTTGACCTTGCAAACAAGCTGCATAGGAAACAGTAATTTTCTTTAACAAATATTTGAGAGTGTAAGTATCTGCAACTAAGGCAGATAAAGTTAACATTAAAATGTGTTTATCTGAAGATAAAGTGATTATATATACGTCTATTGGTGGTTTTTCTTCTAAATCAAAAGGTATTTTTTTAAGTTCATTAAATAGCTCATTAAGACGGTTCTCTTGCTCTTCACTAGCCAAACTACAAAAATTTAATTCAGTAATCTCAATTTTATAATTATCTGCAATTACCTGTAATGGTACTTCCATTTCTGGTAGTTGATAAAAAGTAGTACGAAAAATCTCGTACTGATTGACTACATTTTGTAAGGCTGTTCTTAAAATCTCAATATTTAGTTTACCTATGATAGAAACTGCACATTGAATCCGCAATGGAGATACATCACTATTTTCTAACAACCATAGCCGCTTTTGCTGTGGAGATAATCTAAAACCTTCAATCTGTTTTGCTTGCATATTAACTACACCCTGATGATTAATATTCTGGAGAATTATATTCTTCAGCCATCCCGACTACAACCTTGCGGGAACCTTGAAATGGCATTCTGCCATGAGCAGATAACATATTATCTAATAACAATACATCTCCTTCTTGCCAAGGAAATATAATTGCTTCTTGCTGATAAATTTCCCGAATCTCTTCTAATATAGAATCTTCAATAACCGAACCATCGCCATAATAAGCATTACGTGGTAAATCTTCTTCTGAGAAATTAGCTAACAATTGTGTGCGAACACTTGGCTCTAAGCTTGATATATGAAATAAGTGAGATTGATTAAACCAAACTATTTCTGATGTTTGGGGATGCTTGGCAACAGCTTGGCAAATTTGACGAGTTCTTAGGCTAAAACCAGAAGTTTCCTTATCTCTCCACTCTAATTCAATTCCTGTGCGATCGCAATATATTTCTACATCGAGCTTATTATTAGTATTAAAGACACTTTGCCATGATAAATCTAATCCTACTCCATAGTTTCGCACATACATTACTCCTTTTTGCAAAAACTTTTCTTTAATTTTTGTATTTATTCGAGAAAAAATTTTGCGGCTGTCAGCAATTGGTGTTTCTCCGCCTTGATCTGCTTTTTTAATGCAAAAAAAGGCAATTTTTAAAGGCCAAGTACGGGAGTAAGACATTTCATTATGTAGAGGAATGAAATGAGTGGCAGGATATTCTGTAGAAGTATAAATATTCCCACTAACATGATTACGGGGTGTAGAACGGTAAGAATATTCTAGCAAATTTCCAGAGAGAGCTTGGATAAATTGCTGAAACTCTGCGACATCTTTGATATTAAAACTGCGAAAAAGTATACCTCCATGTTGTAATATTTGGTTTTGAATCCAAGAGCGATTATTTTGAGTCCAAATTGCTAGATTTAAGTTATCTAAATTTGGCTCAACAACTAAAGGTAGAGAGCTTTCTGGTTGTAAATATGATGTCCGAACTAATTCCTCTGACGATATATTGACAGATTTACGAGTGGTTAAACCTAATTGTTTAATATTTGGTTTTGTTGTTTGGGGATGTTCCATAGTATTTATTCCTTTTTTCAAATGTCTCGAATAGCTTTGCGTTTAGTCATTTTTAATTTTTGGCGTTCTGTTGCTTGTAGTTCAGATTTCTGAATTAGCTGTTGTTGTTTATCAACGGCTGTCAATTTTTCTAGTAACTGCTGAATCTCAAAATGAGGACTGCTACTAATGTCAGACAACAGTATTTGTAAATGTTGAGTTATCCGCGCGATAGCTCCTGCATTCACCCGTTGAGAACTGGTTTCGCTCATCCACAGAATTTGTATTGACAATTCCGCTCCAGGTAAAACTCTTAAAGTCAGAGGATAATGGTTTCTACTCCAGGAACGCACATTTTTAATTTCCAAACCCATGTTTTCTGACTCTAACGCATCATCAACAGGATAATTCTCAAACACCACAATGTTATTAAATAAAGGTAGTCCTTTAGGTATCTGACTCCATTCTTGAATTTTGACTAATGGGCTGAACTCGTACTCACGTGCTTCAACTTGGCTATGCTGAATTTGTGTTAGCCAAGGAAGGAATAAATCTTTTTTTGATAGTTTTACTCGGACTGGGATGGTATTAATAAACAGCCCAATCATTGATTCGGCGGCTGTGAGGCTAGGGGGACGACCAGAAACAGTAGCCCCAAACAAGATATCTGTCTCGCCGCTATAGTGACTGAGTAGTAATGCCCATACACCTTGCATTAAAGTGTTAAGTGTCAGTTTATATTGACGAGTTAGGGATGCTAAGGCATTAGTTGTGGCTTGGGATAGCGGAATATCCTGTTCATAAGAATGGCTTTCTTCTGAGGACAACTTGTGAGAGGTTTGTTGTAGAGGTAGTGGTGTTGGTGTGTAAACACCTGCAAGTGTTTGTCGCCAGTAAGCCTCTGCCGATCGCAAATTTTGTTGTTGTAACCAAGCAATATAATCTCGATAAGGACGGCTTGCTGGGAGTTGCATCGGTTGGTTGTTTGACAATGCTTTGTAAAAACCAAAGACTTCTTTCAACAGCAAAGGTAAAGACCATCCATCGAATAAGATATGATGACAGTTCCAAATTAAGTGATAAGTATCTGGGCTTAACTGAATCAAAGTCAAGCGAATTAAGGGTGCTTCATCCAAATTAAAGCCTCGATCTAAATCTGCTGGGAGAAATTCTGCCAGACGAGTTTGTTGTTCACTTGCAGAGAGATTTTGCCAATCCTGCTGCTGTAAATAGAGTTGGACTTGTGGTAGTACAATTTGCAGAGGTGTATCTAAACCTTCCCAAACAAAAGCAGTACGCAAAATTGAGTGACGCTCTATAACTTTATTCCAGGCTTGCTCAAATGCCCAAACATTGAGATTACCCTGCAAAGTACAACTTGTTTGGCACAAATAAGCTGATGATTTGGGATCATAAAGTAGGTGGAACAGCATTCCATACTGCACAGAAGAAAGGGGATAAATATCTTCTATTTGCTGTTTACTGTTGACTAATCTATTTAATGTTTGCCAATCCAGTTTTGCTAGAGGAAAATCAGAAGGAGTGTAGCTTTTAGACTTAAGGGACTGACAGTGAGCAATTAGCGATCGCAATACTTGAACAAAATTGAGAGCTAGGTTTTCGATTGTGCTGGTTTGATGGATATTTTGGCTATATTTCCAGTTCACCTGTAACTGACTTGCAACCACAATCGCGTCAATTTCTAACAAATATTGGCGATTTTCCTGGAGGCTGCTTTCAGAACCGCTAGATTCTGTTGCTGGTTGAAACAGAGACGAATCAGACAATACTTGGTCTATCTGACCTAGATAGTTGAAAATCACCTGGGCTTGAGGAAGTTGTTGTAGCTGGGCGATAATGGAGCGATCGCTACTTAGATAGCGTAGCAAACCGTAACCAATACCACGATTGGGGATTTGGCGGAGTTGTTCCTTTACCATCTTTAAGGTTTCTCCGATGTTGCTATTCTCTTCGACGCTTAACACAATCGGAAATACAGTAGTAAACCAACCAATTGTCCGTGAGATGTCTATGTCTGAAAATATTTCTTCCCTACCATGTCCCTCCAAGTCTAATAAAAGCCTAGTTTGTCCAGTCCATTTAGCAAATACCTGTACAAGTGCTAAGAGCAACGCATCGTTGATTTGAGTTCGGTAAGCAGATGGTACATCTTGCAACAAGGCTCTGGTTTCTTCAGCATTCAAGGTGACTGTCACGCTTGCAGCAGAACTAACTGTATTATCTCCTGCGGGATAATCTACAGGTAAAAATGAGAAGGACTGACGCAGTGTTTGCACCCAATAATCCATTTCTTCTTGTACTGCTGGTGATTGAGCATATTCTTGCAACTGGTAAGCCCATTGTTTGAAAGAAGTGGTTTTTGGTGATAATTTGATTGTTTCACCTCGACTTAACTGTGCGTAAGCTGTTTGCAAATCTTCCAGTAAGATTCGCCAAGAGACTCCATCCACAACCAAGTGATGAATAACAATAAACAAGCGGACTGTGCTGATTAACACCAAGATTAAATAAAGCTACTTGTAGTAATTTTCCAGAAAATAGATTGAGGCTGGCTTGGAGTTCACTGCAAGTCGTAGTTATGGCGGTACTTTGGCTTTCTGGAGGTAATGCAGATAAATCTATGACTGTAATGGGTGCTACAGATTCAAATTCCGTAATTCTTGCTTGCCAACCTAATGATTCTTGGATGAATTGCGATCGTAGTAGGTCGTGGTGTTGTAGCAAAGAATTTGTGACTTGCTCCAGAAAAATTGGATCGAGTGTTTGTTGTACCTCTAATAAAACAGCCTGATTGTAATGATTAGAGTTAGCATTTTCCTCGAAGAACCAGCGTTGGATAGGTGTTAAGGGGAATGAGCCAGTAACTAAACCTTGTTCGGCTAAAATTGTGTGTTAGTACTAGTAACAGTTGCTAGTTCAGCAATAGTTTGATGTTGGAACAATTGTTTGGGTGTGAGGTGCAGTCCTGCTTGATTGGCTTTGGATATTACTTGAAGGCTGAGGATAGAGTCTCCACCCAATGCAAAAAAGTTATCGTGGATGCCAACCTTTTCTACTCTTAAGACTTCTGACCAAATCGCCACTAACTTCTCTTCTATCAGTGTGCGAGGAGCAATAAATTTATCTTCACTACTTTGAGAAAATTCAGGTGTTGGTAAAGCGCGGTAGTCTACCTTGCGGTTGGGAGTCATCGGTATACTTTCCAGCACCATGAACGCTGCCGGAATCATGTAATTCGGTAGTTTCTGCTTGAGGAAATCGCGTAATTCATCGATGGTTGGTGGCGATACTTGAGGTAAAAAATAAGCCACAAGTCGCTTTTGTCCTGGGATATCTTCATGTGCGATCGCCACAGCTTGCGATACTTGTGGGTGTTGTCTCAATACTGTCTCAATTTCGCTCAACTCGATGCGGAAGCCACGAATCTTCACTTGATTGTCAACTCTACCCAAATATTCCAGATTGCCATCGGTGCGGAATCTGACTAAATCCCCAGTTTTGTATAGCTTGAGTGTAGGAGAAGAAACCTCAATAAATTTCTCCGCCGTCAGTTCAGGACGTTGCCAGTATCCTCTTGCTAATCCTGCTCCACCAATATGCAACTCTCCTGGAACTCCAATAGGTAAAGGTTGCAGATATTTATCTAAAACATACACCTGAGCATTGCTGATGGGTCGTCCAATGCTCACAGAGGTAGCTGCTGGGGTTAAGCATTCTAAGGTAGTGACAACTGTTGCTTCTGTCGGTCCGTAACTGTTAAATAATTGCGGCGGTTGGGAAAGATGAGCAACACAACTATACCAATGCTGCACTTTTTCTAGTTGAACTTCTTCACCACCAATAATCACAGTTCTCAAGCCTTCAGGAATGCGTGAATCTCCGGTATTAAGTTCTGCGACTAACTGATGCCAATATGCGGTAGGCAGATCCACAACAGTTAATTGCCATTTTTGGCAACACTGCCAAAAATCTTCGCTGGAGTTGAGCATTTCTTCAGTACGTAACACTAAGGTTGCACCGACGGAAAGACAAGGAAAGATTTCTTCAATAGATGTATCAAAGCAGATTGAGGCAAATTGCAGAACCTTATCGCTAGCATTGATTCCATATTTATCAATGGTAGTAATGACAAAATTCATCACTGAGCGATGTTCAATCATTACCCCCTTAGGTTTACCCGTAGAACCTGAGGTATAAATAATATAGGCCAGATTATTCAGATGAACGTCGCTAATTGGGTTAGCTGTGTTGTGGGTTGCAATTAATGGCCAATCCGTATCTAAAGAAATTGTTTTTCCAGTATAAACAAGCAGTTTATCAAGGAATTGCTCTTGCGTTAGCAAAAAGCCTAGTTCAGTATCTGCGAGAATATCAGCGATTCGCTCTTGAGGATAAGCAGGATCTAAAGGTACATAAGCTCTACCAGCTTTAAGAACTCCCAATAATGCAACAATCATCTCAATAGAGCGATCAACACAAATACCAACTAGCAGGTTTTTATTTACTCCCTGTGAACGTAAATAATGAGCAAGTTGATTAGCTTTGGTGTTGAGTTCTCTGTAAGTTAATTGCTGATTTACTCTTCTCCTGTCGGAGACGCTACGCGAACGAGAAGCAGGGCTTTGCCCGTCTACATAGACGACTGCTACTGCGTCGGGTGTGCGTTCTACCTGCTGTTCAAATAGTTCATGAATACATTTATCGACAGGATAGACAACTTCTGTGTTATTCCATTCTCTTAATAATTGATGCTCAGATGCTGTTAACAGTGGTAGCTGGGATAAACGCTGCTGAGAATTTACCACAATTCCTTCAAGGAGCGTTTCTAAGTGACCAGCCATCCGCCTGATTGTGCTTTCTTGGAATAAGTCTGTATTGTATTCTAAACTTCCGATTAACCCTGACTCTGTTTCCGTCATGTCTAGGCTTAAATCAAATTGAGCAGTACCACTATCACTTTCTAAAATAGTTAAGGTCAAATTCGGCAACTCTAAAGCTGACATCGGTGCATTTTGCAGCACAAACATCACTTGAAATAGCGGTGTATGGCTTAAATCTCGCTGGGGTTGCAGTTCTTCAACTAACAACTCAAACGGTAAATCCTGATGGGCATAAGCTCCCAAAGCAACTTCCCGTACCCGTTTTAGCAGTTCAGCAAAAGTAGGATTACCAGCTAAGTTAGTTCGTAGTACAAGAGTATTGATAAAAACACCAATTAACCCTTCGATTTCTGCGCGGTTGCGATTGGCGATCGGCGAACCGATCGCAATATCTTCGCTACCAGTGTAACGGTATAGTAGGCTTTGGAAAGCTGCCAGCAATGTCATAAACAAGGTGCTTCCCTGTTGCTGGCTTAATTTATTCAGCGCCAGCGAGAGTTGATGCGATAAGTTAAATGAGTAGGTTGCACCCCGGAAAGTTTGAATTGCAGGTCTGGGGTAGTCAGTAGGTAACTCTAATACTTTTGGCGCGTCTGCTAACTGTTTTCGCCAGTAAGCCATTTGAGTTTCTAACACTTCTCCTTGCAGCCATTGTCGTTGCCAAGCTGCAAAGTCAACATATTGTATTGGTAGCGGAGGTAATGGTGATAGAAGTTCTCCGTTACAAAAAGCTTCATAAAGGGTTGCTAACTCCTGTACTAATATACCTGTTGACCAACCATCAGAAACGATGTGCTGCATTGTCAAAAGTACTACGTGCTCTTCTTCGCCAAGACGTAATAGTTTTACCCTGAGCAGTAAGTCTTTTTTCAGGTCAAAAGGTGTTTGGGCTTCTTGTAAAGCTTGTTGTTTGACTTCCGCTTCGAGTTGATTTGCTGGTAGGTTGCTAATATCAAATATTGTTAATATGAAAGGTGCAGCTTCACTAATAACAGCTATGGCTTGCCCTTCTATGGTGTGAAAATTAGTTTGCAACGCTTCATGACGATTGATAATTTCGTTAAAACTTTGTTGCAATACTTCTACATTCAATTGTCCCTGGAGATGAACAGCAATGGGAATATTGTAAGATGCACTGTTTGGTTCTAATTCGGCAAGGAACCACAATCTTTGTTGTGCAAATGATAATGGTAAATGTGGCGATCGCTCAATTGGTTCAATCTTTGTTAATTCAACTCCCAAGTTAGCTTTGGAGGCTTTTTCAATATCTTTAGCTAACCCAGCTATTGTTGGTTTTTCAAAGATGCGACGTAAAGGCAGTTCTATTTGAAAGACTTGTCGTATTTGAGCAACTAGACGAGTTGCTAGTAAGGAGTGTCCTCCCAAATTAAAGAAATTATGATGAATGCCTATATTTTCAATTCCTAATATCTCTGTCCAGATATTTACTAGCATTTCTTCAATTGCTGTTGAAGGCGCAATAAAATCTGATTGGGATAATAACTTGTGTTGCTTCTGGTGCTGGTAATGCCCGCCGATCTAACTTTCCATTAGGTGTTATTGGCAATGCTTCTAGTGCGACAAAAGCAGCAGGTATCATGTATTCAGGAAGCTTCTGCTCTAGAAATTCACGTAAGTCTAGGGCTAATTGACTGTGTTGATTTATTTGAGCAACTTGGGAATTATGTACAAAGTATGCAACCAAGCGTTGATCACCAGGAACATCTTCTTTTGAAATGACCACAGCTTCACTCACATCTGGATACTGCTTGATAACTGCTTCAATTTCTCCTAATTCAATGCGGAAGCCACGAAGCTTAATTTGATAATCTAGTCTTCCTAAAAATTCAATATTACCATCTGCTAAATATTTGGCTTTGTCGCCAGTTTTATATAATCTTTTTTCCCCATTCCAGATAATGAATTTCTCTTTTGTTAAATCTGGTCGATGCAAATAACCTTCGGCTAATCCTACGCCGCCGATATATAATTCTCCTGGAATACCAACAGGAACTGGTTGTAGATAGGGGTCTAATATATAAATTTCTGTGTTCGCAAACGGACGACCGATTGGGACTAGTCCGTTCTCAGATAAGTTAACTTCTGTAAATTCAAAATATGTACTATCAATAGTAGCTTCTGTGACTCCATAGGAATTAATCAAGCGTGTTTGCTCACCACAAAAACGTTGAAATTCTTGATATTCTTTGACATATAAGGTATCTGAACCAACTACTAGCAAGCGCATGAAGTGAAGATTTTGCCCAGTTCTTTCTAGATATTGAACCAAATTCTTCAATACAACGGGAACAAACTCGGCACTATCAACTTTTTCTGCGAGCATTAGTTGATATAAATTTTCTGCTTCTAAAAGCCATTCACGAGGACACAAGACTAACTTAGCACCACTACAGAGAGCGCGAATTAAATCTCCTGAAAAGACATCAAATGCAAAACTTGCCATTTGCAAATGACTAGTTAGAGAATCGAGTTGATAGGCTTTTGCCCAAGCATAAAATTTATTTACTAAACTGTGATGGGCGATCGCTACTCCTTTAGATTTGCCTGTAGAACCAGAGGTATAAATTACATAGGCTAAATCATCTGGGCTGCTGTAAGTGTCTGGATTTAGCTGGCTTTGTTGAGAAATTATCTCCCAGTCCCTATCTAAACAAACTACAGGGACATTCTCAATTGGTAAGCTTGATACTAAGCTTTGTTGAGTCAGCAATACTGAAACTTGTGAATTACTCAGCATGAAACTCAAGCGTTCTTCTGGATAAGCAGGATCTAAAGGTACATAAGCTCCACCAGCTTTGAGAACTCCCAATAAGGCGACAATCATTTCAACAGACCGTTCTACACAAATACCAACTAGTACGTTTTGGTTTACTCCTAATGAATGTAAGTAATGTGCTAGTTGATTGGCTTTGCTATTTAATTCTTGATAGGTTAGTCGCTGTTGTTGAAATACTACCGCTACTGCATTTGGTGTCCGTTCTACCTGAGTAGTAAATAGTTCATGAATACATTTATCTATAGGATAAGAAACTTTGGTATCGTTCCACTCCCGTAATAATTGATGCTGTTCAGATACCGTTAACAGTGGTAACTGGGATAAACGTTGCTGTGGATTTGCCACAATTGCCTCAAGCAACGTTTCTAAGTGACCAGCCATCCGTTTGATTGTGCTTTCTTGGAATAAATCTGTATTGTATTCTAAACTTCCGATTAACCCTGACTCTGTTTTGGTCATGTCTAGGCTTAAATCAAATTTAGCAGTACCACTATCGCTTTCTAATAAACTCAAAGTCAAATTCGGCAACTCTAAAGCTGACATCGGCGCATTTTGCAGCACAAACATCACTTGAAATAGTGGTGTATGGCTTAGATATCGCTGGGGTTGCAGTTCTTCAACCAACAATTCAAAAGGTAAATCCTGATGGGCATAAGCTCCTAAAGCAACTTCCCTTACCCGTTTTAGTAGTTCAGAAAAAGTGGTATTTTCTGCTAAGTTAGTTCGTAGCACAAGGGTATTGATAAATAATCCAATCAGCCCTTCTAGCTCTGCTCGGTTGCGGCTACCAATTGGCGAACCAACAGCAATATCTTCGCTACCAGTGTAACGATATAGTAAGGTTTTGAAAGCTGCCAGCAATGTCATAAACAAGGTGCTTCCCTGTTGCTGACTCAACTGATTTAAAGCTACAGATAGCTGTTGGGGTAGCTCAAAAGTATAGGTTGCACCTCGGAAGCTTTGAATCGCCGGACGGGGAAAATCTATTGGTAACTCTAATAATTTTGGTGCGCCTTCTAACTGTTTTCGCCAATAAGATATCTGCGATTCTAGCCTTTCTCCTTGCAACCATTGCCGTTGCCAAGCTGCAAAATCAACATATTGAATGGGTAACTCTGCTAATGGTGCAGGTTGTCCCTCACAAAAAGCTTGATACAGAGTGGCAAATTCACGCATTAAAATATCTGTTGACCAAGCATCAGAAGCGATGTGATGCATTGTCAAAAGTAATATATGTTCTTGTTCGCTCAGGCGTAGTAATTTGACTCGCAGTAAAAAACCTTCGTTTAAATCAAAAGCCTGTTGCGCTTCTTCTCTTGCTTGTTGTTGAACTTGTAATTCCTGTTGATTTGCCAGCAAATTACTAATATTTAATATTGGTAATTGTACTGCTGCTGGTGGTAAGATAACCGCCACAGGTTGCCCTTCTATTGTGTGAAAATTAGTTCGTAAAGCTTCGTGACGGCGTAAAATCTCATTGAAACTTTGTTGGAACGCTTTTACATTCAGTTGTCCCTGTAAACGCACGGCACTGGGCATATTATAGGAAGAACTGTGCATTTCAAACTGAGCTAAAAACCAGAACCCCTGTTGAGTAAATGATAATGGTAAATGTGGCGATCGCTCAATTGGTTCAATCTTTGTTAATTCAACTCCCAAGTTAGCTTTGGAGGCTTTTTCAATATCTTTAGCTAACCCAGCTATTGTTGGTTTTTCAAAGATGCGACGTAAAGGCAGTTCTATTTGAAAGACTTGTCGTATTTGAGCAACTAGACGAGTTGCTAGTAAGGAGTGTCCTCCCAAATTAAAGAAATTATGATGAATGCCTATATTTTCAATTCCTAATATCTCTGTCCAGATATTTACTAGCATTTCTTCAATTGCTGTTGAAGGCGCAATAAAATCTGATTGGGATAATAACTGTGTTGCTTCTGGTGCTGGTAATGCCCGCCGATCTAACTTTCCATTAGGTGTTATTGGCAATGCTTCTAGTGCGACAAAAGCAGCAGGTATCATGTATTCAGGAAGCTTCTGCTCTAGAAATTCACGTAAGTCTAGGGCTAATTGACTGTGTTGATTTATTTGAGCAACTTGGGAATTATGTACAAAGTATGCAACCAAGCGTTGATCACCAGGAACATCTTCTTTTGAAATGACCACAGCTTCACTCCCATCTGGATACTGCTTGATAACTGCTTCAATTTCTCCTAATTCAATGCGGAAGCCACGAAGCTTAATTTGATAATCTAGTCTTCCTAAAAATTCAATATTACCATCTGCTAAATATTTGGCTTTGTCGCCAGTTTTATATAATCTTTTTTCCCCATTCCAGATAATGAATTTCTCTTTTGTTAAATCTGGTCGATGCAAATAACCTTCGGCTAATCCTACGCCGCCGATATATAATTCTCCTGGAATACCAACAGGAACTGGTTGTAGATAGGGGTCTAATATATAAATTTCTGTGTTCGCAAACGGACGACCGATTGGGACTAGTCCGTTCTCAGATAAGTTAACTTCTGTAAATTCAAAATATGTACTATCAATAGTAGCTTCTGTGACTCCATAGGAATTAATCAAGCGTGTTTGCTCACCACAAAAACGTTGAAATTCTTGATATTCTTTGACATATAAGGTATCTGAACCAACTACTAGCAAGCGCATGAAGTGAAGATTTTGCCCAGTTCTTTCTAGATATTGAACCAAATTCTTCAATACAACGGGAACAAACTCGGCACTATCAACTTTTCTGCGAGCATTAGTTGATATAAATTTTCTGCTTCTAAAAGCCATTCACGAGGACACAAGACTAACTTAGCACCACTACAGAGAGCGCGAATTAAATCTCCTGAAAAGACATCAAATGCAAAACTTGCCATTTGCAAATGACTAGTTAGAGAATCGAGTTGATAGGCTTTTGCCCAAGCATAAAATTTATTTACTAAACTGTGATGGGCGATCGCTACTCCTTTAGATTTGCCTGTAGAACCAGAGGTATAAATTACATAGGCTAAATCATCTGGGCTGCTGTAAGTGTCTGGATTTAGCTGGCTTTGTTGAGAAATTATCTCCCAGTCCCTATCTAAACAAACTACAGGGACATTCTCAATTGGTAAGCTTGATACTAAGCTTTGTTGAGTCAGCAATACTGAAACTTGTGAATTACTCAGCATGAAACTCAAGCGTTCTTCTGGATAAGCAGGATCTAAAGGTACATAAGCTCCACCAGCTTTGAGAACTCCCAATAAGGCGACAATCATTTCAACAGACCGTTCTACACAAATACCAACTAGTACGTTTTGGTTTACTCCTAATGAACGTAAATAATGGGCGAGTTGATTGGCTTTGTGGTTTAATTCTTGATAGGTTAGTCGCTGTTGTTGAGATATTACCGCTACTGCATTTGGTGTTTTGTTTACACAGTTATCAAATAACTGATGAATACACTGATTTTGTGGATACTCAACTTGGTTATTGTTCCACTTCCGCAGCAAATCATTTTCTGCGGCTTTTGTTAGAAGAGGTAATGAGGCTATTGGCTGCTTTGGATTAGCAATAATTCCTGCTAGCAAAGTTTGGAAATGTTCTGCTATGTGGGTAATAGTATTTGCATCAAACAAATCACTGCTGTATTCAAATGTACCTATCAGTTCCTCTTGCCGTTCTACCATATCCAGGCTTAAGTCAAACTGAGAGGTTGCACTCTCAGCCTCTGATATGGTCAAAGTTAGTTCCCCTATTTCTAAAGCTGGCATGGGGCTGTTATTTAGGGCAAACCATACTTGAAAAATGGGGTTATGGCTGAGGTTACGTTCTGGCTGAATTTCTTCTACTAACTGCTCAAACGGTAAATCCTGGTGAGTATAAGCGTCTAATGTCGTCTCTTTAACTCTTGCTAATAAATCTAGAAAACTAGGATTATCACTGACATCAGTTCGCAACACTAAAGTATTGACAAAAAAACCGATTAGTTTTTCAATTTGAGGAAGATTGCGGTTAGCGATCGCAGTCCCAATAATGATGTCATTTTCTTGACTATAACGATAAAGCAGTATTTTAAAAGCAGTCAGCAAGGTCATAAATAAAGTAGCACCTGCTTGCTGACTGAGCATTTTCAGTGCAGTAGTTAAATATTTAGGAATGGTAAAACAATAATTGTTCCCCTTGTAAGATTGCACCGCAGGGCGAGGATAATCTGTTGGGAGTTGTAATACTGGTAGAGCGCCTCCTAATTGTCGCTTCCAGTAATTTTTTTGTGCAGTGAGGGCTTCTCCTTGCAAGTATTCTTGTTGCCAAATAGCAAAGTCTCCATACTGAATTGGTAGTTCAGGTAATGATAAAACCTTATCATCACAAAAATCTTGATATAGTGTTGCTAATTCATATATCAATACACCTATAGACCAACCATCAGAAACAATATGGTGCATTATAAATAATAATATATGTTCCTCTGGATTTAGCCGCAGTAACTTCACTCTTAATAACAAGTCACGGCTGAGATCAAAAGGATGTTGTGCTTCTTGAGATGCTAGCTTTTGTACTTCTGCTGCTTGTTGATTTATAGATAATTCACTAATATCCAATACTGGTAACAGTAATGACTTTGTGGGATAAATAAATGCTACAGGTTTATCTTCTATAGTTTTAAAATTACATCGCAAAGCTTCATGACGGTTGATAATTTCTTGAAAACTATCTTGCAGAGCCTTAAAATTTAATTTTCCTTTTAGACTAGCTACAGCAGACACATTATAGAAAGGGTTATCTGGCTCTAACTGTGCAAGAAACCATAACCGTTGTTGAGCAAAAGACAAAGGAACAGGATTATCCTGCGAACGACGGGGAATAAATTTTTGTTGATTATCTGCCTTTAATTCACCCCGCAAGCGTTTTTCTAAAAGTGCTTGTTTTGCAGGTGATAACTGAGAACGTCTAATACAAATGTCATTTTTTTTGTTATTCATAGTAATATCTTGATAATTTTTAAAATCTGGAATGTTTCTTATTCATTACCTCTAAAAAATTAACTAGCCTGAAATTTAATATATGAAGGTACAGGCTGAATCCGCGTTAAATCATTTTCCATAACTATCAAGTCGTCATTTTTGCCAATTTCTTTAAATCCAGCAAACTTATAGGATATATACATCATGCGATTACGATTATTGGATACAAATTCTGCTAAGAGGCGGACATTATTGCTTTTAGCTAAACTCATCACATAATTCAACATGATTGTTCCCACGCCTCTGGACATAACGCGACAAGACATCAGTAAAAGCTTTATTTTCCAAACGTCAGCTTGGCATTCAATTAGTAATAAACCAATTTTCCCGTAGCTTCCATACTTATCTTCTAGACTAGCAATTAGCAGTTTATGGTTTTCGGAAGTGCGAAAATGATTGAGTTCATTATAGGAATATGTGTAACCAGTTGTATTTAATTGGTTAGTGCGTAAAGTTAATTCTTCTGCACGTTGTAAATCTTCTTCTTCTGCCAAAGATATAGTGAAATTCATGTTAAGGGTAGCCAAGAATTCGTCTGTCGTTCCGACAAAATCTTTCTCCGCATTTTGACGATAAATATCGCTAAGATACATTAATCTTCTTATGCGTGAATCTTCTGTAAGAAAACGGGGATTCATCACAGGCATATCTAGAATATTGCCGATTTCATCAGCATTTATACAAAGAATTTCTGATGCAGAAAATTTGACTTCTTCGAGTTCAAATAATTGATCATCAACAAAGGCGATCGCATCTAGACCAATATTCAATAATTTAGCAATCTCTTTCACAGAAGACGCTTTAGAATTCCAATTGATTTGTGGGTATAGAAAATATTCTTTTAACCCATATTCTTCTAATTTAACTATTGCTGCTGCATAATCATTTTTGCTAGCAATAGATTGTAATATACCACGATTATCTAAAGTATGAATAATATTTATTATGTCTTTCCGCAAGGAAACTTTCTCATCTTCTAATAATACTCCATGCCATAAAGTATTATCTAAATCCCAAACTATGCATTTAATAACCTTTTTATCTTCTTGCTGACTATTTATGTCTTGCTCTGGAGTAATAATCATAGTTAAGTTTTTCAATTTTCCAACTATACAGTTAATTCAATAATTTGAAAATATATAGGTGATTACTATATATTAAAGTTTTTCTGTTAACTTTCTTTCCCAACCAGGAGAAACGCTGGAAATAAAATAATCTTGATATGCTGACTCGGCAATAGTAATTTCTTGAATTTGAGTACTACCTTCAATAATTTCCATAATCTTAGAATCTCGTAAATACCGTTCCACGGGATACTCACTACTACAGCCATTTCCACCATGAATTTGTACAGCATCATTAGCTATTTTGTTGGCTGCTGTAGATGCAAAATACTTGGCAACAGAAGTCTCTATAATCGAGTTAGGATGGCTAATATCTTTGAGATAACCAGCTTGATAACATAACAATCTTGCTGCTTTGATATTAACTATCATCTGAGTAATTTTTTGGCGAATTAATTGATGTTCTTTGAGATATACATCAAATTGTTTGCGATCGCTAGTATACTTGATGCAAGCTTCTAAACAAGCTTGAGCAATACCTACACAACCAGATGCGACACTATATCTACCATAATCAAGTGCAGAAGCAGCAATGTAAGAAAATCCAAAACCTAATTTACCTACTAAATTTTTTTCAGAAATTTGACAGTTATTAAACTGCAATTCTGCTAGCATTGAAGCTCTAGTACCTAATATACCAGACATTGGTTTTATTGAAAAGCCTGGATTATTTTTTTCAACTAAGAAAGCAGTCGGTTTACCCTCGCATTTAGCAAACACCAAAAATATATCTGCTATTTGTCCATAGGTAATCCATTTTTTTTGCCCATTTAAAATATAAGCATCTCCCACAAATGTTGCTGTTGTTTCTACACTTTTAGCATCGCTACCTACATTGGGTTCGCTTAATGCAAAAGCAGCTATAATTTCTCCCAGTGCAAGTTTAGGAAGCCAATAGTCTTTTTGAGTTTTATTTCCCCATTTGCATAAAGCCTGGGAAACCATGTTATGAACTGTGAGCAAACTCCGTACAGAAGAACATCCCCGTCCAATTTCTTCGTTGAGAATACCGAAAGTAATCATGTCCATTCCTTTACCAGCATATTCTATTGGTAATATGGCACCCAGGAAACCACGTTGAGCAATTTTTTTGATTAGTTTAGGAGGAGTAAATTCTTTCTTATCCCATTCACTAGCATGAGGATATATTTCCTCATTTACAAAAGCTCTAATTTCAGCTTGATAATTCTTTTGTTGCGAAGTTAGTTCTATTCTCATAATACTATTTTTGTCATAGATTACTATACGGGCAGAGCAGTTTTACGCTCAATTAGATTGGTGATAGAGTTAATTGTCCGAAAGTTATCAAATTCCAAGTCTTCGTTTTCAATGCTGATTTGAAACTCTTGCTCTATAAATAAAACAAGTTGCATGGCAAACATGGAATTAACAAATCCTAAAGCAAAAATATCTTCATCAGCTTGCAAATCATGATTACCAAAAAATCTGGAAAGAAAAGCTTTAATTTTGGTCTTAATTTCGTTCATTGTGATTAATGATTCCTATTTATTGATAAGCATAAAAACCTTTGCCATTTTTCCTACCATACAATCCCGCATCCACCATTTTTTTAAGTAAAGGGCACGGTCTATATTTACTATCGTTAAAGCTTTCGTACAAAACTTCGATAGAAAATAAAATCGTGTCTAACCCAATCAAATCTGCTGTTTCTAAAGGCCCCATTTTGTGACCAAAACAGCCTTTAAAGATTTTATCTATATCTTCTGCGGTTGCAACTTGGTCTTGCAACAGAAAAACAGCTTCGTTAATAGTTAGCATTAAAACGCGGTTAGAGACAAAACCAGGTGAATCATTAACAAGTATGCACTCTTTACCCATTTGAGATAGCATTTTTTTGGCTATCTCAATTGTTGTCTCTGACGTATGGTAGCCGCGAATCATCTCTACCATTGGCTTCATTGGTACAGGATTCATAAAGTGAATCCCCACAACTTTATCGGCACGTTTGGTAGCCGAAGCAATGCGAGTAATAGGAATTGCTGAGGTGTTAGCGGCAAATATACAATCTGCTGAACAGATAGGATCAATCAAAGCGTATACTTGTTTTTTAGTATCCCATTTTTCGGTAACATTTTCTATAACAAACTCTACATTTTCTAAAAATTTGTAGTTTGTAGAAAATTCTATTCTATGAAGGACTTCTTCTAGATTTTCTGGTTGGTCTTTTCTCTGAAAGAAAGATTGAAAGCGAATATTATTCTTGATTTCTTGTTTGGCTTTATCGAGAATTTCTTCTTTAATATCTACTAAAATTACATCATGACCTGTTTGTGCAAGGTTTTGGGCGACTCCTATCCCCATGACACCTGCACCAACAACACCAACAGTTTTTATATTCATAAATTTTATCCGGAAATGAGCAATTTTTGTGTTTTATTTTTTATTTAGTTAACCACCAAGATACGAAGATGCAGAAGAGATAGATTAACTTTCTTGTAATTTATTAGTAGCATTTTTGTACAAAAACACTACTAATAATTGTTATTTTGACAGTTGCATATCGGAAATACTAGATGTTTCTTCTAATTCTTCCAATTCTTCTATAAGAATTTCTTCAATCACTAACGCGAATTCAGCGATAGTAGGAGCTTCAAACAGAAGACGTACTGGTAATTCCAATTGAAAAATTGTGCGAAGTTGAGAAATTAATACTGTTCCTGTGAGTGAGTCTCCCCCCAATGCGAAGAAGCTGTCATGAATACCTATTTGTTCAATACCTAGTAACTCTTGATAAACTTCAACCAGTTTTTGCTCTAGATCGTTAGTAGGAGGAGCATAGGCATTTTTTAAATTCGGTCTGGAATGGTGAGTAGATAAATTGGCTTTAGTAACAGTATTTTTCTCAGTAAATGCTGCTGAGGCAGTTGCTTGAGCTAGAATTACATGGTCTGTAAAAGGTGCAAATTCTGAGAACCCTATCACTTGTTCAAAACCATGAGATTTGAGTTCCTTTTCCCATTTTTCTTTAGATAAAAAGGGATTACACATATTACGATCGCTTTGTGAATCTTCTATCGGATTCATCAGCAGCGCGTCAATAAACTCAAATTCTAACTTGGGTTGAGTTGTTTCCCAAAATAATAGTAAACCTCCAGGCGCAAGTAAAGAACGAAGACGATCAAGAGTCTGTCCTATATTCTTAGCAACGTGCAGCACTTGGAAGGCTACAATCACATCAAAGCTGTAATTTGAGTATCCCTGTTCTTGTGGCGATCGCTCAATGTCTAATAACTCATATTCAACAAATCGATAATCGCTAAACTTCTTTTTAGCTGTGTTGAGGAAGAAACTGCCTACATCGGTAAATGTATATTTTGCCCTCTGTGGTGGCAGGATGGGTAATAAGTCTGCTGTACCTGTACCAGTTCCACCACCAATTTCCAGAATTCTCAGATTTATATCTGATGGTAATGCTTTTAACAGATGTTCTAAGCATATCCGCATGATTGAGTTATAGTACTGATTTTCAGGTAATTGTTGAACTGAAAATTCCCCTTCTTTTAATAAGGTGGAAACATGAAACTCTAATGGTTCTTTTTCCCCTGTTAGCAGCGCCACCATATTTTCGCCATAGAGTTGTAATAGCTCTATTTGTTGTGGTGTGTCTCTCCATTTGGCTTTAACTTCTACCAGCAAATGCTTAACAAAGTCTGCTGATATTGGTACTAAATTGGTAAACAATTCTTGCTCTTGATTTAACTTACCTTGTTCTACCAATATTTCTAGCCATCGACTTAATAACTCTTTGTAGGGAGAGGTAATCTGACATTGTTCAAACAATTCCTCTAAGGAATATTTTTTATCAGGATGGCTAAAAGCTCCTAATTGCGATATTGCCAGATGAATATAAGCAACGCACAGGCGATCGCGCCACTCTTTTTTCTCTTGAAAAATTTGCTCGTCAAAGTTTGCAGCACCGATACTAGCTTGGAGTTGACTGGCTTCTACCAGAGATTGCCAAAGTCCTGATGAAGATGGAGTTTGAGGAGTTATTTGTATAGGTGATGATTTTTGTGCTTCAATCCAATATCTTTGTCGCTCAAAGGGATACGTCGGTAAGGGAAGGCGATATCGACGCTCATGAGTATGAAATTCTGACCAATCAATCTTGACTCCCTCCAGCCATAGCTGTCCTAATGTATTCAAGATGAAAGCAATATCTGACTGTTGCTCATAGGCATAGCGGAGGGAAGATAATACAACTAAGTTATCTCCAGCAATATTATCTAAACATTGCCTTGCCAAGCTGCTTAATGCTTGTCCCGCGCCTACCTCCAATAAAATAGGACTGTGTTGTTTCCACAACTGTTGTAATCCATCGGCAAATCGGACAGGTTGACATAGATGCTGTGTCCAATAACTGGGATTTGTGGCTTGCTCGGTTGTGATCCAGGTTCCCGTGACGTTGGAGAGATAAGGAATTTGCGGTGGTTGGAGATTGATAGTTTGTAACAGTTGAGTAAAAGAGTCAGCGATCGCTTCCATCATGAAAGAATGAAAAGCATGGGATGTCTGCAACTGACGACAGGCTAAACCCTTGGCGCTCAACTCCCGTGACAATTCCTCTACAGCCTGGGTTGTTCCCGCCACAACACATTGAAATGCGCCATTAACTGCTGACAAGGAAAGGTTTTCATTTAAGTAAGGTTGTACTTGTTGCTCTGTTAAGGGAACCGCTAACATGGCTCCCCCTGGCAACTTTTGAATCATTTGCGCCCTAGCAGCCACCAGAGCGATCGCATCTTCTAGAGATAATACTCCTGCTAAGGTTGCTGCCACATATTCACCAATGCTATAACCAATCATCGCCGCAGGACGAATACCCCAGGACATCCATAATTGAGCTAAAGCATATTCAACGGCAAATAATGCTGGCTGAGTCAAATAAGTTTGGTTGAGTTTCTCTGTGGCGGGATCTATTGGTTGAGGATCACGCCCCAACATTTGGCGTAAATTGATACCTGTTTTCCCATTAGTTGCTGCTGGATTGGATGCTGAAGAAGAAGGATAGATAACTTGTTTTAGGTCAACACCCAAAAGAGGTTGGAAGAGAGCAAAACAACGGTCTAGATGTTCACGGAAAATTGGCTCTACTTGATAAAGTTCCTCAGCCATATTGATGTACTGAGTCCCTAAACCAGTAAACATAAAGGCAATAGGGCGTTGATTCGTCTCTTGAGTGTTAGTCAAAACTCGTTGGAGACTCTGAAGGGCAATTATGGCATCTGGAATATCTTGACAAACAACCGTGCGCCGATGAGTAAATGGGTGACGACCAACTTGTAATGTATAAGCTACATCTGCAAGATTCAGTTCTGGATGCTGTTGCAGATGATTGAGCAAATTTGCAGTCGCCGTCTCTAAAGCAGATTCAGTTTTAGCAGAAAGTACTAACAGGTGTAAGGCACGTTCATCTGTATTTTTTGAATTTTGAATTTTGAATTTTGAATTTTGAATTTCTCCAGGTGCTTCTTCCAATACAACATGAGCATTAGTCCCACCTAAACCAAAAGAACTGACTCCTGCGCGGCGGGGTATTCCGTTTGTTTCCCATTCGCGGAGTTGGGTATTGACGTAAAAAGGACTGTTGGCAAAGTCTATTTCTGGATTGGGTACTTCAAAATGCAAGCTGGGAGGTATTTGTTGATGTTTTAAAGCTAAAGCAGTTTTAATTAAGCTCGTTACACCAGCAGCCGTATTCAAATGGCTGACATTAGGTTTGACGGAACCGATCGCACAAAAACCCTTCTTACTGGTTCCGGCACGAAATACTTTATCTAACGCTCGAATTTCGATTGGGTCGCCCAAGGCTGTACCAGTGCCATGAGTTTCAATATAAGTAATGGTATCAGGATCAAAGGAGGCGATCGCTTGAGCTTGGGCAATAACTTCTGCTTGTCCCGTAACACTTGGTGCTGTGTAACTTACTTTTACTGCACCATCATTATTAATAGCTGAACCTTTAATTACTCCATAAATATAGTCACCATCTGCTACAGCATCTTCTAATCTTTTGAGGACAACGACACCCGCCCCTCTACCAAAAGGGCCACCAGTAGCTCTAGCATCAAAGGCACGAGTGTGAGCATCACAAGAAGCCATTCCTCCAGCTTGATAGAAATAACCCTCTACTTGCGGAACTTGGATCGCAATACCCCCAGCTAGTGCCATGTCACATTGGTAACTCAATAATCCTCGGCACGCTAGATGAACAGCTACTAACGAAGTGGAACAAGCTGTACCAACATTCACACTTGGCCCTTTCAAATTCAATTTGTAAGAAACTCGTGTAGGAATAAAGTCTTTATCATTGCCAAGCGTAACTTGCAAATTTAGCGATTTCAGAAGGTCAGGGTGTGAAGCGAGATTATAGAACAAGTAAGTACTTAAGTTTCCCCCTGCATATAAACCAGTTAAGTTGTTGTCTGCTTTCGGATTATAACCAGCATTTTCCAATGCTTCCCAAGCACACTCCAAAAAAACTCGCTGTTGAGGATCGAGAATTTCAGCTTCTCTAGGAGAAAAACCAAAAAATTCAGCATCAAACATCTCGATATCTTCTAGCACAAATCCAGCTTTCACGTAGTTAGGATCGCGCAAACAAGAAGGGTCTACCCCTGAAGCTAACAACTCTTTATCATTGAAGTACGAAATAGACTCAACACCATCACACAAGTTTTGCCAAAATTTAGCTACGCTTTTAGCTCCAGGAAACCGACCTGCCATGCCAATGATAGCTATGCCTTTTAATTTATTGTGCATGTAATCTCCTTCTTTGCTTCATCAACTGTATTTCTTCTTCCATTGCTGTTTCTTGCCTCTTGGCACGGTCTTGTGCTTGCTCAAAACCTTGTTGTTCATTATTTTGTCGGCTGAAATATTCTGATAAGTTACTAATGGTAGGATATTCAAATAACTCAGCTATAGAAACATTACAATTGAAAGCTGCTTGCAACCTACTCCGTACTTGCACCATGAGAAGCGAATCACCCCCCAACTCGAAAAAGTTGTCGTAAACCCCGACTTGTTCTGTGCCAATTAGTTCTTGCCAAACAACCGCTATCTTTTGCTCGGTTTCATTTCTAGGAGCAATATAAGGATTTTGTAAGTTAGGTCTGGCATGAAGTAATAAATTGGGTTTTTGGCTAACCGTTTCTTCTTGGAAAGTAGCTAAATCGACCCATTGATTAATTCTTGTTTGTAGGTCTGCGGTAGATACAACAACTTGATTGATCTTATGACTACAATTCAAAATTCTTTGGAAAACTTCTACACCTTCGTTTGGTTTGATTGCCAAATCTGCCAGCCCGGTAGCAAAGTATGATTGATTTTGCTGCTCTATTTTTACAGTTTGCCAAGCATCCCAATTAATACTTGTCCACGACGTAGCACTACTTCTATTATGTTGATGCACAAAAGCATCCATAAAACTATTAACCGCACCATAGGAAATAAATCCTAATCCTCCTAAAATTGAAGATAAAGAAGACATTAATACACAAAAATCAAGTTTTTTATTATTTAAAACTTTTTTTAATACTAATAATCCATATACTTTTGGCGTAAATTGAAGCTCACAGTCGATTTTACTGGTCTGTTCAATAAATGAAAACGATTTTTCCTCAGTTATACCAGCAGCATGAATTACACCATTGATTTGACCATATAGTAATTCTGCTTGAACCAAAACTTCTTGCATTTGTTCAAAGTTAGCGACATCAGCACTGATTGTCAAAATCTCAGCACCTAAACTCTCTAAATATTGCAAATTCTTAATCTTGCAGCTAATTGGATGTTGTTCATCATGAGTCCTTAGCCATTCAGACCAATCATCTTTGGGAGGAATTACTGCACGTCCGATCAAGACTAGTTTAGCTTTAACTGTTTTTGCTAGATATTCCGCTAATATAAGTCCAATTCCTCCCAGACCACCTGTGATGAGATAAACTCCTTCTTCTCTTAATCGTGGTGTTTCTTTTTGAGATTTATGTAATTGTATAGGTTCAAACGTTTGTACCCATCGATGATTACCACGGTAGGCAATAATTGAATCAGCACCAGGACTGATAATTTCTTCTAGGATAAGATTTGTTAGCTTATCCTCCTGTGAACTTCCTGGCAAGGGAATGACAATATCAATGTTCCGACATCGGATATTGGAATACTCTTGAGGGATAACCTTAATTGCTCCGAATAAAGTAGCCTTTTCAGGACAGAGATCCTCGTCTCCGGTCACTGCTTGCATGTTATTAGAAATAATCGTAATTTGTAATTTATTTGAAATATTTAGTTTACTTATAGCTTGAACTATAAATAGCAAACTATAAAATCCTTGCAATTGAATTTCTTCCAGCCATTCTAATTCTGAAACTGTGTAATTATTTAACTTAACGCTCCACAAATGAACAATTTTTGTTGGTAGATTATTTTGTGCCTCAAGTTGCCGAAATAAAAGATCGTAGTCACTACTATGTTTAGGATTGATGCTGTATTGATTACCATTTAACTTCGTGAACTTTGTGCCCACTCTCACAACAGTTACATTTTGATTGCGAGTTTCTAGTTGTCTTACCAACTGAGAACTTAAGCTCAACTCGTTAGTGAAAACTAAAGTGCTAGATTTCTGCAACGTCAATTCTGGCTGTTCTATAAGAGGTGGAGATTGCTTCCACAAAGGTAGATAAAACCAGTCTGTAATGTTTGATTTTTTGCCAAATGATGCGGGTGCAGCTTTAGTAATCTTATTTTGCCTATGTTTATAGTCTTCAATCCAATAACGCTGCCGCTCAAAGGGATAAGTTGGTAGGGGAATACGATAACGACGCTCGTTGGAATAAAATCCCGACCAATCTATCTGTACTCCATATAACCAAAGTTTACCCAGCGTATTTAGTAAGAATGCCACATCTGACTGCTTTTCCTGGGGATGGCGTAATGAACATAATCCTGGGGAATCAGAATGTTTTTTCGCCAAAGTAGACAAGCTACGTCCTGGCCCCACTTCTAGCAGAATAGGATTTGATTCTTGCTGTAATGCAGAGATACCTGCTGCAAACTGCACAGTTTGCCGTAGATGTTTTGCCCAGTAGTTAGGATCTGTGGCTTGCTCGGCTGTTATCCAGGTTCCTGTGACATTGGAGATAAAGGGAAGTTGGGGAGGATTTAGTTTGACTTTTTTAACTTCCTTAATAAATGGTTCCATAATTGGTTCCATCATCGCCGAATGAAAGGCATGGGAAGTATGCAGACGGCGAGATTCTACACCTAATGCTGTAAGTTTTTGATGAATTGTATCTACAGCTTCATGGGTTCCAGAAACAACGCACAAGGAAGGAGCATTATTAGCAGCTAAAGATAAATTTTCATTTAGTAAAGTTTTAATCTCTGCTTCTGATTGAGAAACTGAGAGCATAGCGCCTGCGGGAAGTTGTTGCATCAGTCGCCCACGCATAGCAACCAAAGCCAAAGCATCTTCCAGGGAAAATACACCAGCTAGACTTGCTGCAACATATTCCCCAATACTATGACCAATCATGGCGTTGGGAGAAATTCCCCAAGACATCCACAACTTAGCTAAGGCATATTCAACTACAAATAATGCAGGTTGGGTAATGGCAGTTTGTTGAAGCTTTTCGACTGCGGCTTTTGAATCAGATTCGTTCGGATAAATAACTGTTCGCAAATCCAACCCTAGATGAGGTTGCAGCAATTCACAGCACAAATCAATCTGCTCTCTAAAAATCTGCTCAGTCTGGTAAAGTTCTTTACCCATATCTACATACTGAGCGCCCTGTCCGGGGAACATGAAGACGATGGAGCGATACTCCTGCGGAGTCACTTCTCTACGAAAGGCTGCGCCAACGTGAACGCCACTTTCAACTAAGCGAGTGGCAGTTCTTTCGGGATCTCGTAGTTGCAAGGCTTTAGCTGCATCCTTAATATCTTGACACACTACCACACGACGATGATTGAATTCAGCACGCCCAACTTGCAATGTATGGGCAACATCCGCTAAGTTTCGCATCGGGATGTAGTTGCAGATAATTAGCCAGATTTGCTGTAGCAGTTTCTAGAGCTGATTCAGTTTTGGCAGAAAGTAACAACAACTGCCAAGGACGAGAAGGGCTAGAAGCTTTCAATACTGGTGCTTCTTCTAGAATGACATGAGCATTAGTGCCACCAATACCCAGAGAACTCACACCGGCACGTCGGGGTGCGTTACCAGATTTCCATTCTGTCAGCTTGGTATTAACGTGAAAGGGACTATTTGCAAAATCAATTTGAGGATTGGGTTGCTCAAAATTTAAGCTGGGTGGTATTTGCTTGTGTTTCAGGGCTAAAACTGTTTTAATCAGTCCAGCAACGCCAGATGCAGCATCTAAATGACCGATATTTGTTTTGACTGAACCGATCGCACAAAAGCCTTTTTTGTTGGTACTGCTACGAAATACTTGAGAAAGTGCGCCGATTTCAATGGGATCGCCCAAAGTTGTACCGGTACCATGAGCTTCGATATAGTTGATTGTCTCCGGCTCAACACCTGCGAGCATCATTGCTTCGCCTATCACCTCTGCTTGACCATTCACGCTAGGCGCTGTGTAGCCAACTTTCAGCGAACCATCATTATTAATGGCTGAAGCTTTAATGACAGCATGAATACAATCACCATCTGCTAAAGCATCACTCAATCGCTTGAGAACCACAACTCCTACACCATTACCAATAGTTGTGCCCTGGGCTTTAGCATCAAAAGCACGACAGCGACCATCAGGAGAGAGCGTTCCTCCCTGTTCGTACAAATAACCTGCTTTTTGGGGAACATGAATAGAAACCCCACCTGCCAAAGCCATATCGCATTGATAATTCAACAAACTTTGACAAGCGAGTGTGGTGGCAACTAATGAGGTGGAACAAGCTGTTTGGACTGTAATGCTTGGGCCTGTGAGATTTAATTTGTAAGAAACACGAGTTGTAAGGAAATCTTTATCGTTACCAATTACTGTTTGATAACATTGGGCTGAACCCATGCGATCGCGGTTTAAATCTACAGAATAATAGTTATTGAGGCTAGAACCAGCATAAACTCCAATCCGACTTGTATATCTATGAGAATCATAGCCAGCATTTTCCAAGGCTTCCCAAGCGCATTCTAAAAAAAGACGGTGCTGAGGGTCAGTAACCTCTGCTTCTCTATGATTAAAGCTAAAAAATGCCGCGTCAAATAAATCAATATCTTCTAATATGGCACTGGCTTTGACATAATTGCGATCGTCCACAATCGCTGGACTTATCCCATCCGATATCATTTCTTCATCGGTGAAAGTGGAAATCGACTCTATCCCATTTCGTAAATTCTGCCAAAATTCTTCAAGATTTTTAGCACCAGGAAAACGCCCTGACATACCAACTATGGCGATTCCTTCTAAAGCATCATTATGTATAGTGCTAACCATGATTTTTTCTACCTTGTTTGCTCAATAATTGCTTTTGGCGATTAATAGCCTCAATTTGCTTATTCGCGCGATCGCGCGTGGGTTCAAAAATAGATTTATCTTCTGTCTTTTGACTTAAATGTTGCGCTAAAGAGTAAATAGTTGGGTTCTGAAACATAGTGACTATGGGTATATCTTGCTGAAAAATAGCACGCAGTTGATTATTAACCTGAACTATCAGCAAAGAATGACCACCAAGGTCAAAGAAATTATCATTTATGCCCACATTATCTACGTGCAATACCTCTTGCCACACTCTGGCGATCGCTCTTTCCATTTCAGAACGAGGAGCCACATAAACTTGTTCTAACTCTGGGCGATCACCATCTGGTACAGGCAATGCTCGACGATTTATCTTGCCATTTGTTGTCATCGGCAGCGTCTTTAGCTGTACAAACGCCGACGGCAACATATATTCTGGTAGTTGTTCTTTGAGAAAGTTCCGGAGGTTGCTAGTGGTTGGCGCTGTCTCAGTGTTGGCAACAAAATAAGCCACTAGACGCTGATTGTTTGGTACATCTTCCCACATCACCACAATTGCTTCTTGAACTTCTGGGTGTTGCCCTAGTAAACCTTCAATTTCTCCGATTTCAATACGATAACCACGCACTTTTACCTGATGGTCAATCCGCCCCAAAAATTCTAGATTTCCATCTGAACGATAACGAGCCAAGTCTCCGGTCTTATACAATCGAACTCCCGGCTCACTACTAAAAGGATGTGGAATAAATTTAGCAGCCGTAAGTTCTGGTCGATTCAGATAACCCCGCGCTAAACCAGCACCGCCAATATAAAGTTCACCTGGAACTCCAATCGGCACTGGCTGGTGACATTGATCTAATACGTATAGCTGAGTGTTAGCTATTGGCTGACCAATAGGAACTGAGCTTGACTCAATTTCATCCTTGGGTACTCGATAAATACAACAACCTACTACAGTTTCTGTTGGCCCATATTCGTTTACCAACATTGTGTTAGGTGCAAATCTCTTCCAAAAGCTGATGCTTTCTGTCAAGAGGTTTTCTCCTCCAATAATGAAAGCTCTAGTTATATCTGCTACTTCTTTTGACGATAATTGCTCAGAGAGTAATAATAATTCGGCTGGTGTGATTTTAACCAGACTCAAGCTTGACTCTTGACGAAGTGCATTACCCAAAGACTCGATGCCTTGCTCTTCGGGAATAAGTTCTACCTGACGCCCAACCAGTAATGGTGAGAACAGACTAGTGATAGTTAAATCAAAAGCAAGAGAAGAATGAACGGTAGTCCCTTTTCCTCGCTCAACTGTATATTCTTTAGTACACCAATTTAAGTAGTTGATTAATCCCTGATGAGGAATTAATGTTCCTTTAGGTTTACCAGTGGAACCAGAGGTGTAAATAACATAGGCAAGATTGGCGGAATCTGTCTTGCAAATGGGGTTTTGTGAAAAGTTTTGAGCGATTCCTTCCCAATCTGTGTCTAGACAAACTACCTTGATGTCATCAGTTGGCAATTTCTCTACCAACTTCTGCTCAGTTAGTAGTATTGGACTCTTGGTGTCTTCTAAAATGAAAGCTAAACGCTCTTTAGGATGTGCAGTATCTAAGGGCAAATAGGCTCCGCCAGCTTTTAAAATACCTAGCACTGCTACTAGCATTAAGGGCGAGCGCTCTATACAAATCGCCACCAAAATCTCTGGTTTGACACTCAATTTTTGTAAGTAGTGTGCTAATTGATTGGCACGGTTATTTAATTCTCTATAGGTTAATTTTTGGTGTTCAAAGGCGACTGCGTTCGCGGAGCGTGCGCTTAACGCAATCGCATCTGGTGTTTTTTCTACTTGTTCTTCAAATAGCTGATGAATACACTTATCTTGCGGATAATCTGTTTTGGTATCATTCCAGTCAATTAATAACTGTTGGATTTCCGATGGCGTTAATATTTGCAATCTTGAAATACATTGTTCAGGATTGCTAACTATGTTTTCTAACAAAGTCTGGAAGTGTCCCAGCATCCGGTTAATGCTATCTGCATTAAATAAATGCGTGTTGTACTCGCAAGTTGCAATTAACCCTCGCTCACAATCTTCCATAAACAACGTCAAATCAAACTTAGATGTGCCGTTGTAACCTTCCTCATAACTAACTGACACATCCGTTAGATTTAGATTGGGTTTTGGCAGATTCTGGAGAACGAACATTACCTGAAATAGTGGATTGTAGCTCAAGTCTCTGCTTGGCTGGAATTCCTCTACTAACTTTTCAAAAGGTAAATCTTGATGAATGTAAGCTTCTAAAGCTGTTGACTTCACCTGTGCTAACAACTCCTGAAAACTCAGGTCGCCAGATAAATCTGTACGCAGTACTAAAACATTGACAAATAATCCTATTAATGATTGGATTTCTGCTCTGTTACGATTGGCTATCGGCGAACCAACTATAATATCAGCCTGACCTGTGTAGCGATAAAGCAAAATTTTGAAGGCTGCAAGCAAGGTCATAAACAAAGTTACTCTCTGCTGACGGCTCAAATTTTTCAATTCTTTTGTCAGAGTTTGGGAAAGAACTAATTTGGCTTGAGCGCCTTTAAATGTTTGAATAGGCGATCGCGGTCTGTCTGTTGGTAAATTCAGTACAGGTAGCTCACCCCGCAACTTTTGTTTCCAATAGGTCAATAACGGTTGGATGCGTTGGTAATCAAGCCATTTTTGTTGCCAATTGACAAAGCTTCCATACTGAATTGGTAATTTAACAAGCGGTGACGGTTTGCCAGCAGAAAAAGCTTCGTATAGTGTAGTTAGTTCTTTGATGAGAACACCAATAGACCAACCATCTGCAATTATATGATGAAGAGTAAGAATTAAATAAGAATTTTTATCATTTATTTGCAAAATTTTAGCGCGTAAAAGTGATTGAGCAGATAGGTCAAAAGGCTGCTGTGCGAACTCACTAGCTAAACGTTGCACTGTGCGATCGCGTTCTGTTTCTGGTAGCTCCCGCAAATCTTCAACTATCAAATTTAAAGATTCAACTTGGTTGATGACTTGAACGGGTTGTTCATCTACTACTGTAAAACTTGTGCGTAACACTTCGTGTCGTTTAATAATCTCGTTAAGACTATCCTGTAGGGCTGTTAAGTTAACACAACCTTGGAGGTTAATAACTATAGGAATATTATATGTAGGAGTATTAGGAGTCAGTTGATTGATAAACCATAACCCTTGTTGGGCAAAGGATAGAGGATGAATAGATGTATTGATTTGTTGTTGGGTAAGCGATAGTGACGGTAGTTCATCTGTCCCCATTTGAGCCAGTATTTTGGTGACAAGCGATCGCACACTCATCCCTTCAAAGAAGTCTGCTACGGATATATCTACTTCTAAGTCGACTTCAATGCGATTCTTTATTTCAAATACTTTTAAAGAGTCAAGCCCTATCGTACTTAATGGTTCTTGAGGATTAATATCATCTGATCTAACTGAAAATACTCTTGCCAAGAGTTTAATTATGTATGCTTCTAGAGTCGTTTGACATTCCCTTGGAGAAAGTACTAAAAGTTCAGAACGTTGTAAATGAGTTTCATTTTGGGTGATATTGCTAATTTTAAGAATGTTACTTTCAACTACATTCAGTTCGCCATTACAAAATTGAGAGTGAGTTGTACGCCGTTGAATCTTTCCGCTGGAAGTTTTCGGGATAGTACCTGGTTTAATTAAAACTACTGCATAAACTTGTACCTCATGCTCTTCCGTCACCGCTTGGCGAATGGCATTCACTACTTCTGCTAAATTAGGTTTGGCGCGAAATTCTAATTCTTGTACTATTACTAGTTTTTCTTCGTTGTCAACTTCAACTGTAAATGCTGCACTAGCGCCAGTACGTAAGGATGAATGACTGCGTTCAGTGGTTAATTCTATATCCTGTGGGTAAAGATTGCGGCCTCGAATGATTATTAAATCTTTAGCTCTACCTGTAATAAAAAGCTCTCCATCCTGCAAAAAACCTAAATCTCCCGTCCGCAGGAAAGGCCCTTCTCTTGTATCTGATAAATAAGCACGGAATGTCTCTTCTGTTTCTTGAGAACGATTCCAATAGCCTTGACCAACACTCAATCCGGATACCCAAATTTCTCCAATTTCATCAGGTTGACAAGTCTGAAATGTTCCTGGATTGGTAATAACTACCTTCTGTTCTGGGATGACTCGACCGCAACTCACAAAATGATATAGATTCTCATCCGTAAGTGATGATGCAACAACTCGATTAGATTCTAATGCAGATTTCTGAATCGCTTTCACTCGCGGTGAGGTAGCCTTATCTACACCTGATACCATTAGGGTTGTTTCAGCCATTCCGTAACATGGATAAAAAGCCTCCCTACGGAAACCACACTCTGCAAACGCTTCTGCAAAACGCTCTAAGGTATCGTAACGAATCGGTTCAGCACCATTAAATGCTACACTCCAGCTACTCAGGTCAAGAGTCGCTTTTTGTTCTGGAGTGATTTTTTGAGTACATAATTCATAAGCAAAATTTGGGCCTCCACTTGTCGTCCCTTGATATCTGGAAATTGCCTGTAACCAACGATATGGACGTTGGAGGAAGGAAGTTGGAGGCATGATAATGCAAGGAAAACCCCCATACAAAGGTTGCAAGATGCCACCAATTAAGCCCATATCATGGTACATCGGCAGCCACGTCACGAATTTACTGTCTGCGGAATGCTCCATAAATTGGCAAGTTGTCTGAGCATTGTGCAGTAGGTTTCCGTGACTAATCATTACACCCTTGGGTGTACCTGTAGAACCGGAGGTATATTGCAGAAAAGCTAAGGTATCTATATCAATATCGGGTTTTTGCCAACTTTCTTCTATTCCCTGTGCCAGATTATCAGTAGTCAGCCACTGCAATGATCCCAGATCACTGTTTTCTGTCATCAAAGGCTGCACTGTTGACAAAATTTCTGTGGTTGTTAGAGCGATCGCAGCTTGTGCATCTATGGCAATTGCCTTTATTCTTGGTGTATTGCGTTGATTTCTGGGAGGATATGCAGTGACTGCCACAACTCCTGCATATAAGCAACCGAAAAAGGCAATTAAAAAATCCAGTCCAGCAGGATAAAGCAGTAAAGCCCGTTCGCCTGTTAAACCCAATGCTTGTAACCGAGCTGCGACTCGACGCGCTAGCTGATCTAATTCTTGATAGGTTAGGGTTGATTGTTCTGTTTCCCCATCTAACAAAAAGGTGAAAGCATCTCGAGTTGGTTGGGTAGAACTTCTCAAACGTAAGAGTTCTACAACAGTAGAACAGCTAGGATAGCTTTGAGCAAAGGAACGATTGGATTGACTCATTTTTATTTTCGACAACTACATACACCTGATAAACTGGTGATTTTTTTCGCTCTCACCACGGAAAAATGGGCAGGAAATCCTTAATATCTACAGAAATTGCGGCTGGCAATCAAAATATACCTGGAAGCGTTTATTTTGCATTTGATTTATGACACTGTGGAGTATTTTCATCATCTGCCTCCTATGACTACTGCTTATCATCAACAAGATTTACTTATCTCAAAACTTCCAGCCTAGTAGTTAACAAAACCTTAGTTTGCGAGTCGAGTTAGAAAAGATTTTTGTTTACTTAACTGTAGGTCTAGACGATTGATTATCAGTTTAGCCAACCACTAGTCCTGTCAAAGTCATAAGACTTAAGGCTTATCTATGAAAATGTTATCACTATTATTGCAAATCATTTTTATTTAGCTTGAATTACTTTAACGAGAATTAGTAGCTTTAAGCAATAGATTTTTTATGACTAAAACTTATAGTTTTTTATACTTATATAACTTATGCATATCTTTTAAGAGATAACTAGGACTTACGCACTGTACAAATTAATCATGGTATGAATTCACGAAAATAGGTCGTTTCCGGCTTTGATTAATTATTCTTTGATGGTACATAAACCCGCGCTATCGGAGGGTACAGCACTGCTGTGCCCCTACGACATATCTGGTTTTTCAAAAATTCATATTTTGTATTTTGTGTCAATGCGTAAGTCCTAATAACAATGCCTCAAAGGTATTCGTTCACGGGAAAATCCCACAATCAAGTATGAAAGTAGCTTTTTACTAGAACACCGATTCATTAAGAGTACTCCAAGTAAAAAAATGCTCAATTGTCATTGCGAGCGAAGCGAAGCAATCTTAGCCCTTGCGATTGCTTCGCTTCGCTCGCAATGACGGGTTTTGGATCATTTATTTTTGGAACACTCTAACAAAACATAAGGCATATAAACCCTGTTTTAACGTCTTCTACAACCAAAAATTTCTTGTTTCAGCCGCAATAAACCCAGTTTTTGGTCATGATTCTGAATACTGAATCGGTGTTCTAGTCCCTAGCCCCTATTTTCAAGACAATTTCAATGGAGAGTGTAAGTTCGACTCATCAATGCTGTATCTGCTTATAACAACAAGCGATCGCTAAATTTCTATTTTTCACCATTAAACTGTGCATATTGAGTAGTATCATGATCCGGTAAAATTTTCTCCATATCCCGCAGTTGGGGAATATAAAATCCAGCACACCCAACCAATAACATACACATAGCACAGATTACATATAGCAGTGCGATCCCTGCACCTGCGTTAGTACCAAATATTCTTCCAAAAATCTCAACATTACCATCACCTGCGGCTAATGTAGGGGTGAATATATTATCTGCTAAAGGCCCTGCGATTAAATAAGCTGCTGCTGACCCAAATTGCACAACTAATGAATGGGCTGCAAATACCCGTCCCTGGATATGGGGAGCAACTTTAGCTAACCAAATGGCGTTATCGGAACTACCGTTGAAAGGGAAATTGAAAGAAGAACAAAACTGTGCAGGTATCCAAGTCCAAGGCGTTCGACCTAAACCAAAGACAATTTTACTTAATCCTGCGCCAATCATCCCCAATAAAACACCGTTGATTTTCTTTTTGAAACCACCCCAGGTACTGATTATGATGGCTCCGGTGACACCACCAAAACCAGCTGCTGCGGCTAAACTGCCTAATATCACAGTATCATTTCCGGTTCGAGATAAAATCATCGCTGAATAGAGAGAATCTCCAACATCATGAGCAAACCAAAACAAAAAGGTGATTATTAAAAGCGCAAGTAAGCTTTTACGAACAAAGATGTAGCGCAGTCCAAATCCTAAACCTTGCCAAATATGGGAGGAATTTTCATGTTCATTGGTTGGTAGTGGTTTAGGGATGTGGGCAAATAATAAACTACTAATAGCGATCGCAAAGCTAGAAATATCAATCAGCCAAATTCCCAATAGACCAATAACTTGATAAAGATATCCTGCTAAGGCGGGAGCAATAATATTACTTCCATAACTTGACAAAAATTGAAAACTGCTAGCACGGGTATAGTTTTGCTTGGGAACTAATAATGATAGTGATGCAGAGTAGGCTAAAGATTGAAATTGATTAAACGTCCCGACTATGGCGCTAGTTAGATATAGATGCCAAATTTGCAAATGATTGGTGAGATACAGCAGCATCATTATTATTGTCATCAAGACTGCTACTGTGTCACCCACCATCATCAGTAATTTCCGATTGAAACGGTCAACAATTGCACCACTAATGGAGGCAAGCGCTATGCTGGGTAGCAAGCTAAAAAAGCCCACTAGAGTCAGAGTCGTTGCCTTACCTGTAATTTCCCATGCCCAAATTGCGATCGCAAAGCTACTCATGCTACTACCAATGGTAGAAACCAATTGACCTGCCCAGATAATCAAAAAATTACGCATACTGCTGAGATTTGGTGATTGTGACATTTAAATTCCTATTACCGAACTTATAGCAGTATCAAAGGCGATCGCAAAGCCTATTTTGTGGAGAATCACTGTTTTTCTACTCTTACATCTTGTACATAAGCATTAATATTAATTTGTATGGTTTTGAATCAAGATATATATTTTTGAAGAAGAATTCAGAAGTCAGAATGGGCTAAACGCCCCGCTACCGCTAACAGGAGTCAGAATCAATTAGTCGGGGATTCCGACCCGCGACTGATTGAAGACCACCAAATCGTAGATTTGGTGGGGGTCTTAAACCCGGTTATTCAGACGCGACGCTCGAGTACTCGCTAACGCTACGCTATCGCGGACTCGCTCTAAGCGAAGCATCCCGAAGGGTATACGCTGCGCTATCCGCCACTCGCACAGAATTCATTCTGTTAGCGGATAGCTAAGGTTTAGCCCATTCTGATTCCTGACTCCTGAATTCTGTTTGATCAATCAAACAATAAATCAGTATTTAAGAGCTTACATATATGTTTTTTCTATAGTTTTACTCTTATATGGCATCTGATTTTTACGAAGTATTGAATCAAGGCTCAGGAATTTCCTGATTAATTACAGAAGGAATACAGGCCAAAAACGCAGAGTCCAACTGTATGGGGAGTTCGTCCCAGTCAACTGCTCCCTGACGATGACTAATATACATCTGTGTAAATTCAAGTAATGCTAAGGCATTTTCTTCGTCAGGAGGCAAATCGCCAAGTAGATATGTCGGTTTATCCGGGTTAGAAACAGCAACAACACAACCACGGTTACAAGCCCATAGACATTCGACAGTCTGAATTTCTAATTCTGCTGCTGCGAATTTTTCAGCAGATAAAGTGGTGATTTTATCTAAGAAAATACTGCCGTCGCAAGGCTGATTTTCTGATAACTCTTCTGATGAACGGCGACAGGATTTGCAAACGAATAGAGTATGTTTAGTCATGGATTTAGGTGTGTGAAAGTAAAAGTGAGGGTAGTTGTTCTAATATCAGAGAATTAGCAATAGGTGCGCCAATTACGTCACCCCAGAGGGTGTAGTCTACAAAGTAAACTCGTCCTTCTTTCCATGCTCTTGAATTGTGCAATAGAGGATTTTTAGCCCATTTTTGCTGGAGTTCTTGGAGGGGTACTTTGTAAGTAGATTCACCATTCCAGGTATCTAGCCAGGTATTAACAATGAAAATATCTGCGTCGAGTTGAGCAAGGGTTTCTAAATTAATCTGTGATCTTAACCCTAGTTTTCGTTCTGTACCTGGCAGTAATACAGTTTGAAATCCAATTTTTTCCAGAAGTTCAATTGTATATCCGTTGTATTTCACCTCTATATAGTTCATTGATTGACTGCAAGTAATATTTAACACTCGCGGATGGGTATTGACGAGAGGGGCTAATTGAGTGCGGACTTTAGCTAGTTGTTGCTGTTGTGAGGTGATGATTGATGGAATGTTTTTCTGACTATCCAGTGCTTTGGCGACAATTTTAATGTTGTCCTGCCAATTTTGCTCATTATCTATCAACACAGTAGGCGCGATCGCTCTTAATAACTGATTGTCCTGAGAATTTAAGCCCAGAATCAAATCTGGTTTGAGTAGAGTCAAACTTTCCAGAGACGGACTAGAGCGATCGCCTAAATTAATCGGTTGACTGGTGACATACTTACCCAAGTAGGGAATTTGTTGGCTAGGTTTGTCAAATTTAGGCGATCGCACTAAATAAGCATCGGCGTAAGCAGCAGGTTGCACATCGAGAGCTAAGATCAGACTCAGCATCTTAGGTTCGAGAACTGCGATTTTTTGAGGTTTACCACAAATCTTGGTTTTTCCTGCTGCATGTTCCACGACTCGACAATCAGCAGAAAGCGATCGCTCACTTTCTAAACGGAGGTTTTGGGGATTACCACCATGACAAGCTGTAATTAAGATGGCTGTCACCATAACCCAGCCAATATATTTATATAAGAAAGCGATGGCTACGCCCCCCGTTCGTGGAGCGTCTCGTAGAGAAGGCATCGCGTTGCAGCAAGTTTCCCAGAACATGAGTAGACTCAATAAAAATCAAGGTTATAACTGAATTGAAAACGAGCCGATAACAGTGAATGGTGCGCCGGGATAGATTATATTTCTGCTTTGAGATGTCTCATAATAAGTTTCATTGAAAAGATTTCGGAAATTCAGTGCTAATCTCCAGTTCTCTTGTTTGTAATAAATGGCTGAATCTGTTCTGAAATAGCTAGGCAAAACGCTTGTATTGTTCAAATCAGCGTATCTATCTCCGGCATAGTAAAGCCCCAAACCAAAGCCCAAACCTTTTAAATCACCGCTTTGCAGTTCATAGCTTGTCCACAAACTCGCAGCGTGTTCGGGTACATTAGTTAGCCTATTACCCACGGTAATGTCGTTGTCTTTCGAGGTAATCGCGTCGGTATAAGTGTAAGACGCAATGAGATTCCAACCTGGCAGAATTTCGCCACCAATATCTAATTCAATCCCTCTGCTTCTCTGTTCTCCCACCTGTATGGACTCATCGGGATCGTTGGGGTCGCTTGTAATAACGTTGGCTTTGGTAATCTTGAAGGCTGCTAGAGTTGCCGAAAGTCGTTCACTGATATCTGCTTTGATCCCCACTTCATACTGCGTTCCTTCTGTTGGCTTAAAGGGTTCGTTTGTTGCCGAACGATCGAAAAATCGATCGGGTTGAAACGATTGAGTGTAGCTGGCATAGAGGGAAATTGGTTGAATTGGTTGATAAACGATCCCAACACGGGGATTAAAAGCACTGAGGGACTCTTCACCCGTTGTTTCTCCGAGTTCTGTATCTTTTCGTTGGAAGGTATCAAAGCGACCACCAACTAATACCTTGAGATTATCTGCAAAAGTAATTTGATCTTGGAGGTAAATCCCCAAAGTGTCTCTACGAGTCGTGTAAAAGTAAGCTTCATCAGGTATGGGAGGTAAATCAACATCATAATTGGGATTAAAAATGTCCAGCAGTATGGGTTCTGCCGCATCGAATGAGGTGTATTCCCAGGTGTTTCGTCTTAACTCCACCCCAATTAAAGGTTGATGGACAATCGATCCCGTCTTGAACTTTCCGACTAGTTCTGTTTGAAAGGTATAGATTTTTCGTGTGAATTCTTCACGACCTACAGATATTGGGGAAAACTGGTTATCAACTAGTGGTCTGCCACCAGTGGCATAAGCATCAGAAGATGATTCACCAGAAACAAAAGAAAATGCATTACGAAGCTGCCAGTCTTTGCTAAATTCATGCTCAAGTCGATAACCAAGCCGAAGACTGCTATCGTTATAAACACTTTCCGGCAGACCGATAAACCGACTAATGGGGATGGGGGCGGGTCTGTCTCCAATGGAAGGAAGTCCACGATCGAAGAGGTAATCATTGTTTAGATATTCAAGGTCGAATGTTAATGAAGTGCGATCGCTGATATTCCAAGTAATTACAGGTGCAATAAAGACACGTTCGGTAAAGTTAAAATCTCGAAAACTCTCAGAGTTTTGATAAGCCACATTCAGCCGATATAAGACCGAACCGTCATCTGTAAGAGGGCCAGATATATCAAAACTGGGGCGATAAAACCCATAATTTCCGACATTCAATTCAGCTGAATAATAGGGAGTACTAAGGGGTTGTTTTGTAACAACATTGACAATTCCTCCCGGTTCAGCCTGACCAAATAGAACAGAAGCCGGCCCTTTGAGGACTTCGATTCGCTCGATATTTGCTGTATCTACCGAGGAGTAAAAGTCACTGTCGGAAAATCCATTGCGGAAATTTCCATCTTGAGCAAAGCCCCGAATATTATATCCACCGGCATCTGAGCCTCCGTAGTTACCTTGTTTGCGTACACCACTGACGTTTTCCAAGGCTTCTTGTATACGCGTCGTCTTTTGGTCTTCTAAGATTCGACGCGGGATCACTTGAATCGAACCCGGAATATCTCGCAAAGGTGTATCGGTTTTGGTCGCAGTGGTCGCAGTCGGTACGCGATATCCGTCTTGCTCTCCCGTTACCACCAATTCAATTGGTTCGTCCTGCTGCGCTGCGGGTTCTTCTGGGGGTGTCTGGGTTGCTGGTTGTTCCTCCGTTGGTGGTGTTTCTGGTGGTTGTGCTGCTGTTGTTGTAGTTGTAGATGCAACAGCCAAAACCAACCCTGCATCATCATCAAATAACTCAACCACAGGTAACACTTTTTCCCCGACTATCGTCACCCGCACAGTATTTGCGTCAATATTCGCAACTGTTATCTCAGTAATTCCCTCTGTAGGTTTTTCTGATCGGTATGTAAAACCATCTCCATTAGGCAACTGTAACTGCCCACCAGTAATATCTCCAATAAAATTATTACCAGTACTGCGATTGGTGATTTGCAGTTGCTCCCCTTGCTTGGTTTCTAAAATCACCTCCAGCCCTTTTTCAGTGGAATTTGCCCTTACTCCTGTAATAGTTATGACATTACTATCTTGAGTTGGTGTCTGTACCAAAGTGCCAGCATTCGTATTGGGAATTTCGATGTCACTCAGTTGAGAAATTTTTTTACTAATTTCATCCTTTGCTAATTCCTCAGCTGTGGCGGGGATGGAGAGTAAAACGGCAATAGTAGCAAAGCTAACTGCTAAAGGCATCGTACTTTTCAAGAGCAAGCTGGGAAATAACTTATATGGCTTCATTTTTGATGTTTGGCTTCTTACCAATGGACTGCGGCAATTGTTTGTTGTTTAAAGGTATTTATCAATTTGATCGGTCGATGGTGATAGTTGCACACATAAACCTTGTTCATCTTCCAATGAGGGGATAGATGATACTTATTTTTGATTGGTGAAATAAGGTGCGTTTGCTCTGATACTAATCACATCAGCAAAATCGCTCCTTCCTATTTGGCTTTAGATTTTGGATGACAAAACCCACAGGAATGTTGGTAAAGTTTTAACCATCTACTTTCCTGCTCGCAAGTTTAATTAATTGCTCTTGACATTAAAATTGCATTATTGCTAACTATTATCAGTATGATTATTACACGATAATGCCTTTTAAATCAATCTTAGTCAAAAAGAATAGTATTTTTTGTCAATAAATCTCTACTTCTTAGTGCCTGAATTTATCAGTAGGGCTAATTTACAAGTTTGGCTGAGAACGCCTGGGGGTTAAGAGAATAGACAAGTTGACACTCCCCACGGCTAGAAGCCGGGGGATTCTTGCTTCAAAGGGATTCCAATGAATTTACCCTCAGCAAGCATCTTGACCGTATGCCCTACGGCTGCAAGTCCTCTAGCTAGAACTACTTGTGCGGCGGCAACATCCCTATCAGTCGTATAGCCGCAATTTGAGCAAACATGAGTACGTTCTGAAAGCTCTTTTTTACCTGTCTCAAACAAACAATTGGGACATATTTGGCTAGTTTTGCGGCTATTTACTTTTTGGAAATAGACACCACGCTTAAAACAAGTCTGCTCAAGAATGTTGAAGAATTGCCCAAACCCCGCGTCTAAACAATGTTTACCCAGCATCCCACGAGACAAGCCGACTAGGTTTAAGTCTTCAACAAATACCATTCCAGTATCGGTACAGATTTGATAAGACAGTTTTCTATGCCAATCTTTACGACAGTTAGCAACGTACTCATGGAGTTTTGCAACTTTATGAAGTGCTTTCTTCCAATTGTTCGAGCCTAAGCGTTTTCTCTTGACACGCTGTTGCAGCAATTTCAGCTTGCGTTCGGCATCTGTAAAAAACCTCGAACGTTTGACCAAAAGCCCGTTGGAAGTTGCAATAAAACTGGTTAGCCCTACATCAATTCCTACTCCTTCCCCATGAGGCATTGGCTGAGGCACAGATACATCCCACTGAACAGTTAGCATCACGTACCACCCAGAAACACGTCTGACTACACGCGCTTGCTTGATTGTCCCGCCATCAGGAATATCCCTTGACTGACGAACTTTGACCGCACCAATAACAGGCAGTTTCACATACCCATTGCTTAATGGTTTTGCTCCCAACTGTGGGAAAGAAAAAGACCGCATTCGCCCAGATTTTTTGAATCTTGGGAATCCGTGATTTTGCTCCCACATACTTACAAAAGCCTTTTCAAGTCGTCTCAATGTTTGCTGCAAAGACTGAGCATTAACACGTAACAAGAAATCACTTTCTTTACGTGCAGCAGTTAAAGACTTGCACTGACTAGCAAATGTTGGGCGGGGAGTATCGGCAGAGATGATGTATTCAGATTGAAGTGAACAAGCATTAACCCGACAGCTACGAGATTTATACCAATCCTTGCGCTCTGCCAAAGCATAGTTGTACACCCGTCTATGGGTTTCTAGCCATTCCTCAAACATCGCAATTTGGGTTTGTGTTGGTTTTAATTTAAATTCGTAAGTTAGGTTAAACACTTGTATTACCTCCTTACTAGATTATACATAAATTCTACTAATCGTGTAATTGATTTTTAGGACTGCGGATAAATCCGCAAAGCGCACTACACCCCCATGCCTGAAGTCAGGGGCACTGTGCGCGTTTTTCGGTAGGAATCGTCAAAGGTTAGAAAAGATTCCAGAATCTTCTTTAGCTCGACTTTATCCATTTTTCCCTAAAGGTAATCACCAATGTAGGCGATCGCATGATTCATACTTTGATTCAGCAACGCCAGAAATAGTAAATTTACGCTAGTGCGATCGCTGTTCAAAATAGTCGTTATGCGATGTCTGCGACGGGCTATGCCTACGCCCCAGACATTTGCAGAAACTAAGCTTAAGTCCAGACAGTATAAGGCTTGTAGACTAATTATTGTCCCTGAAAAGTTTGTGGGCGAGATCGCAAGCGCTAAAATATTGACCTCAGAATATTTTACGCTCTTCTAGATGGGCGAGAATATCTGAGCGATCGCGCCACACAGTCCGCAACTTTTTGTTAGCGAACATCTGTAACTGATCGCCAATGTGAGGCGATCCGGGTTGAGATGCGTTACCGTAGCTGGTGAGTGCCATTGCCCGTACAGGGTTAGAAAATTCAATTGCAGCGACATAGGAATCACCTGCAACGGCTTGAAATTGCCCATTTTCTCCGGGAGCGGAATTCAGTACCCGAAAAATTCCTAGGCTATCATCCCCACCATTAGCAGGCAAATCCATATCACCCAAACGTAGCCGAAAAACCTGCCCCCACGGTATATCAAGCGCCCCATAAGTCTTTTCTATCTCTGCTGCAACTGCTTGCAGAGTTGCTACCGCACTTTCAGGATTAGCTAAACCATCGGGTGTGGTGCGTGGAGAATTTTCATTCCAGGGTTTACTAAATGTTTTATCTAAGTCCATCTGTTGCACCCAAAAGGCAAATAGTACTGCTCCTTGACTGTCTACATTGGCTTGCCGATCCCAGGCTTCTAAGACATCAGCTGCTTTTTGTCCTAAACCCTGGCCATATTTGCGTGCAGCCGGAATTAAATCATCCAAAATCCGATCAGCCAGTTCCATGCGGGTAGAGTGTTTGTATGCAACCATTTCATCAAAAGAAATTTTGTCATCCTCAGCCAACATTCTTACAGAACGTTGAGAGCGGAAATCCATGAAACGAGGTGCCATGTAAGGCGGGTAATTATCTGCTTTAATGGCGGCTGGAAATGTAGTTGTCCAAGGTGGGTCATTGCTATTTTGCAACCAGCCACTCTTCGGGTCAACTATGCGCGGTAAATCTTTGTAAGGATGAATTTTTGTCCACAAGGTTTTAGATGTATTTCCTGGGATTATGCCTTCCCAGTATGCAAAATCACCACTAGACCGTACTGGAACTTGGCCGTTGAATAGGTGCATAATATGCCCTTCTCGATCCGCATACATCACCGTAAACATTGGTAATTGCAAGCGCTGGAGTGTCTTTTCAAATTGGGCAAAGTTTTTTGCTCGTGCCATATCCCACCACTGCTGGAGTACACCTGGTCGGTCAAGACCTGCAACTCTCAGTGCCACGGCTTTACCATTTTTCTCGGCTACCACTGGCCCGTGGATAGAACTTTTCACTACTAATGGTTGCTCTTGCAAGGAGCCATCTTTTTGCTTCACCTTTAAGGAAAGAGTTTTTGTCTGAAAGTTACGAACTTTGTCATCAAATTGGTATCCATTACCTGCCAATGTAAGTTCGTAAACATCCCAACCATCATAAGTATTAACGGTGTGAGTCCAACCTAAGTTGTTGTTAAAGGCGATCGCTAATACGGGAATACCTACAAGTGTTGCCCCATAAGCATCAATCCCTGGTGCGGTGATTTGAGCTTCGTACCACAAAAATAAATCTGACCAAGGTAGATGTGGGTTTGCCAACAACATGGCATTCCCATCAGCAGAATGACTTGGTGCGATCGCCCAACCATTAGATCCTGCTTGCAACTTTTCTTTGCTCAGGTCTAATACTTGCTCTGGATTGACCACAAAGGTGAAATTGAGTACCCGATGTAAGTGAGCCATGACATCTTCTGCCTTGACTGGTAGCACTATCTCAACTTGATCCTCAATTAACTTTGGATTTTGTTTTGCATAAGCATTGATCCCAGCAGCAAAAGCATCGAGATAACTACGAAAATTTGGACTCTGTGCTTTGTACCAAGTACGAGCGCGTTCTGGTACTCCCGCAGTCTGTACCCAACGATCTGACTCTAGGTATTCCTCTCCCCAATATTCGGCCGCGCGTCCCCGCGCTTGACCATAGAGACGCAAAAGTAAATCTCCATGACTCTGCATTTGTGCCCAACCAAAGGCATAAAATGCACTCTGGTTATCTTTGCCGTAGATGTGCGGCACACCATAAGTATCCCACAATATCTCTGTGGATTTTGTTGGTACAGCCACAGCGCGGCTTCCGACAAACAAAACCAGTATCAAGCTGAGTATTAAAGGTAAAACGCGTATTGATTTTCGTTTGTAAACCTTAAGTAAACTATCAATCCTCATGAACACCACCATTTACAGATGTAACACCTGGTGACTGAAACTGCTTATTGGGCATTGGGCATTGGGCATTGGGCATTGGGCATTGATTATTATCCTGTGCTTCCCAGTCCCCAGTCCCCCTCTTGGCACGCAAGTGACTTTTACAAAGCAAATTTAAGTTGATCTAACAATACCACTTTGTTGAGAAATTATATCAAAGCTATAACGGTATGCTTTATTCCGTTTAAAAAATGGGGAAAAGGCTACACAATCATGTAATCTATATATTTATCAAGAAAGATTATCAACTTTCATGATCAAAAAGCTGTTAAATATTGAGAGTGCCCATTGAAAAAACAACTAACCAGCAGAGCGTAATATTTTCCAGTCACGGCAGAATCAGATGATAAAAGCGACTACACTCTCACCCAGAGAATTGAAAAGGCCACAATTGTCAGCCTTATTTGGTCTGATTTTGGGACTATGTATGCTAGTGATTTGCTTGCTGTTCAGTGTGACGCTAGGTGCAGCAGAAATACCTCTAGGTAAGATTTTGACATCTTTTATAGCCTTTGATGGTTCTTACGATCACTTAGTTATTCAGACTGTGAGATTACCGCGATCGCTAATTGCTATCCTTGTAGGTTCAGCCCTTGCTGTATCGGGAGCATTGATGCAGGGTTTGACGCGAAACCCCTTAGCAGATCCAGGTATTTTGGGTATTGAATCGGGAGCCGCCCTCTTTGTGGTTGTGGCAACTTTTGTTTTTGGCAGTTCATCCATAGGTGTTTACGCCCTTGTAGCCTTTTTGGGTGCGGGAGTAACAGCAGTGTTAGTTTACATCCTTGGTTCGTTGGGACGAGGAGGAGCTACCCCATTAAATTTGACGGTAGCAGGAGCAGCCTTAACTGCTTTGATTTCTTCCCTCACCACCGGTATCCTCATTGTCAGTCAACAAACACTTGAACAAGTCAGATTTTGGTTAGCTGGTTCATTATCTGGTCGAGATTTTAATTTATTCTTACAACTGCTGCCTTTCGTCGGTATGGGATTAGTAATAGCTTTTGCCCTCGGCAGACAAATTACTACTATGAGTTTAGGTGAAGATGTCGCCAGAGGCTTGGGTCAACAGACAGCTTCGATCAAAATATTTACCGCTATCAGCGTAGTTTTACTGGCAGGAAGTTCCGTCGCTCTTGCTGGGCCAATCGGCTTCATTGGTTTAGTAGTTCCCCATATAGTGAGATTTTACATTAAAGCCGATTATCGTTGGATATTACCTTATTGTGCAGTTTTGGGGGCAATTTTACTATTAGTCGCAGATATTGCCGCCCGTATATTGCTCAAACCACAGGAGTTACCTGTAGGTATAATGACAGCAATCGTTGGCGCTCCTTTTTTTGTCTACCTGGCTAAGTCAAAGGTGAAAAAATGAAGGTTGATTGGCTAGTCATTCGTTCCCAAGCGATATCTTTCCGCATCGAGCGACGTGTACCAATCATACTGTTATGTTTGGCAGTAGCGATCGCAGTGGCGATGGTGATAAATGTAGGGCGGGGTGAATATCCAATCTCGCCTTTAGATATCGTGAAAACTATATTGGGTTTAGATACAGGAAACCCAGACCATCTATTCGTGATTCAGAATCTGCGTCTACCCCGCACCCTGGTAGCTTTTATGGTAGGGATGGCGCTGGCAATTTCTGGCACTATCTTCCAAGGGTTGACACGGAATCCATTGGCAGACCCCGGTATTATCGGCATCAATGCTGGGGCGAGTCTGGCGGCAGTTACAGTAATTGTACTATTTCCTTCAGCACCTATTTATACCTTACCTGTCTCAGCTTTTGCTGGTGCTTTGCTGATGGCGATTTTAATTTACTCGCTAGCTTGGAATAACGGTAGTTCCCCGATTTTATTAATTTTAATGGGTGTTGGCTTATCTGCGATCGCCAGTGCTATAACCAGCTTGATGATTACCTTTGGGGAAATTTCTGACGTTAGTAATGCCTTGGTTTGGTTAGCTGGGAGTGTCTACGGCCGGACTTGGGAGCAAGTCTTTTCTCTATTACCTTGGTTAATTGTTTTTGTGCCAATGGCTTTGGCACTAGCAAGGCATTTGAACGCTTTAAATTTAGTAGATGATGTCGCCAAAAGTTTAGGTAGTCAAGTGGAATGGCAACGTGCTTTACTCGTGCTGGTGGGTGTAGCTTTAGCAGGTTCAGGAGTCGCCACCGCCGGAAATATTGGTTTTATTGGTTTAATCGCACCACATTTAGGACGACAGTTGGTAGGTGCAACCCATGAAGGCTTGATTCCTACTTCCGCACTCTTAGGGGGAGTGATTGTTGTGATGGCAGACTTGCTAGGAAGAACACTGTTTGCACCTATCGAACTTCCTTGTGGGATTGTAACTGCTGCTATTGGCGCTCCTTATTTTCTTTATTTATTAATTCGTAACCGCAAAAAATAAAGCTGGGAAATATCACTTATGAAAGGACTCTCAACCAAAAGTCTGTCTTTAGCTTACGATGGTGCATTGATTATCCGTGACCTGAATTTGGCAATCCCCACTGGACAAATTAGTGGTTTAGTTGGTGCTAATGGTTGTGGTAAATCAACGTTGCTAAGAGGTTTAGCAAGATTGCTTAAACCCCGTGGCGGTACGGTATATCTTGATGGAACATCTATTTTTAATCTTTCCACCAAAGAAGTAGCACAGCAGTTAGGTATTTTGCCCCAAGGGCCAGTAGCACCGGAAGGATTAACGGTGCAAGATTTGGTAGCACAAGGACGTTATCCTTATCAAAATTGGTCGCAGCAGTGGTCGGCAAAAGATGAAAAAATCGTGCAGCAAGCACTAGAAATTACAGATTTGTTGAAATTAGCAGATAGAGCATTAGATACTTTGTCTGGTGGACAACGACAAAGAGCTTGGATTGCAATGGCGTTGGCGCAAGATACAGATATTTTACTTTTAGATGAACCGACCACTTTTTTAGATTTGGCGCACCAGATAGAGATTTTGGATTTGTTGTATGAGTTGAACCAAAATCAAGGGCGGACAATTGTGATGGTGCTGCATGATTTAAATCAGGCGTGTCGTTATGCTGATTACTTAGTTGCAGTTAAAGATGGTCGAATTTTTGCTGCTGGGGAACCAAAGCTAGTGATGACTCAAGAAATGGTTCAAGAAGTTTTTGGGTTAGAGTGCCGAATTATTCCTGACCCAGTGATGGAGACACCAATGTGTGTACCGATAGGACGTAAGGGAAAAGTAGTAAATAACAAACAAATGTACTTAAATTCCTGATTCGATTTAAAATCGCCTCTTCCGTTTCAATATTTTGGGGTAAAAATAATCTGTAAACCTAGCTACAAAATTAGATGCATTTACCCTGGGGTCTGGCTGAATTACACTTTTATCCAGGCTCGTCCATCTTTAGATGCGTTTGTCCTGATTCTTAAGTGAAGCTTTTTTAGACTAGGAAATTAAACAATATGTCGAAAGATAACTTTTAATAAATCTCCTTGTTTAAACGGCTTACTTAAATAGCCTGATGCTCTGACCATCTTAGCTTTAGCTCTATCTATAAATCCTAGTTTTTCTGACACCAGAACCACTGGTGTATTTTTAAAATGTGAGTGTTTCCGCAGCAAAGAACAAAGTTCATATCCATCCAAATTTGGCATCGAAACATCTAACAAAATTATGTCAGGTTTTATCCGGACAATCTGCATTAAAGCTTTTAAAGAATCGGTGGCTCCGATAACAGAAAAGGTTTGCTCATCTAAATAACTTTTAATAGTATTCAATACCGTAGGACTATCAACAATACAAAAGATTGTGTAGATTTTTTTGTCAGCAGGTGACTGGATGATTTGCTGACCCCTATGTTCATTAGTATTAATAGAGTAAACTGCTGGTTTATAGCTGTTTATTCTAGGCAACTTTGGTGGAGTTTTGGCTTTAGGTTGCAGCTCATTTATTTGAAAAAATTGTGAGGCGTGCGATTGAGAACTTGATGATGTTTGATAATAACCTGCTTCTCTCTGGGGCGTTAGACATCGTTCAACTAGCAATCGGAGATTTAGATGACAAAACTTTGGCATGTCATCCAGAAAGCTTTCAGGAATAAATTCATAACTCCCCTCTTCTAAGTTCAGAAATGACTCCAGAACTTCTAGCGCCAATTGCTCTATCAGCATTGCCGCTTGAGAGGGACTGATATATTTTTGATTTACTAACCAGCAAATAGCCAAATAATCTGGATTTGGTATTGCTTGATTTTCAATACCAGTTTCAAATATCGCCCGCAACTGGTCTTTAATTCCGTGAGGAAGAGTAGAAATTTGCTGACTCAAGCGTTGCAAATTTCTGTAAAGCGGTTCAAACATTTTCTCTGAGTAGCACGCATAAATTAATTTACCCTCGTCCACATATATTGACCAAGAGCCTGATGTGCTAAACACTTGCAAGCAACCAGTAACCGACTTACCAGTGATTTTTTTCAACAAAGGTAGGGGCTGAAGCTTTTGGAAAAATCTGTATCTACTAATCGGAAGTGTCTTCATTGGCATGGCTTGGGAATAGAATTAACATTTGCAGGCGAAATTAGTGAATTACCTTTTCGGAATTCACTGCGACTTTGTTGGAAGCACTGTCAGATAAATATAGCGGTCACATTCGAGTTAGTACAGAGATTCCATACCCCCCAACTCTTAATTCACCAATCTTTGTTAAGCTGTAATGCACGAGTTACAACTAAACCAATTTATGCTACTGACCAATAGCAAAACTGCCTGACTAGTTGCCAGGATATAGTATTTCAAAAATGAGATTGGTTTTCTGTATCTTTAGCTAATCTAGCCAATCTAACAATAGCTCAAGTGTCACGCATAGACCATTGGCTCTCGCCCATCAGTCACAAAAGCATCATTGTTATCCGTATTTGGCAGTTTAAAATTATAGATACTTTAGCTCGATTGCAAAAGTTTTGTTGCCCCTAATGCTAAAATCTAGAGCGACTAAAATTTACTGTTATGTAGACGTAAATTGCTCTCAAATAAGGCTTTTAGCTATTAAGTTCGCGCTGACGAACTAGGTTTTTATCGCCTTGACAAGAGTCGTCGGGTACTTTTCCAAGAAGTTTGTTCTTGAGGGAAACAGCATTAAGAGAAAAAGTATGATTAAAAACTAAGCATTCAAAAACTTCAATGTCTTACTTAGGTTTGTGATTGTAGAGCAACCCTCAATATTTTGCGTTGAACAAAAGGCAGAGGAGTAGGGAGCAAGGGAGATAGAAAAGAATTGGGATTCGACACCTTGTCTACGCAGTCCGACTATGCTCACGGTAAACTCAGTAACCACCCCGCGTTAGCTTCCCGCTTTTTTACGAGAGCCACTGGTAGAGAAGTGGGATCAGACTCATGTTGTCTCTGGTAATAGCCTCCTTCCCCTTGCCTCTTCGTTGAAGGTTGTGAAACTAAACAAAGCCCTGAAAATGTTGGGTTTCGTTCCTCAACCTAACCTACACCAAAGTGATTTTCTAGGCAAAACCTAAGCAGTATTGGAGCATCTGTTAGTGTTGGGATTAGGCAGAATTATCACTTGCACAACAAGAATGGTAAACCTCCGGCCAAAGATGAGTTAACTGACAATTGCCGCCATGATGGTGTGTGGTGAAATGCACAGACGACAAAATCAGCAGAAGTGAATCTCTTCATAAGTAATGGAAACGGGTTCTAATGTTATGTGGAGAAAATAGTCACCCTGCACAATTTGGAGCGACAAATTCAAGAACTTACAGCTAAATTCTTGATTACATAGTACGTGCCTGCAAAATAGCTATTTTCAGCTAGATGGTAGATAACATTCAGAAGACAGAAGAAACTCAAGCACAAATACGTGTGGTTTAGGCTGTGAGTGGAAGTTTTGTATCGCATTTCGTGCCGCTACGCTAATGCGTTGTACATCTCGATACAATTCTTCTTTTTAAGCTGTGGTTCTAAACCCAGAACTAAAGTTTTAATTATACTTCTCTCCTGTCGCCCTCTGCCCTCTCCCAAGGGGAGACGCTAAAAGCGATCTGCCTCCTGCCTTTTCTTGTAACGTACTCACTAAAACTCAGGTTACTATAATTTTCAAAAGAAGTTAGCAGAAATATATAAACTTCATGAGAAATTAGTAAAGTAAACATGAAAACTAATTAATAGTATCTTCCAGACAATTGTCATAAATATTTATTTTTTTAAATGTCCGGAAAGGTGGAAAATTTCCAGTAAAAAATAATTTTAGATGCTTATTTAATTGCACTTAAAAAATCAGTGAATCATTTTATAAGTAGGTAGGCATAATTAAATATAAGATGTCATTGCGAGTGAAACGAAGCAATCCCAGAGACTTTGCGATTGCTTCGTTTTACTCGCAATGACAGAACATATTATATTTATTTACGCCCATTTACTTAGTAGCAATTTGTCCGAAAAATCTCAAGTTTTAAAAATTACAAATATAAATACAAAATTGACCACGCAGCCTGCCACAGGTATCTGTTAGCGCAGCAGGAGCATCAGTTTTAAAGACAAGTATTGTATTTATTAACCCATAATCTATATGTAGCAAAAAGACGCAAATAAATTATTTGCGTCTTTGGCGTGAGATTTATAAATGGACATTATCACCGTTATAGTTCTCCATTTACTTAAACTTGCTCGCGCCAGCACCAGTTTAAAAGTGTGCCACATGCTACGAGCTTAATTAATTCCAGTAACCAATAACCACCATGTAGTAAATTCATTGTTGATGGAATAGCAGCAGCTTCAAATAGGTTGAGTTGAACTCCTGTAGCACACATCTGCGGAGTTAAGAAATAGGTATCAAGCATAGCTATAGTTAACAACAGCCCAGATAAAACAATACTGCCAATACGCCAGTGATATTGGGTTTTGCCTAAAGCTAGTGCCCCAGTTAATACCACAGCAGCAGATAATAATTCCATCCGATTGAAGTTCCAAAAAATCGTATAGCCTGCTGTTGTAAAACCAGCTTGGCTCATCATTCCAGAAAGATAAAGGCTAGGCATAATTACCCAGTCTAAAACTAGACTAGCACTGAGCCAAAAGCCCAAAGTCAATATGATGGCGGTTTGCCAAATTGGTCGTTTGAATTCAAGGTTAGAGATAGCAGTCATAAAATAATTGCGTGTGTTGTATTTCTTTAGTTTCTAACTTCACCAGCAGTTTGACATGAAATATCAACTAACCTTTACAAAGCGATCGCTCTTAAATTATGAACTCAATCGCAAGATTTTTTCAACTTGATTAAGAAATATTAATATTTTTTAAAAAGTATTTTAAACTTCCATAAAAATGCCCAATTGCTTAAAGACAAGGAAGAAAAGAAGTAAATTTCTTCGTTATCAATACTGAATTTTGGATACAATAATAGCAATTAATACTGCAAGACCTAGCGCTCTGCGAAAATAATTGACGCCTTGAAATAATTCTAGCCATGCCCAAGTATATAAGGAACCATTTGCCACTACGTCTAAGACTGTATTGATTTTGCCACTTGTAAAAATCAGACTAAGGATACTAGCTACTATCCAAAGAATAAATGGTAGGTTTGGCATCTGAGCCAAAACAATTTTACCTTCACTGTCACGAAAGGTTTTATCAACTAATGTATTTTCTGTCATTTGAAATTGCCATTTAGCTAAAATTTATTAACTTACAAAAAACACTGAGTATTCTATTGAGAAAAGGCTGACATTTTATTGCAAGCTATTTAATAAAATTAAAACATTCAGGCAAATCTTTTTTCAAGCATCATCTTTAGCTATTTCCTGAATTTTTGGTGTGGGTTTGGGATATTCTTGTTGATAGACTTCAATGATATTCACTAGGTCTTGTACATATTGACCAGCATATTGGAGATTTCCATAAATGAAACTGATAGGGTTGTTAATCTCATGAGCTAGCCCAGCGACTAATTGCCCCAACGCCACCATCTTTTCGTTCTGAATCTGTTTAACTTGAGAGGCTTGCAAGTTATCAAGAGCCTGTTGGAGTAAAAAGTTTTTTTCTTGCAGTTTAACTTGGAGCAAACGTAAATTAATCTGATTTTCAATTCGCAATACCACCTCTGCCCCATGAAAAGGTTTTGCAATATAATCTACACCTCCAACATCAAAAGCTTTTACCTTATCGACAACATCATCCAGGGCGCTAATAAAAATTACTGGGACTTCAGAAGTTTTATCGTCAGCTTTTAGTTGTTGACAAACTTGATAGCCATCCATCCCTGGCATATTGATATCTAGCAGAATCACATCCGGCAAAACCATTTGACACGCAGTCAGTGCCATTTTGCCGTTTAAGGCTTTGCGAACTTCAAAACCTTGTGCAGTCAACATTGCCGATAAAAGCCGCAAATTATCTGGGGTATCATCGACTACCAAAATATTTTTTTTATGATGGTTAGTTTGATTAAAATACATTATTATCAAAAGCTAGGCGTATAGTTATTGAGGGTAGTAAATTCTTCTTGGAAATCACTCTGAAGTTTATTTATCATTTTTACCAAAATACTTATATTTATAGTTTAACTCCCACGGTGTCTAGAGAGTTTTATATAGGACTTATATTTGATTTTTGAAAAAACTCCGTACACTCAAAAAGTCTTTTTTCCTACTCCCCACTCCCTACTCCCCACTCCCAGCCTACGCAAATAATTTCAGTAATCAAACCGGATTCCTATAGACTATCAAAGCTATTGGTAAGTGATGAGCTTTGTGAACCTAATAGCCTGCTTCTGGGCGTATAATGCATAGCCGAGCGTCAAAAATGAAATCCCCAGGTACTATTTAATAGCTACCATTGAGGTGATGCAGCAAGCAATTCAAGAACTAACTGTTGTTCTATTGGTCGAGAAAACAGATATCCTTGAGCAAAATTACAGTTTAAACTTCTCAATTGATCTAACTGTTCTTGTGTTTCGACACCTTCTGCGATCGCACTCATCCCCATTGAATTGGCAATGCCAATCATTGCTGGTACTAACCCCATATTCTCTTTGTTATCCTGCATCCGGTTGACGAAAGATTTATCGATTTTAAGTGCATTCAAAGGAAAATTATGCAGGTAACTCAGAGAGGAATATCCTGTACCAAAGTCATCCATAATCAACTTTATTTTTCGCTGTTTTAGTTGTTGAAGAGTTATTTTAATTGCATTAGTATTTTCCATAATTACACTTTCTGTAATTTCTAGTTCTAAGTATTCAGGATTTATTTTATTTTCATAAATGATTCTGTCAATTTGTTCTACAAAATTCGGCTGTAAAAATAACCTTGCACTTAAATTAACACTAATTGTTAAGGGTTCTGGTGTCACTGGATGATGTTGCCAGATGCTTAATTGATGACAAGCCGACTGTAATACCCAAGTATTGATGGCATTAATCAAACCTGTTTCTTCGGCCACAGGAATAAATTCTATAGGAAAAACCATACCACGAATCGGATGTTGCCACCGCACCAAGGCTTCAAACCCAGAAATTCTGCCTGTAGCCAAGGAAACAATTGGTTGATAGTAAACGAGGAATTCTCGCCTTTCAACAGCTCTTCGCAGATCATTTTCTAACTCTAAAAGCTGAATAGCTTCCTGATGCATTGCTGGATTAAAAACGTGATATTTAGCTCTTCCTTGAGCTTTAGCCCGATACATTGCCGTATCAGCATCCCGCAGCAAATACTCTGGGCGCTCATAATCTTTATTGCCCCAACTAATACCAATACTGGCATTCATAAATACTTCATATCTTGACAGCTTAAAAGCAAGTGATAGCTGTTGTATAATCCGTTCGGCAACTTGGATTGCTATGTTAATATCTGTGATATTTTCTAGAAGAATACCAAATTCATCTCCGCCTAATCGTGCTAAAGTATCAATAGGTATCAGACAAGCTTGTAGGCGGCGAGCTATGGCTATTAGTAATTCGTCTCCCACTGGATGACCAAGAGAATCATTGATAACTTTGAAGCGATCGCAGTCCAAGAAAAGTACAGCAAACTGATAACTAGATTCTTGCTTTGCCCGATTGAGAGCATTTTCTAGTCGTCTAATAAATAAAACTCGGTTTGGTAATCCCGTCAGGGAATCATGAAGTGCTATATCTAGCAGTTTACTTTGCAATTTCTGGCGGGAATTAATTTCTTCTTGGAGCTTTTGTAAAGTTTTTTCTAGCTCCCCAGTCCGTTGTTTTACCCGATGTTCTAATTCGACATTTAGTTTCAATATTTCTAATCGCGCCGACCTCAATGCCAGTTGATTTTGCACGCGCACTAAAACTTCTTGAAACTCAAAAGGTTTGGTGATGTAGTCTACGCCACCCACCTTAAAAGCTTTAACTTTATCAATAACATCATCTAAAGCGCTAATAAAAATTACCGGAATATCGGCTGTTAAGTCCCAAGCTTTAAAAGTCTGACAAATTTCATACCCATCTACTTCTGGCATCATAATATCGAGCAAAATCAAATCCGGTAATAGTGTTTGAGTTGCCGTCTGTGCCATTTGCCAGTTCAAGGCTTTACGAACGTTATACCCTTCCCTTGTCAATATGGAGGATAAAACCCGGAGGTTGTCTGCCATATCGTCTATGATCAAAATATCTTTTTTATTAGGGTCTAAATGATCGTAATTCATTCTACGTTTGTTATAGTCAATTCCATTATTTTCTCAAACTGGTAGTTATTTGCTAAATCCTTAAGAACTTGGGAAAGTTGATAATTTTCTGATGGAATTTGCTTAAGTAACTCTAAAATCAGTTCATCGCTACAGCTGGCTGCGGCATAGTGAATCTTGTGGAGCCACTCAGGTGGCATTTGTGATAAATGGCTCAGGAGTTCAGCAACACTGACAAAAATCTGTGTAGGTTGATCGATAACTGCTGTGTTTGTGGTTTCTATTTGGTTGGTATAGTTTAAACCCAGATGTTGGCTCAGTTTTTCCAATAATACTTCTTGTCTGAATGGCTTGCGAATAAAATCATCACAGCCAATGGACAAAATTTTCTGGCGTTCTTCTTCAAAGGCGCTAGCTGTTAGGGCAACAATGATCGTATGTGTATTGGAGCAATCTTGTGTTGCTTCAGAGAAGTCGGAAGTGGGAGCCAAGATTTTTGGCATCCACGATCGCAAACTGGATGCACCAGAAACATCATTTTCCATAACAGCAGTTGCTTCTTCTGTGGGAGAGGCTTTGCATACAACTTCGAAAACCTCGCAGTTGCCGGAATCGGTTACTCCTGGCGCAAAGTAGTGCCCCCCCGATGATGCCAGTTGTTTGAATTTTGGGAACCTCCGCAACCTATTGACTGCCTTATGCCCTATTTCTCTAGCTTTAATTATTCTTGTAGCTTCGTAACCGTCCATAACTGGCATTCGCATATCCATAAAAATCAAGTGTGGTTGCCAAGATTCCCAATTTGCGATCGCTTCAGCGCCATTTGTAGCTTCCATGACTTCAAAGTCTAGAGATGTAAGAATTTTAACTAGCAACAAACGGCTTTCTTTGGAGTCGTCAACTACTAAGATACGGTATGTTTTGTCAGTAGGTGCTAAAGTTAGGGTTTTGGATTTAATTGGATTTATCGGGATTTCTCTGGGGCAGGTTAGAGCAATCTGAACATCAAAGGTAAACGTACTACCGACACCAAGGATAGTGGTGACACTAATATCTCCTCCCATCAGTTCTACATATTTACGGCTAATCGCTAAACCAAGCCCCGTCCCTTGTTGGAATTTCCTGCCGATTTCGGTTTGTTCAAAAGCCTCAAACAGCAAGTTAATTTCTTCTGGGGCAATGCCACAGCCAGTGTCTTCTATCTCGAAGATTAAGGATGGGGGAATGAGGACTGAGGATTGGGGATTGCTTATTAATTCTTCTTCCCCTGCTCCCTGCTCCCTGCTCCCCAGTCTCACCCGTAATGTCACCCTCCCGGTATCAGTAAATTTGATGGCATTTCCCAAGAGGTTGATCAAGACTTGAGACAGTTTATTTTCGTCCGTTTCTATGTACTTAGGAATATCTTGTGCATATTCAAACACTAATTCTAAATTTTTAGATACAGCACGCAAGTGCAACATTTCTTCTAAGTTCTTTAACAAATGAATTAAGTCAAAGCTGCTGCAATTTAATTTGATTCTGCCAGCTTCGATTTTAGACATTTCTAGAATGTCGTTAATTAAGTTGAGTAGATGTTCGCCTGCACGATTAATAATTGCTAAGTTTTCTTGATGTTCCGTGGATAGTGAATAATCTCGGCTCATGACTTGGGTAAAACCAAGAATGGCGTTGAGTGGGGTACGTAGTTCATGGCTCATGTTAGCAAGAAATTCGCTTTTGGCGAGGTTAGCAGCAGCGCTTCGTGCTGCTTCCCGAATGGCTGCTTGTTGTTCCTGGGCAGCAATTTTTTGCGATTGAATCAGTTCTTCTTGGGTGGTTTGCAGTTGCTCGATAAGTTGCTGAAATTCTTCAGTACGTTTTTTTACTTGATATTCTAAGGTGCGATTGTATTCTGCTAATAAATTTTCTGTTTGTTTACGTTGGCTGATGTCAAAAAATGTAGCCATTGCAAATGCCAGATTCCCCGATTCATCATAGATTGGCTTTCCTAAAACTTCAATGGGAGTAATCTTGTCATAAGAGCGAATTTCCATATCGTCAATTCTGGTGCTTTGTCCCAGTAATGCTCTTAAAATCGGCAAGCGATCGCTGGGGTAAAATTGATCTGTCCCCGCAAGATAAGCTTGATACACTTCTGACAATTTTTCGGAACTAACTGCGATCGCTCCTTGACCAAGAATTTGCTGCCCAATTTGATTTGTATAATAAGGTTCACCTTCAGCATCAATAATAAATACACCTACTGGCATAGCTTCTAAAAATTGATTTAACCGACTTTGGCTGTGAGATAGTGCCTCATTTAAGACTTGCATCTGGGCATTCTTTGCTGATAAAGCACTAAAAGATGCTTGCAGTTGCTTTGCCATAATTTCAAATGATTTGGCTAGTTCCCCCAGTTCATCGGAACGCTTAATTTCTGGTGTTTGCTCCCATTCACCTTGAGCAATTTTCTTCGCTGACGTGTTTAATTGTAAAATCGGCTTAATAACCCAGCGAGCAGTCAAAATCCCAATTCTGGTAGCGACTAAAAAAGCAACTAAGCTGTTGTGCTTTTAATTTGCACAAACAGCATTTCCCTTATTTTTTATTTTTCTTCCCCATTTAATAATAAGCTCTCCATCATTTAAGAGTTTATTTAACGTAGATTTTAGTTCACATACTGATTGAAATAGTCGATGAGCTATATATTCTTTACATGAATGCCAAACTAATTCAATTAGATTAAAGTCAGGGCTATAAGCAGAGAGATATTCAAGAATAATATTCGGTAGATTCTTTTCTATTTGGGTGCATATATCTTTACGTTTATGGTAACTTGCATTATCTAAAAATATAATTATTTTTGGACCATGTTCGTGAAAGCATTCTTGACTATTCCCTAAAGACAACCATTCTTTTAGTACAAATTCGTGTAGTTGTTTGAGCTGCTCATAAAAAGTTTCTGAATTTCCTCTTTCAACAAAATAACATATCCGCTTTTTATCAGATAGCCTTAAACCTCCCATCATGTTTACTCGACCTCTACTACGTTTCCCAGTAACTTTTTTTCTTTTTCCTTTTTTACCCCAAGTTTTCCTTCTTAACACTCGTAAACTAAAACCACTCTCATCCCAAAACCATATCTGATAAAGCTTTGGGTTCTCTTTTACTATTGATAAATAATTTTGAAACTTTTCTTTAAATTCTTTTCTTTTCTCTGCATTTTGTCTGTCCTCTAGACTATACTTTGCCCAAAGGTAAACATACTTTTTTCTTTTTAATATCTTCCTTACTTGAGAACTGCTTATTTTTAATCCTGTTTCTTTCTCTAGGTATGTTGATAATCTTTCTGCTGTCCATCGACCAAATTCATAACCTAACTCACTTGGTTCTTTTTCTACTATCTCTAATAGTTTATCTATATAAACTTGATTAACTTTTCTATATTCTCTTTTTCTTCTACCGTCTTCTAAGCTTTCTATCGTATCTGGATCTCCATGTACGCACCAATATGCTACTGTTCTACGAGAACAACCGATTAATGCTGCTATTTCTTCTTGCGTTCTACCATCATTCATCAATAATAGTATCAAAACTCGCTCTCTCATCTCAGAGCGATCGCTCTGTTTTAAGAATTTTTGTAGATTCTGCTTTTGTTCCAAGCTTAGAAACCCAATAGCCGGCATAGCAACCTGTACCTGAAGTTATATTCATATCTATTATATGCAAATTATAAGCGCAACAGCTTATACACAGCAAAATAGTGATGTGGGTGTTGGCGTTTATTTGCTCCATAAATTCGCCTTCGGGAATCACTGCCACAATTAGCCAATCTAAACCCAGTTGATCATTCCAGCTTTTTACCTGCACAAAATAACGCATTCCATCGGCAGTAAAACTTAGCTGTTGCTTCTCTACAACCAGCTTAAGATTGCCAAAGCGTTTGATCAAAGACTGTGTTGTGAGTCTAATTAAAGGATTTTGACTATTTAATGCTGATAGACGTTTACCTTTACCATTAATGATGGTATATGGTGGCTCGCTTGTAGAAGAAGCCACTATTAACCCAGAACGCTCTAAAATAAAAGTTTTACCCGACTCTTTAACTTTTAAGCTGGCTAAAAAGTTGCCGATTTGTGATAAGAGCAAATCAACACTAATTACCCCAACAAATTTGCGATTTTTATCGTAAATAGGATAGCTGGAAGATATGGATAAAATTTCTGGTTTATCTTCCCATTGATAAATTTGACTCCAGACGGGTTTACCTATCTTGACTGGATCTGCATACCAAGCTTCTATGCGGGGATCGTAATTTTTGACTTCCTGAAAATGGCGGCGATTTCCTTGGTTGTCTGTAGGATAAACATAAAGTTTACCGATACCATTCTTTTCGCTAACTTCATTAATCAATAACTTACCATTATCTAAACGTTCAACACCGATAAATTCACCTTTGGGATTGGCAAAGCTGTTGTAGCCAACATTGAAAACTTGCATTTGCTTCCAAAAGTAATTGCCGGTGGTTTTAAAATCGGAAAGGTTAAGCAAACCTAGCTCAATCGCATCTGAGTTGATTTGATTGATTTGTTTCGGGGTTGTTAAATAGCGATCAAGATGCTGTTCAATGCGATCGCAGATTTCATTTTCTAATTGCGTAGCAAGTTCTCTTACCGCTTTTTGGCCATTTTGATACGAAAGATAGCCCACAAGTCCAACCGCCCCACAAATTTGCAATATAAAGGGCACAATCAGAACATACTTCAGGGGCATCTTGGCATAAACTTTGCCAACTAAGCGATTAATAAATCTGGCGGGCTGAACTTTGGATAACATTGTTGTCTAATTCTTCCCCAGCATATTCTAGGTGCATTCTAGCTATATCAGCTACGCTTAATATCAATATAATTACGGTATTTATCATTTTATTTATGACATTTTTTATGTTTTTGGTACTAAAAAGCGAGTTCCTCCAACGCCTAATTTTCCAAATTTACGTAGGCGTAGTCTGTCGTAGACATCGCCTATACCTTGCAAAGACCCGATCACGCCTGAATTTGCTCAGTTTTCTCTGGCAATATGCCAACAGATGTTCTTAGATAAACTGATATTTAATCGATAAGCTCCAGTATGCCATTCTAAAATTCAGGTCGCCATTAGCACCTAATCCTAAATTTAATTTTTAATTGCTGATTCCTTCATTTTCCGGTCTTAAAAGCTTTGGGCTTGCACAAAAGCTTATTTTTAAATACAACAATTTTAAAATTGTCATGCAAAGACACAGTAAAAACAAAAAAATCAAAAAAAATTTACTTAATATTTTTTATTTTAAATAAATGTTAATTTTATTGTTGAATTATGTCAACCTCATCCCCGATTTGTAAAATTTTTCCGGCTGAGGATAGGGGCAATTGGGTATTGACACTCAATCTGTAAAAGTGATTAAAAGGCGATGAAGTAACCCAATTTGGTAGAGTTGCTTGTCGCTGAGTTGTAAAGATTTTTTGGAAGTTTGGATAAGCTTCCCCTAAATAAGAATCGCGTGTTGGGACTATACAACGCTGACACGGGTTAACCCCAAAAAAGTGTACATCTCCCACTCGAAAGGAGACTAAATCACCTTGTTTACTAAATAGTTGATCTTCCCAGAATGCTGGTACACCATCAATTTCGATATTGGCACGCATTCGACGGCGCATTTCATCTACATTTAAACCGGGAAACCAAGAAGCGACCTCTGCCAATGTTGCCGTACTAATTACCGTTGGGCCAAGTGAATGTGTATCGTCAGGAAAACCCATCAGAGAGTTTTGCTTTAATGTGACAGCAAACCCAAAAAAGTCACTCAAAGTTGCTTCTAATCCTTGCCGTTCCTCATCTAGATGAAAAATTTTTTGGAAGTCGCTATCTGGGATTTGCAACGAGATAGTTCTATTTAAGAGTGCAAATTGCGCCCTTAGTGAATGGATTTTAGCATGACGCTTGCCATTGACAAATCTACCCTGTTCGTCAACAATGGCAAACTCGCGGTCATGCTGTAGTGCCCCACTAGCAAGAACTCTAGCGTTCTCAACTTCAACACTATCTAGAGACTTAACTGGATACAGTAAAATTTTTGCTAAGTAAGGCATCATAGCAATTCTGGATTTTAGATTTTGCGAAAAGCTCTGAAGTCGGCTTGCGGCGATTTGTTAACGCAGCAGCAGCGTCACTTTTCAAGACGGATTTTGGATTAAAAATTGGTAATTTAGCAATCCCTCACTTTCTTTTCTGAATTCTAGATTCTGAATCCTTCTTCAACTTGATTAATATTCTTAACTTACGGATATACTGGCGACTTATCAATTCCGCCCACATGATTTAGGGGCCAGAAGCGAACTACAGCACGTCCAATAATATTTTGGCGGGGGACGACGCCCCAACAACGGCTATCGTAACTACTGTTACGATTATCACCTAGTACTAAATATGAATCGGGTGGTATAGTCTGGGGTTTTGCTAAAAAAGGTGGTTGTGGCCCTGATTGGCAAACATCAATGACTGTACTTTGCCCAGAACTAAGGTAATTGGCTTCTGGGAGGGGTTTGTTATTGATATAGACTTTGCCATCCTTAAGTTGTATTTTTTCTCCAGGTAAAGCAATAATACGCTTAATAAAAGCGTCCTGGTATTGTTCTTTTTGTAGCTCTTTAGTAGGTGAAAATACTACGATGTCTCCCCGTTGTGGGTCGGTAAATTTATACTTCAATTTATCGACAATTATTTTATCTGCCTCCCACTGGTTAGGCGTACCATGCAGAGTAGGTTCCATTGATCCAGAAGGAATCCAGCGTGCTTCAGCAACAAAGGTGCGAATTCCCAGAGCGAGAACAATGCTCAATACAATTGTTCTACCTAGCTCTGCGATCCAAGAATTATCGGGTTGTTGACTAGAGTTGTTATCAGGCACTTGATTTTGCATGAAATTACTTAATTTAACAAAATATGTAGGTAATCAACCCACCTAGTGAGACTTTATCTGTTAATCTTAACGAGAAAATTTTAATTTCTTAGTCATGTTTGCATCTTGACTACCAATTTTAGATTATAGATTTTAGATTTTGGCTTAAGATGTTTATTCTGGGTCATGACTCGCCTCTGGCGGGCGAAATCGATCTCAAATGAACAGGCTGAATCCCTTTTAGGATAAGATCAATCCTAAATCCAAGTTGTGCTAGAACTAAAATCCAAAATTGATTGGCGGGGTTCTTCATAAAATAAAAATAAACTTTTTTTTAAGGCACGGCAAAAAAAAATTGGTTACTCTGATCGCGAATAAGTTTAACCTAAAAGCATGGTTACTTGTAATACATAGTCCTCTATCAGAACTTGGTTATCCCTATGTCATCTCCAAAAACTTTACTGATTCGCCGCGCTCGTATAATCTTACCCAATGGTGAACTGATGATTGGGGATGTGTTGACGCGCGATCGCCAAATAGTCGAAGTTGCACCAGAAATATCGCCAACGGCACTAGCCACTGAAATTGACGCAGAAGGCTTGACTTTGTTGCCAGGAGTTATTGATCCGCAGGTGCATTTCCGGGAACCTGGACTAGAACACAAGGAAGATTTATTCACCGCCAGCTGTGCCTGTGCTAAAGGCGGAGTCACTTCTTTTTTAGAAATGCCCAATACGCGCCCCCTGACAACGACACAGCAGGCTTTAGACGACAAGCTAGAACGTGCCTCACACAAGTCGTTGGTTAATTATGGCTTTTTTATTGGGGCAACAGCAGAGAATTTACCAGATTTGCTTTTAGCAAAGCCAACACCGGGAATTAAGATTTTCATGGGGTCGATGCATGGCCAACTGCTAATTGATGGCGAAACTGCATTGGAGGCGATATTTGCTAAAGGCGATCGCTTGATCGCCGTTCATGCCGAAGACCAAGCTAGAATCAACCAACGCCGCCAAGAATTTGCCAACATTCACGATCCAGCCGTTCACTCGCAAATTCAAGATAATCAAGCGGCATTGCTTGCAACCCAATTAGCATTAAAACTTTCTCAAAAATATCAACGTCGTTTGCATATTCTGCATCTGTCAACTGCCGAAGAAGCAGAGTTGCTGCGTCAAGAGAAACCTAGCTGGGTGACAGCTGAGGTTACACCACAGCATTTGTTGTTAAATACTAGTGCTTATGAAACAATTGGCACATTAGCACAAATGAATCCACCTTTGCGATCGCCCCACGATAACGAAGTTCTCTGGCAAGCTTTACGCGATGGCGTGATTGATTTCATCGCTACAGATCACGCGCCGCACACCTTAGAAGAAAAAGCTCAAGAATACCCCAATACTCCTTCGGGAATGCCTGGGGTAGAAACTTCTCTAGCTTTGATGTTAACTGCGGCGATGCAAGGAAAGTGTACTGTAGCTGAAGTTGTGAACTGGATGTCTAAAGCTGTAGCTGTGGCTTATGGTATTCCGAATAAAGGAGCGATCGCACCTGGTTATGATGCCGATTTAGTGCTTGTGGATTTAAACACATACCGTCCAGTACGGCGCGAAGAACTTTTAACCAAATGCCATTGGAGTCCCTTTGAAGGCTGGAACCTCACTGGTTGGGCTAAAACCACCATTGTCGGCGGTGAAATAGTTTATGACAAAAGCCAGGTAAATACGCAAGTGCGGGGTCAAGCTTTAACTTTCTTGTAGCAAATATTTATTTAAGCTTACGTAGTAGACGAATAACTATACATCAAAGCCATACTTGAACTGGCAAGATTTTCATCTATCCAGAGTCAGACTAGACCAATGCGATTTGGTTAAAGCTAAAAGGCGAAAATCCTTGTTTTTCCTCTTTTAGCCTTTTAATCGAATAGCACTAAGATAAGTCCAAAGTTTCGCGTTGCCTCGTTCCCAGCTTGGAGGCTGGGAACGCATTCTGGCAGGCTCCGCCTCTGGTCAAGAAAGAGGAGGCAGAGCCTCTTAGAATACATTTCCAGTCTTCAGACAGGGAACGAGGCTACATAAGCTTTTCGCCTTTTTTTAGTGCCATTCCCTCTTAACCAAAGAGTATTGACTTGTTTCTGTATCAGGAATTGCAACTTGAAACCCTGAATTTATTTGTAAGTGTTTCAAGTCAAATCTTCAATAACTACTCTCTTCCCGTTATAAGATTACCTATTTATTGTTTTTCCCTGCTTGACTTCCTTCTCTAACGAGATGCTGCGCGTTGGCGGAAGCCTCTCACAGAAAAGGCAGTTCGTGAAAACTTAGGTATCTTCCACCAGGATAAGAGTAAACAAGCTAATGGAACCGTATTGCAATGCATTCCATGATGCTTGTACCCAGAAAGATAACCATAGAAATAATCAAAGAGAATTGCTATGTCCTTCAAAATTTTAGCTTTAGATGGTGGTGGCATTCGTGGAGTCGTTGCAGCACGAATACTTCAACAAGTAGAACAAGAAATTAGAAATCAGGGGAAAGGAGAGTTTTTACACGAATACTTTGACCTAATTGCTGGCACTTCTACTGGTTCAATCCTAACAGGAGGGATTGCTGTAGGAAGTACGAGCGATCAACTAATTAAAATGTATCAAAATCGGGGTAAAGATATATTTCCGACAGCTAGAAAAGAGCGCTATAAAAACTTTCCTTCCTTCATTAAACCAATTCTTGATGTCTTCTCAGCATCTAGATATTCTCATGATGGAATTATTAGCGTCCTCAAAGATGCTTATAAATCTATAAGAATAAAGGATATTGAAAAACCTATTATTTTGATTCTTGCTTACGATACGCTATATCGCAACACAACCTTTTTTACAAATTGTCATCCCGATTTAGGAGACAGATGGTACGATGACTGTTATTTATGGCAGATATGTACCGCTTCTGCTTCAGCACCTACTTTTTTTCCACCATATAAATTGGAACCTGTAGATAAAGAAAAATTTGGTGATTGGGAATTCCCTCACATTGATGGCGGAGTTTCTGCTAATAACCCATCTCTGGCAGCTTTAAGTTTAGTTATGAGGGTTAGTCAGTCTTCAGTCTCTCCAACAATCAAGCAAAAATATAAACTGGATAATCTCCGACTGGAAGATATTTCTATCCTTTCTATTGGCACAGGTCAAACTGGTGAACCATATAAATATGAACAAATAAGCAATTGGAGAGGCTTAGATTGGGTTCAAAATCTTACTAATATTTTTATGGAACCGTCATCTGAGATTGATAGTACGATTTGTCGGCAAATCATGGGTGGCTATGAGTCTAAACGTTATTTACGTCTTCAGTTTGACTTAAATGAGACATTTAAACCTAAACCAAAAGAGACTTATAAAGATCCTCGCATTGTATTACCTCCAGAAGATCGAAAAAACAAATTTACAAATGAAAAAATCACTGAAGAAATAGATAACGCTAATTTTGAGATTGTTCAGCAGTTAATAGATACTACCTCTGCATTTATTGAGCGAGGTCTGACGTACTATACCAGAGACGACTCTGGTTCTCCGATAAAAAAGGCGATCGCCTCCTTTATTAAAGATAACTAATGACATATAGCATTAGTTATGAGGCAATACGCTTGGGTTAAGGGTAAAAGCTAAAAGTGGTGTAGGTTGGATTTCGCTATTGCTCAACCCAACCTAATATTTTTCACAAAGCCAAGCGTAAGTAAATGGGCGTAAATAAATATAATATTTTCCATCATTGCGAGTGAAGCGAAGCAATCCCAGAGACTTTGCGATTGCTTCGCTTCACTCGCAATGACATCTTATATTTAATCATGCCTACCTACTTATTGCACCAGTAGTGCATCCACGTAAGCATACTAACTTCAACTTATAATAAAACGTTTCGTACTTACAAATGAAATATCGTATAAACACGAGACGTTTTTAGTTATTTATTTTTAAATATCAGTGCTAATTACAGATGTGAATCTAAAAATTTATTGCTAGTTAAAATTATTAAAACTAATTTTGCAAATTTATAAAATAGTTTATTTTTTTGGATAGATTGTGAACTTAACTTGGGCATACTAAGTGTAAGAAAAGTTAAACATTATACAGAATTTGCTTATTGCTTAACTTTTTTACTAGCATTCGCTGCTAAATAATCTAGATTGCTTCTCCGAACGAGGTAGGGAACTAATCGGTTTCAATCGAAGTTGACTAAGTTCTCTCAAAATTCTTACTGAACCCAACAACAGTTTATTTACACTTGCTTGATTCGTACACCAACCATCTAAATCAGTTTTTAACTGTTTATTACAGCAATAAAGCTAGTAGATGCCAATATATCCTGTTTAGTTAAGAATCACTTTAGGTTCAATACTATTCGGATACGATAACTCCGCCTGGATTTAAGGGAGTGAAGGAAAAAGTAGTCTCCCTTAAAAAAAAAGCCAGTGCATTGCAAACTTTCCAAATCTCTAAGAACAGACGGCGGCTTGCTGACTGCCATTTTCGATTGAAGAAAAGCTGATTCAATATTTTTTGGTTGAGATAACAATGTTAGTAACTGACAGTGGCGAACGTGGTAGTGGCAGATAGAACGAGTGTAAAGTTCTTCCTCGACTATTTGCAGTAATTTTTTAGTATTGCGATCAAAAAAGTGAAATCTCTCGTACTTCAGTCGGGAGATGAGCTTAAATTGCGGCAATAACTTTGCTAATGGCACAATTGAATGGTATGAGTTCGACTTGACGAGTGCCTTCATGCCCATAAGTTAAACTTACACTCAGATAACTATCTGGCTTGTAGGGTAATCGTTCTGCCCATTCAACTGCGACAATTCCTGGTATGACTTCAACACCTTCCCAATAGCTTTCCAAGTTCAGGGTTGTAACTTCTTGTGGTTCTAAGCGATATAAATCCAGGTGGTAAAGGGGAAAGCGCCCTTCTGTGTACTCATTAATCAGTGTAAAAGTGGGACTGACAATAGTTCAGTAATTCCTAAACCCTTGCCAATGCCTTGAACTAGGGTAGTTTTACCAGCACCTAAATCACCTTCTAGTAAAATTACACTGCCAGGAGTTAGGGATTCACCAAGAGTAATACCTAAGCGTAGCGTCGCTTCTGTATCTGCAAGAAAAATTTTCATACTTAATTATTTAGTTATTAGTCATTAGTCTAAACAAAGGACAAGTGACAAATGACTAATGAAAAATTTATCTTCAGTGATTAACTCTACCGTACCACCGCAATAACACTTGTGCTAGCTTCTGCGGATTGTGACGAATAACACCCGTTTCATCTTCAAACAAAACATTAGCTGGAACAATCCTTCGTCCTAGCTGAGTTACGGCTTCTCTATCTAAGAAAACGGGATGGGAGTTTTGTTGGGCATAGCGGATGAGTGATTGCTCTGAGGGGGATTTTTTGTGTATTAGTACAGCATCGAATAGCCGTCTTTCTCCACAAGCTGCATCAATTGCTCTGATGTGGTCTGCAACAGTGTAGCCTTCCGTTTCTCCTGGTTGAGTCATTATATTGCAGATATAAATACGGGGGGCATCTGTTTTAGCGATCGCATCGGCAATTTCTGGTACTAATAAATTAGGAATTAGGCTTGTATAAAGGCTACCTGGGCCAATAATAATGTAATCAGCTTCTTTAAGTGCTTTAATAGCTGCTGGCACTGCCGGAGGATTAGCTGGAATGCAGCCAATTTTAACTATTTTACCGCCAGCTTTCGGAATGCTAGACTCCCCATCAATGCGGCGACCATCGGCTAATTCTGCCCAGAGGCGAACATCACTGAGAGTTGCTGGTAGTACTTGTCCCCGTACCGCTAGTACTTTAGAACTGGCTGCAACTGCTTGTTCTAAATCTCCAGTAATATCACTCATTGCCGTTAAAAATAAATTACCAAAACTGTGACCAGTTAAACCATCTCCAGCTCGGAAACGGTATTGAAACAATTCTGTTAATAACTTTTCTTCATCTGCTAGTGCAGCTAAACAATTGCGAATATCCCCTGGTGGTAGCACTCCAAATTCTTGACGCAACCGCCCAGAAGATCCACCATCATCGGCAACAGTGACAATAGCTGTAATATTAGCGCTGTAGGTTTTCAGTCCCCTCAACAACGTAGAAAGTCCTGTACCACCACCAATTACTACTATTTTTGGGCCTCGGTACAATCGACGATGAGCCATCAAGACATCAATGAGTTCCTCTCCGCCTTCTGCTCTCAGTACCTTAGTAATTGAGCCGACAGTGCGAGTTTGGCCCCAAAGCACTAACAGCAAGCCGCCAAGCAGCACCAAAGGCCCACTGATATAGTTCGGTAAGAGGTTGGTGATGACTCCCAAGAAACCTCTAACCAACTCAATCATCCAAAAAATTGGGGTTAGCTTAATCCAAATAGCTAACCCCAAGCTTGCCAGCAGTACACCCCCAATACTGATCAACAACCAACGTTTTACCGATAGTCCAGGGGATAACCATTTGAACCACTGGTTAACCCGATAGGAAGTACGGGAGCGCGACTGCTTTTGCAGGGCGTTGAGGGCTTGTCTGAGAAAACCATTTGACATACCTGATTCGGAGCAGTGCTACAAACAATAGTTAACAGGAAATTTACACCACTTGGTTTAAAACATTAGGCGTGAAACTATTATATTTGTCAATCCCATTAGACTAAGAGCAAATCGTCAAGATTGCCAGCATTTCTAATTAAACAATATCCTGCCTTGGTAAAAGTGAATTTAATGGAAAAACGAATTTTAGGATTAGATCCAGGATTGGCAATTTTAGGATTTGGGGCAATTAGCTGCACACAAAACCTCAACAAGATACCAGAGACTACAGTAAATATGCTGGATTTTGGAGTAATTAAAACGTCCGCAGATGTGGAAATGGGACAACGCCTATGTACCTTGTTTGATGATTTACACACCGTGATGGAAGAATTTAAACCAGATTTGGTTGCGATCGAGAAACTATTTTTTTATCGGATGTCAAGTACAATCCTGGTTGCACAGGCGCGGGGTATAGTTATTTTAGTGTTGGGGCAGCGTCGTCTTCCTTATGTAGAGTTTACTCCTGCTCAAATTAAACAGGCTTTAACCGGATATGGTAATGCTGATAAATCGGAAGTACAAGAAGCTGTGGCGCGGGAGTTGGATTTAGATGAGATCCCTAAGCCGGATGATGCTGCGGATGCTTTGGCAGTGGCTTTGACGGCTTCGTATCAGTTATAGTGTCGTAAAACGAGAATAAAATTGGAAACTAGAGAATAAAGTTGGAAAGCAACTGGCACAGATAGGAACTTGGATCAAGAAATCAGAATTTCAAAATTTATGTAAAATTCTGATTTCAAGTAAATAGATAGACTCAACTAGCTTCGCTTTTAGGGCGGATACCAGAAGCGATCGCTCGCAATCTGAAGTTGCTATGATTATTGCCTACTTTCCCAAATAGTCTCAAGATTAGGAAGAAGTAGGGGAAGAGGTGAAAATGTCCAATCCTCAATACCCAATATCTTCCTATGACTTTTAAATTTTGAATTTTTAATTTTGAATTCGGAGCAAAGCGACGTGACACCTTCTACAAACCAGGTTTATCCCGTTATTTGGCACAACGACTCAGTGTCACTAATTGACCAAACCCGCCTACCTAACGAATATACATTTGTCGAAATTCACCGCAGTGAAGATATGGCGCGGGCAATTAAAACGATGATTGTGCGAGGTGCGCCAGCAATTGGTGTAGCTGCGGCTTATGGAATGTATCTTGGTGCAAGGGAAATTGAAACTAGCGATCGCACCGAATTTTTGCAACACTTAGATAAAGTTGCCCAGTTGTTGCGTTCTACTCGTCCGACGGCGGTAAATTTATTTTGGGCAATTAGTCGGATGATCAAAGCTGCCTACGAAACGCTGGGAACAGTAGAAGATATTAAAGAAACCCTTTTCCAAACAGCCCAAGCAATTAATATTGAAGATTTGCAAACCTGTCAAGCGATCGGCGATCATGGTTTGGCAGTGTTACCTAATACCCCAGAAAAGCTAAGGTTACTTACTCACTGCAACGCCGGGGCATTAGCTACTGCTGGTTATGGCACTGCTTTAGGTGTTGTGCGTTCTGCATGGAGGGAAGGACGTTTGGAACGTTTATTTGCCGATGAAACCCGTCCTCGTTTGCAAGGTGCAAAACTCACCACTTGGGAATGTGTGCAAGAAGGTATTCCAGTTACATTAATTACTGATAATATGGCAGCCCATTGCATGAAACAGGGTTTGATTCATGCTGTAGTTGTGGGTGCTGATCGCATTGCTGCTAATGGTGACACTGCTAATAAAATTGGTACATATAGTGTGGCGATCGCAGCTAAGGCACATAATATCCCCTTCTTTGTCGCTGCACCCCTTTCCACCGTTGATTTTGAATTAGCCGATGGCAGCCAAATTCCCATCGAGGAACGCGAACCAACAGAAATCTATCAAGTTGGCGATACCATTCTCACACCTGAAGGTGTAAATTTTTACAACCCAGCTTTTGATGTGACTCCGGCTGAGTTGATTACAGCCATCATTACAGAGAATGGAGCGATCGCACCTGATAAATTAGCAAAATCACAGGTAAAGCAATTACCGATTGCGTTAAATCCGAATTAATGGAGAACTTGCGCCGAGTTCTCGATAACTCTAAATCCGAATAACGGAAACTTTATAGGGCAATACAGTTCAGTTAAGCATTTCTTCCTTCTCTTCCTTTGTGTACTTTGCGTACTTTGCGGTTCGTTAAAAAATTGACTTTGACAAAAAGTGAAGCCTTAACCCAAGCGTATTGCTTTATAGGGAATTGCCCCAAAACAAAGTCCCCGACTTTTTAGAAAAGTCGGGGACTTTGTTTTTTGACTAGTTTTAAATCTGACGCAATACGGTTCGGTTAAAGCAAGAGACGCGATAAATCGCCGTCTCTACAATTAACGGCGTGTCATCAAAAAACCTTATCCAAACCGTATTGAAATCTAGCAGATCAAAATTTATCAGTAATTTTTTCAATAATTTTATCTAAACTTCATATTTTGACTAAATTTAATAAGCAAAATCCGCAATTACTTTCTCAAAATAAGCTTTGACTTACTCAAACCCCAGTTTGCTTTCCCATTTTGGTGTTTTCCGCAAGCAAAAGCAGCTTTGACTTACTCAAACCCCAGTTTGCTTTCTCATTTTGGTGTTTTCCGCAAGCAAAAGCAGCTTTGACTTACTCAAACCCCAGTTTGCTTTCTCATTTCAGTGTTTTCTGCAAGTAAAATAAGCTTTTGCTTTCTCAAAATGCCATTTGACTTACTCAAACCCCAGTTTGCTTTCTCATTTTGGTGTTTTCCGCAAGTAAAATGCCATTTTGCTTACTAAATTAGTTACAAAAATTAAAGTTTAACTTTGTCCCTCTCCGACTCGGAGAGGGACAGGTTTTGCGTAGTAAAACCAGGGAGAGGTCTTTTGATTCGACTAATTAACCCTAGTAAACTTAACCAAAATGCTGAATAATTGCGTCGGCAAATTCAGAACATTTTAAGGGTTCAACTGGTGGTTCTAGCAACCGGGCTAAATCGTAGGTGACTTGACTATTAGCGATCGCATCGCTTAAACCTTTCTTAACTAGGTCTGCGGCTTCTTGCCAACCCATAAATTCCAGCATCATCACACCAGACAAAATTACTGAACCAGGATTAATCCGATCTAAGCCGGCGTGTTTGGGTGCTGTGCCGTGGGTAGCTTCAAATATGGCACTAGAATCACCAATATTTGCTCCTGGCCCCATTCCCAAACCCCCAACAATGGCAGCCGCCGCATCAGATAAATAATCGCCGTTCAAGTTCATCGTCGCCAGAATCGAATACTCATCCGGTCTGGTTTGAATTTGTTGAAAAATGCTGTCAGCAATCCGGTCATTCACCAAAACTTTCTCTTTCCATTTGCCATCGCCGTGGCTTGCCCAAATTGTGTTAAGAACAGTTTCAACTTCCTTGACAACTTGCGCTTTCTTGTCTGGAGTAAGATTATCAAACCCAGGCTCAATCTGGCGGGCGTTTTCTTCCAAGGAAATATTGGGATTTTTTTCCTTGTTACTCAAAATCCAAGATTCTTGTTCAGTGACAGTTTCTTGGCGAAATTCACTGGTTGCTAGTTCATAACCCCAGTCGCGGAAAGCGCCTTCGGTGTACTTCATGATGTTGCCCTTATGCACCAAAGTCACTTGTTGCTTGTTTTTGGGCAATAGCAAAGCGTGTTTGATGGCGCGTCTAACTAGGCGCTGAGAACCAGTTTTGCTGATGGGTTTAATGCCAATACCAGAATCAAGAGGAATGCGTTTTTTCCCATGTTCTGGGGTGGCGGGGATTAATTCTTCATTGAGAAGTTTAATTAAGCGATCGCCAATTTCGCTACCTTGTCGCCACTCAATGCCTAAATAAATATCTTCTGTGTTCTCCCGATAAACAATTACATCCAGCTTTTCGGGGTTTTTGTGGGGTGAAGGCGTACCTGCATAGTAACGGCAAGGACGCACGCAGGCATACAAGTCAAAAATTTGTCGTAGTGCCACATTTAAAGAACGGATTCCTCCCCCAACGGGAGTAGTCAAAGGCCCTTTAATAGCCACACCGTATTCTTCAATTGCCGTGAGAGTGTCCTGAGGTAAATACTGATAAGTCCCGTATAAATCACAAGCTTCATCCCCAGCGTAAACCTTGAACCAGCTAATTTTACGCTGACCCTTATATGCTTTGGCTACCGCAGCATCAAGAACTTTTTGGGTAGCAGGCCAAATATCGATACCTGTACCATCGCCGCGAATAAAGGGGATAATTGGATTGTCCGGTACGATTGGTTCACCATTTTTGAAGGTGATTTTTGCTCCGGCTGCGGGGGGGGTAATCTTTTCGTACATCGTTCACACACTCCTAATCGATACGCTGCTATTCAAAAAATCTTATGTGGCAGGCTTGTATATTTTGCTATGTCTTTTGTTCACCAAGCCATAAGGCAAAGATTTTCCCCCTATTCTCCTTGTACATTATTTGGGGATTAAGTGTGGGATTGAGTGAAGCGATCGCAATTTTGTACGATCAAAAATAGTAAACTACTTTTCGCTATCAATGCTTTTCCAAGGTAAAGCGCGATAGCTTACCACTCTTTCACTGACCGTTAAAACAAGAATGGCATGACAGACCCAATGATTTTATCAGACCCTGCAAATGACATCGACTCCCTCCGACAACCGTTAATCGCCGGGTCTGAAAAAGTCCAACAACAGATAATCCCACAATTAGCTGAGTTAGGTAATGAGGGATTAGACGTGTTGATGGAATTTTTACTGAAACGACGTGAAAACCCAGCGACTTGGATTGATGGCAAAGCTTACCAAGTCCTCTATAACTCTGATGCACCTCAAGCCAAAGAATTTTTGCGCTCTTGTTTTCCTGAGGGAATTGTACCTCTAAAATCAGAGTGCGGGATTAACTACAATTCTTTGCAACAGCTACTTGCTGTTCAAGACTTCCAAGCAGCCGATCGCGTCACCATCGAAAAAATGTGTGAACTGTCAGGGCCAACGGCTGTACAACGAAAATGGTTGTACTTTACTGAGGTAGAAAATACCTCGGCTGTTGACTTGCAAACCATTAACAACCTCTGGTTAGTCCACTCTGAAGGTAAATTTGGTTTTTCAGTGCAGCGAGAAATCTGGTTAAGTTTAGGTAAAAATTGGGAGAATTTCTGGCCGAAAATTGGCTGGAAAGCAGGTAACACCTGGACGCGATACCCTAACGAGTTTACCTGGGATTTGAGCGCGCCTAAAGGTCACTTACCCCTTTCTAATCAACTTCGGGGGGTACGAGTCTTTGCTTCTTTACTTTCTCACCCAGCTTGGTTGAAGAATCCAGAAAAATAATGATTTTGAGCTTACGGACAAATAGATTATGATCAATCCCACCAAGCGAGAATTCTACGTCATCATTGAACGGGATGAAGATGGCTACTATGTCGGAGAAGTCCCTCAGCTAGAAGCCTGTTACAGTCAAGGAGAAACAATTGATGAGTTGATGGCTAATATTAAAGAAGTAATTGAACTTTGTTTAGAGGATGTGTGAGAAGTTAAAAATATCATGCTACCGTCTGCGATCAGAGTATGACTTAAAGAGCCTAAAAGTCAGAAAGTTTGGTTCTGAACGAAAAAGCTTTGGTAAGACAGAAATTCGTTTAGAACCTTATTTTGCATAGGTTTTTTCCAATGCCATGCAGTGAATGAGGCTCTAAAATTTCTGATTAGAGTTGTGCAGGATAACCAAGTTTCTGCATTTATAAAGTAGTTTCACAGTTTCTCCGAGGGTGCGGATAAAATCTTTTAGTACTTAGTTGGAAGTGCCGCAGATCCCAAACTGAAAATATCAAATCAGATAATGGCAAACGTTCGTCTAGAAGATATTAAGCGTAGATTCAATAACGTTACCGCGATCGAGGACATTACCTTTGAAATTCCTGATGGCGAATTTTGGGTTTTAGTCGGGCCATCGGGTTGTGGTAAGTCTACAATTTTGCGAACGATCGCAGGTTTAGAAACTGCCACATCAGGTAAACTCTATATTGGCGATCGCTTGGTAAATAATATCCCAGCCAGACAACGCGATGTGGCGATGGTATTCCAAAACTACGCCCTCTATCCTCACATGAGTGTGGCAGAAAATATCGGTTTTGGCTTGCAAATGCGGAAGGTTGACCGAAAAATCATTCAAGAACGAGTGATGAATGTGGCGCGATCGCTTTCTCTAGATCACTTGCTGGATCGTAAGCCGAAACAACTTTCCGGGGGACAGCAACAACGGGTAGCATTAGGAAGAGCGATCGTTCGTGAACCACAAGTGTTTTTACTTGATGAACCTTTATCTAATTTAGATGCCCAATTACGCGACGATACCAGGGCAGAATTGAAACAGTTACATCAAGAATTAGGAATTACCACAATTTACGTCACCCATGATCAAGTTGAAGCAATGACTTTGGCTGATAAAATTGTTGTGCTAAATCGTGGACGAATTCAACAAATCGGCGATCCCCAAAGTATTTATGCAAGTCCTGCTAATCAGATGGTGGCAACTTTTTTAGGCAGTCCGCCAATGAATATTTTGCCTGCAATCTATGAAAATAAGGGTTTTGATGTGAGTGGGCAATTATTAACGATTCCAGCAGATGTGAAAAAATTACAGTTGCGTCAGGGACACAGTTACGATCTGGGGATTCGTCCTGAGCATATTTTTATTAACGAACCGCCCTCCGGGTTCACAGTCACCTACAGCGCTGATTCACCAAGTCGCCAAGAAGAAAATGAGAGTCAACTGGTTGTAGAAGTTAAAGTAGTGGAACCTTTGGGAAGGGAAACTTTGATTCGGGCTGGCTTACCTGGTTCGGCGGTGATGTTGAATATTCAAGTGGGTGGGGATGTGCGTCTGCGTCCAAGCGATCGCCTTTCTTTACAACTTGATTTAAATCACTTGTTTGTATTTGATCCCAAAACTGGCGACAGAATATTATAAGCGTGTAACTTTGACCTTGCGTCGTGCGATCGCGGTCATTTGTTAATTAAATAGCGACAATTTGCTGTATCTATTGCTGAGTAAGAACCTTGGTGCGTCCATGCCGAATTACTTTCAGCTTTGGCCACTACACCCCGTTAACTCTTAATTTTCAGGTTACAGCAGTGAGAAGTAGTTTATATCCATAATCAGGATGAAATAATGATTCAATCACTACAAAAACTATTTACATTTGATGAATATTTAGAGTTTTTAGAAACACAACCGGAAAACATTCGTTATGAATTACACGATGGAGATATTATTCAAATGCCGCCACCATCGGGGAAACACGAGCAAATAGTAGCATTTTTAACAATGATATTAGGGTACGAGTGTCTTCGTCTTAAACTTAATTACGGTATACCTAAAACCGCCACAGTGAAGCCAGAAAATAAAATGTCAGGGTACTATCCTGATGTTTTGTTAATGAATTTTTCTAACTTGGGTAATGAACCATTATGGGAGAAACAATCTATCCTTAGTAAACCAGATTCAATTCCATTAGTGATTGAAGTCGTCAGTACTAACTGGAGAGATGATTATCATAAAAAGTTTGCTGACTATGAAGAAATGGGTATTCAAGAATATTGGATTGTAGATTATGCTGCTTTGGGTAGCAAGGAATTGATAGGCGACCCCAAACAGCCAACAATCACAATTTACTCTTTAAGTGATGAGGGTGAATATCGTGGTAAACAGTTTAGAGGAGACGACCGTATAAAGTCGCCAACATTTCCAGATTTAAATCTAACTGTTGAACAAATTTTTTCAGTGCGTTATTGATAAACAGGCATTTCCCGACATTTCACCAAAAATACAAAACACCAAACAACTAAGAATTACACTTACCCCCAGGACTTTATCAGCCTATATTTGATTTTAAGCGAGGAAAAAATAAGAAGAAAGTATAATGTGGGTGAAATGCCTGACGACCTCGATTAACTACCCAATACCCCACAATTCCCTTAACACCCCGTAGCGTCTCTTGTGACGATAGGGTTTATTTTTGGTGGTTGGGTGCGAACCTATGATTAGTTGTAAAAAGATAGTTTAAGTAAAAATACATAATATATTATATATTAGTATTTAATATTACAAATCTTGTAAATAGTTTCTTAAACTGCCAGAAATAATCACAACTAACAATTTTTTGTAGCCAAAATCTAAGAAAATAAAAACGGCAATAAAGACTTAATGGATTGGCTGCAAAAACTTATATGACTATTAATCGACGTAATTTCTTGTTTTTATTCACAGCAGGTGCGGGTACTTTTGCATTAAATGCTTGTGCATCGGCAGAGACATCTCCTGAAAGAAACACTGCAACTCCTGAATCAACACCAAACACAATAGCAAATACAACACCAAATAAACCAGGTACTATCCAACTACCGCCTTTACCTTACGCATACGAAGCACTGGAACCACACATCGATGCTAAAACGATGCAATTTCACCATGATAAACACCACGCAACTTATGTAAAAAACCTAAATGCAGCGTTAGATAAACACCCAGAACTCAAAGGCAAAACTATTGAAGAACTGTTGCAGAAACTTGACATTGTACCACAAGATATTCGCAGAACAGTACGCAATAATGGCGGTGGTCATGTGAACCACTCAATGTTCTGGCAAATTATGAAGCCGAAAGGTGGGGGAGAACCAACAGGAAATATAGCCTCCGCAATTAATCAGAATTTTGGCTCTTTTGCAGCTTTCAAAAAACAGTTTAACGAAGCTGGTGCTGGCCGTTTTGGTAGTGGTTGGGTTTGGCTAGTGCGTAACAAAGGTGGCAAGTTGGAAGTGACAACTACAGCCAATCAAGATAGTCCCTTAAGTGCAGGCAAATATCCCATTCTAGGTAATGACGTATGGGAACATGCATATTATCTCAATTACCAGAATCGCCGTGCCGATTATTTAAATGCTTGGTGGAACGTGATTAATTGGGATGAGATTAACAAGCGTTTTGCAGCAGCCAGTAAACTTGCTTAAACATTGAGATGTTGATATTCTATCCCTATCAAAGTAATTCGTAATTACAACAGCTTGCACTCTTTCTAATTACGAATTAGTCAAAGAGGCTTTTGAGTAGGTACACCAACAGCACGGGGAAACTGAACTGGTGTAGTGGCTACTTTACGCAAATAGACACAGTGCCGGATGCTGTGACTCAGGGGTGTTGTAAATTTTTCGATTGATTCAACAACGCCACCCAACAGCTTCACAGCATTCTGCAAAGCAGTTGTTTCATCCTCTGTCCAATTACCGCGATAAATTATGGCTAAACCTCCCTGTTTGAGCAGTGGTAAGGTATATTCTGCACAGACCGAAACTGCCCCTACAGCACGGATCAATGCAATATCGTAAGCTAGTCGATGCTGCGGGTGATGGCCGATTTCTTCAGCCCTACCAACAAGAGTTTTGGCATTGGCAAGGGCAAGTTCAGTTAATATATTGTCGATAAAAGCAATTTTTTTCCGAGTTGAATCGAGAAGAGTAATTGTGCAATTAGGTACAGTACTTGCCACTGGAATACCCGGAAAACCTGCACCAGTACCAATATCAATGATATTAGGGAAAGCGGGGGAGAAATTTGTTGATAAAAGAGGTGCAATTCCTCGCAGAGAATCCCAGAGATGTTTTTCCCAAAACTCTTGAGGGTCAGTGATCCGAGTTAAATTTAGTTGGCGATTTCCTTCTAGGATTAACTCATAAAGCTTTTGAAATTGGGCTTTTTGTTGACTGGTTGGTTGCCAATTAAGAGTTTGCTGCCAGATTTCTGCCATCTCAGGCAATAAGTTTGTCATTTGTCATTTGTCATTTGTCATTTGGTATGAGACATGGGGCATAGTTTTTCTCTTTGTCCCCTTGTCCCCTTGTCCCCTTGTCCCCTTGTCCCCTTGTCCCCTTGTCCCCTGCTCTTTTCTCACACCGTTGGTAGAGGTTCTTTAATTTTGGATTCTAGTGACTTTGGATCTACTGATTCTAGTTCGCCGTGATTGAGTGTCCAGCAACGGTCTGCGATCGCTAACAGATCCCCAGCATCATGTGTCACTACCAACAGCGTCCAATCTTGTTTCAGTTTCGCTAATAAATTTACCAGCTGCCGACGCATTGACCAATCTAACCCAGCTGTGGGTTCATCCAATAAGAGTAAATTTGGCTGGCGAATCAATTGCACTGCCAAAGCCAAACGTCGTTGCTGACCACCACTCAAAGCATGAGGAGCAGCAGAGAGCGATAAATGCTCTAATCCCACCTCAGTAAGGGCTTGTCTAACTCGTTCTGACCCTAACTCAGGATGTCCTAAACGCAATTCTTCTAAAATTGAACTACCACAAAAGTGCCGCTCTGGAAACTGAAATACTAAACCGGCTAATTGTTGTAGCTGTTCGGCTATAAGTTCTTGTTCCCGCCAGAAGAGTGCGCCAGTAGTGGGTTCGGCTAGTCCTGATAAAATTTCTAGCAGTGTACTTTTACCTGAACCACTTGGGCCAATAATCAAACCTAGCTGCTGGGGTGCTAATTCCAAGTTGATCGATTTGAGAATCGCTGTTGGGCAAGCTGTGGGGTGATAATTTACATTTCGGAGATAAAGCATTTGTTAAGATTACCAAAAAGTCAGCAAATTACTGATTAGCTACACTGAGAGTATCTGGAAAATTCTGAAAAAATTTATAGCGCATTACCTGGATTAACACCTTAATCTAGCAGCAAGAATCATCTACTTTTTCTCCATTGTGGCAGACTAAGCCTTAAACAATGGCTAGAGTAAGCCTGGAAACATTGAAAGATTACCAATATATAAGAAAATTTTGGTTGAAGCAGAGGCAAGTTAAAATTGACCATTTTTGCATTCTAAGTAACACATACAAATATTTCAACCGCAATTATTCTAAGGGTAAAAATGATTAAAAGGTTTTTTTCGCGTCAATTAGTAGTGTCTGCTAAACTCACTACCCTTGCTCAGACTGCTTTTGCAGTTGCGATCGCCTTTGGCGTTGCCCCTTGGGCAATCGCACTTAATCTGTGGGTAAATCCTTCATTGGCTGGCGATCCGTTTCGCAATCGTGAACCTCATCAAATTGGCGATCAAACAGAAGCCGCTTTTAAAGCGATGTTTCAACAGGGCAACTATCCAGCAGCAGAGCGTTATCTAGAACAAGCAATATCTAAAGAACCAAATGAACCTCTAGCTTATGCCATGAAAGCATCTTTAGCATACGGAAATAAAGATTGGTCTAAACTCGATACCTATAGTCAGAAAACTCTAGAAACTGGACAAAAACTGATTACTAGCGATCCATTGCGTGGTAATTTATACACTGCTGTTGGTCATTTTTTAGAGGGTGCAGTAGTTCTCACTCGTCAGGGTACAGTTAACGGTATACCGCAAGCCTTTAGTCGGCTGCGACAAGTTTATGAATATTTAGATAAAGCGGAAGCAATTTCTGCCAACGATCCAGAATTGAATTTAATCAAGGGTTATATGGATTTATTGTTGGCGGTCAATTTGCCTTTTGCCAGCCCAGATCAGGCAATTGGACGATTAGAACAAAATGCTTCTCCTCAATATCTAGTGGATCGGGGTATTGCTCTTGCTTACCGTGATTTAAAACGGTATCCAAAAGCACTAGAGCATGTCAACCGGGCGATTAAAACCACATCAGATAATCCAGAAATTTATTATCTCAAAGCCCAAATCCTGAAAAACCTGGGGCAAAAAGAAAAAAACCAGCAGATGATCCAGGAAGCGATCGCTAATTTTGACAAAGCATTAACCAAAAAATCCCAACTCCCAAGCGATTTAGTCAAACAAATTGAGCGTGAACGCAAAAATGCTGCTAGCCTTAACAATCCTTAGCCCCAATTCCCAATGCCCAATGCTCAATGCCCAATGCCCAATTCCCAATTCCCTATGCCCTACTTTGATATGCTTATTTGCAGAACAGTAATTGAGATACTAGACCAAAATGGAGATTCAGTTCCGCGAAATTAATCCTTTTGATATGTGGATTTGGCTGAAATTCAGCACAAATCCTTCTGCGCGTGAAAAGCAGTATGTAGAAGAAGTTTTCAATTCCTGGTTTTATCTGGGTAAATTGGGTGCATTTAATGCAGAAAATCTTCAGGTGCAGGACACTGGACTAGATATTAGCTACATGAATTATGATGAGCAAGGGTATGACAAAAGCTTGCTAGCACTGATGCACAACATTGGGGAGTTTGAATATGAGGGCCAGTGGGGACGTTGTTGGTTTGACTTAGGAACCAGTGATGCGATCGCATTGGATATTTTAATCAACGCCCTCACACAGCTAAGTCAGGAATATGTCACCATTGAAGAATTATACATCGGTGGCGAAAATCCAGATTGGCCTATTGAGGATAGCGAAAGTCGTCCTCAGTCTATTTACGATAATTAGTTACAAAAATGAATAAAGCAGGCGAAATTCGGGTAATAGCCTTGGGGCTAATTCGGAATGGCGAACGCATATTTGTTTCTGAAGGCTACGATCCCGTAAAACAAGAAACATTTTATCGGGCTTTAGGCGGTGGTGTCGATTTTGGCGAAACCAGTCGCGCCGCCTTAGAACGGGAGTTTCAAGAAGAAATTCAGGCAGACTTAACGAATATTAAATATCTAGGTTGTATAGAGAGCTTGTTTACATTTAATGGTAGGCAAGGTCATGAAATTATTCAGCTTTATCAATGTGACTTTGTTGATTCCAAATTTTATCAACTGGAAAGTTTAGTTTTTTCAGAATCACAAACTCATAAACATAAAGCGTTATGGATGGATATCTCCCGCTTCAAATCTGGGGAATTCAGATTAGTACCTGAAGTATTTTTTGAATATTTATAAAGAATATGGAAGTTTACTAAGATTGCTTTGCCGTTAATTATGCTACTGCACTCAGCAAAGACACAATATACTGATTGAGACTAACGCCTTCCCGTTCAGAAGTCTCAGCTAAACGTCGATGTAAAGATTTCGGTATCCGTACTAGTAGTTTACCGCTATAGCTATCATTACTACTTGGTAAGGGAATATTATCATCGGCTTCATAAGGGACTTGCAAGAAAATAAAATACCAGCCATTCTAGAAGAGAAGAAGCGGTGAACTGTCCGCGCCTAGTTTAAATATCTAGAATGGGAATCCCTCAATTCATGCTCACCGACACCATCAAATCGACCTTTAAAGATGCAGCACAGAAACTGACTAGCAATCGCAAACGAGATTTCATGGCAAAAGTTACCGAAGATTACTTCGATAGTTCAGCACGCATTGCAGAAACCGTTATGGGATGGAATCGCCAGAGTGTGCAACTCGGCTTGCATGAAAGGCGGACGGGGATAGTCTGTGTAGAGAATTATCAGGCAAGGGGACGACACAATAGTATTGAGGTATTGCCCAACTTAGAAGCAGATATTCGTTCATTGGTGGATGCTCAAGCTCAAGCCGACCCTAAATTTCAATCGACCTTTCTGTATGCCCGCATTAGTGCCAGAGCAGTAAGAGAAGCATTAGTAAGTGTTCATGGCTATAACGAGAGCGAATTGCCATCTCGTCAAACTTGTGGAGAAATTCTCAATCGCTTAGGGTATCGCCTAAAAAAACACAAAAAACGAAACCCTTGAAAAAGATTCCGCAAACTGATGCCATTTTCGAGAATGTGTTCCGGGAGAATCAGGCATCAGATGAAAACCCCAAATCGTTGCGAGTGTCTATAGATACTAAAGCTAAGGTGAAGATTGGCAACCTTTCTAGAGGCGGTAAAGCTCGGACAATGGAGGCGAAAGCTGCTGATGACCACGATACACAGTGGTCATCAGTCTTAGTTCCCTTTGGCATTCTCAATACACATAATGACCAGCTATCGATTTACTTGGGTCAGTCGGCGGAAACCAGTGATTTTATCGTCGATTGTTTAACCGCTTGGTGGCATGAGAATCAACACAATTACCTGGAACTTGATGAGTGGGTGATTGATCTTGATGGCGGTGCCGCTACTCGCAGTAACCGCACACAATTTATCAAACGCATGGTTGAGTTGTCTTGTGCAATTAATTTAAAAATTCGACTGATTTATTATCCCCCTTACCATAGCAAGTACAATCCAATAGAGCGGTGTTGGGCTGCCTTGGAGAACTATTGGAATGGTGCGATTTTAGATTCTGTTGCCGCCGCAGCACAATGGGCCGCCAATATGACTTGGAAAGGAATTGCTCCCATTGTACATCTGGTTCAAACCACATATCACAAAGGAATCAAGGTTCTCTCGCAAGAGTTAGAACAATACCAACCCCAATGGCAGCGTTCTGAAACATTACCCAAATGGGATATTACTATTGTCCCTGTTTAGCTGGTACTTTATTTTCTTGCAAGTCCCTAAGCTGTCTCAATCCACAATTCCCGCGCCTCATTGAGATTTGCCATTGTCTCTTCAAAATGAGAATTGCTGGGTCACAACATCTTATGTTTGAGCATAATTCCTCATTATCTCATGCCAGAAACTTTCTTTACCCCTCCCCCAACCGCTATATGCGCCCTGATGCTTAATAGCGATCGCCCCGTCGGAAGCGATCGCTCGCTACTAATCCAAGTTGCTAGTTACCTAAATCGACACGATTGCTCTATAGTGGGAGTCTCTTCGAGTTGTACTATTATCAGAACAGCTGGTGCATCGCCTACTGTTCCAGATAAGTGACCTTTATGACCTTGCGCGTCTGTTTTCGTACCTTGATCTTCTCCAAAGGAAATTTCGCCTTCCCCCATCTCGACTCGCTGTCCGTCCATAGTCTCGACAAACCAGCGTCCCGACAAAGGTATGACCCACTGGGGTTTCGGGTTCTCATGCCAGTTGCCAACCCATCCCACGGGTAGCACAGTAAAGATGATTGTAGCACCAGACTGCTTCAAATTAGAAAGCCACTGCGGTGAAGTATCCGGGGCTATGCCTTTTTGCATGAAGTCTGCAATTTGACAACGGGATTGGTGGCTTATACCGTCTTGGTCAGTCCAGACGTGCCAGTATTCAATTGTTGGTTTGGGTGATGAGTTATTCTGCATAATAATGGCTCTTTTTGCTCTGAAATAGTATTGAAAGGCGATCGCTATTATTGGATAATTCCTGGCTGTACTGGTCGAACTCTGACTTTACCTGTACAAGCGTTAATTGTTTCTGGCAGGGTAAAGCGGTGGTAGGCATTTGGAGGGGTGATGAAAATTTTCACAGACGTTGGACAGGTCTGACCAACATCTCTAATATGGTTGTAAGCAATCTCAAATGAGGCTTGCTCATTGGAGCTAGAGTTATATTTCCGGGAGATTGCTGTTGTGGGATTGGGGTACGAATGACTTTCACGCCCTTGAGAGGCTGATTTTGGGAGTTTAGCAAGACAAATCCCGGATAACCATAGAGGTTGCAGGGTGAGGAACGTTTATTAGTAAAAGCGTAAATAATGTAAATAATAAAGACACTTCCCGCGCCCAGCATTATGTAGAAGCTTTCCGTACTGATAATTGTTCAGTGTGGCAACGTGGAAAGTTAGCAGCCGAGTTTGTTTCAGGGCTATAACTTTCTCTAGTCGTTGGCTTTGGTTGTTGTTTAGTGGCTAAGGAGGAATTTGTACAGCCAGTTATTAGTGCTGCACAAGTTAAGAAAATACCACCACTATAAACTTTGGTAAAAAATTTGATTTTATGTTTCAAAACTACATCACTTCCTTAATTTCTTTACTAAGCAGCCACCAATTTACTGGGTAACTAGTGAGAAAGCCACATACCATCCCAATTTGCATCATCAACCAAAAAACGGGATTATTTGGGCGTAACGTTTCTGGCGAGAAAAGAATAAAAAGTGCGATCGCCATCCAGCCATACATCCCAACTTGCCAAGCTGTTAATGAGAGGGTATCCGCTTTCACCGCAGCTTTCAAACCCTCACTCATCGAAACTCCCCGCATCGGTTTGATGGTGAAATATTGAAAAGCAATCCCCAAAATGAACGCAACAATATAATCTAATACCCAAGTCCCAAGAATGTGACTACCAAATATCACAATTGGCACGAAGAATACAAACCATTCAGCAACAATATCTCCTAAAGTGCAACCACTACCGCAATGACTTGCTCCAACAGCAACGCTTTGCCAAAATGGTTTTTTCTTATTTGGGGGTTTTTCATCTCGTTCCTTTGCTCTTTGAACTCGTTGCTTGGTACTTAATCGACCTACTTTGTAATAAGCATAAAGTCCCAATGGCCCTGACCATAAAGCTGTAACTGGCCAAACTATTTGCATAATCCACATATTTTGTGGATTTTTAGTAAAGATATCAAGCGCAATTATCAAAAAGCAAATACCAGCAGTGATTAATGAAATAATTGCTAGATTGTAAAGCCATTGGGGCATATAGATACCTCCGGTGAGAATAAAGTTTAATACCAATTCTTAATTGAAAAAGTTAGATTTAACTTAATACTTCTAGTTACAGCACTTCCGGCAGCTATGAGGTACATCCTCAAAGCTAAAAGCTATGTTAGGAGAGAGGCAATAAGAAAAACTGTATTGCATAATAGCGGGAAGCGCTGTAAATCTATCTATGACTGAATTTGAGAGAATTGCTCTGAGATTAATTAACAATTAATTGTCTTTGATGAAAAGATGAAAGCTAATGGCTTACTGCTATCCAACCTCAACCGTATAATTACGTTCTTCCCATTTGCTGCTATCAATCCATAAAAAAGTAAACTTTATTGGTCTTTGCTGATTATTAGAAATAGAGATATCTACAAAGTTTACTCCTAATTTTGTAGAAGTAGCAGGTGTATTTTTTACGGTTTGCCAGTTATCATTTGACCAGTGCAACTGAAAAGATGCTAAAGCTTGAATTCGCAATGTATGACTTTTTTTAACTTTGTCTACTTGACGATTAAACTTCCAAATTTCTAATGATTTACATTGCTTTCTTTCGCCTAAATATCGATTCGCTACCTCTGGAATAAAATCAAATACCCGACCATCATGAGTTGACCGCAGCAGTTTGATATACTCGGCGTGCGCCCACATTAAAGGCATTGCTGAACCTGTTGGTTTTCCTAAGTACAAGTGGGCATCAGGTTTATCTGCTTCATCCCAAATTTGTTCTGGTAGCAAACAAGTGTCTGAAGCAAATCCTTCCATTACCTTGATATATGTTTTGACATCGCCGCCAACAGCTAATTCATAATGTCCCCGTTCTCCTGTCAAAAGAGGCCAAGCGCGTCCCTTACCCCAGCCAACATAAGCACTTCCGTCTTCTTGCTGTCCGTAGCCGTCATGGTTGTAACGATGCCAACAAGGGCCAACGGGTGTATCTACTTTTAAAACGGCATCAATCACTTTGACAGAATCAACGATAATCGAATCGTCTGGTTTACGAATTCCGTAGCGCACCAATTGCAGAAATCCGCCATCAACAATTTCCTTCGCTGGAAATTCTGCTGGTTCACCAGGTGGCTGACTACTGATGAAAAGAGTTCCTTGGTTGGGATTTTCGTGAGGTTGAGGATTATTGATATCTGTAGGAGTAATGCGGATATAATGCCGTTTGATGCCCGGAACTAGAGTGCCTTCGGTAGTTACTGTCCACTCTTCAATGTGACATTCTAAAAAATCAGCGTATTCTTCGATGAATTGTGCTGTTGCTTCATCGCCACGTTCACGAACAAATTGAGCAGCACAAATTAAAGCAGCAATATTAGATGCTAATGTTGATGGTGAATAACCACTATTTTCTTCCCAGCGTTCTTGTTGGGTTGCTGGGCCGTGACGAATTAAATAACCTGCCGCCCGTAAAATCATGGGATAAATATCAAAGTTTTAGTGGTACATTTTCCTGGCGTAACAACCATGCTAGAAGAATGGGAAATGCTACTTCATCTAGTTGAATACCTTTCCAATAGGGTTCGCCATCAACCCAGAAATTTTGGGGAAAACCGCCATCTTCCTGCTGACTAGTTGCAAGATAAATTAGCGATCGCACTGCTGTATCTGTTTCCCCAGCAGCCACTAAACCTGATACACTGCTAACCATATCCCGCGTCCAGACAAGGTGATATCCTCCTTGGTCTTGGTCGTCTTTGGCTTCTCCCCAAGGGATAGCCATAGATGCAATTAAAGCACCGGGATAAGTTTTGTCTTCGTGTGCCAACAACAAGCTAACACTGTTGTGGTACAACTTACCCTCATCATAAGAACTATTTTCTAATGAATGGATACTGTCACGCGATCGCTTCCACTGTTCGTTATATTGCTGCTTCTGCTTTTCAAAAGGAATATTGAGTGACTGAAACAGTGTAGAAATGGCATTGTGCAGATTTGTCCCAAATGCCAATCCTAAAGTAAACTCTTTAGTGCTATCTAAATTTAGTTCTCCAGTCAGAGCAAGGTTGCCATCTATAGCACTGTCAAACTCCCAATCCATCTGAAAATTATCAGCTAAATCTGTCCAACCATCACTTTGTCCAACGTAGCCACAGGAAAGACGAGTAAAGGGAATTGTTGCACCCAGCGCCAGCCATGTTCCTTCTTTCTCGGCCGTTAGAATACGATGTCCAGCAACTTCTACAGCATAACCATTATTACCTCTACCTCCAACTTCCAGATGTGGCGCACACAAAGCGTATAGCTGGAGTTGGGAAATAAAATCACTATTTCCTGTTAACTTTGTGCGTTGTAAAATACAGGATAAATGCGGGTCAGCAATTACTTCTTTGATTACAGCATAACGCCCTTGTGGATCGGAATTAGTGATGCGATATCCTAAACCGTGAGTCCACATCGGTTCAACTTTTGATTCGAGATGGCGTTTCTCTTCGTGAAAAAAGCTTTTTCCATCAGAAATTAGATACTGTAAATCCCGAACTTGTGGTTTATCTACTGTAGGATGATAGATTTCAGTAACAACACCATTCCAGATAGTAAACCAAATTTTACTAGAGGTAGAGTAAGCTGTTCCGACTCCATCTTTATTAGCATGAGTCCATCGAGGATCGATACCCGGTGAACCAAAAGCCTGTCTTTGACTAAGAATTTTTACCATAATTTGTTGTACAGTTCAGGACTGTAGTTGATATTTATTTGATTAAAAAATTATTGAGAATTTTGAGAATATTTGCGAGATGCAGTTAATGATTTAGCTTCAATAAAAATTTGTTTTATTTCAGGATGCTTTTGGCGAATGTTTGCTTCTAAACTTTCTACAGTTAAAGCTATTTCTTCACCTGTAAGATTGTGAAAAAATTGAAGTTCCAAGTTGAGCAATACTTCTTTAGGAGCAAGCTGCATTGTTAGCACTCGGATAACTTCTTTCACTCCTGGTTCTGTTTTTGACAAAGAACGGATATTAGCTATGGTTTGAGGATCGGCACTTTCACCAACTAATAGTCCTTTACTTTCTCTTGCTAGTACCACTGCTACTATAGCTAAGATAATGCCAATGATAATTGAGGCGATTCCGTCAAAATAAACATTATTAAATAGATGACCTAAAAATATTCCGATTAAGGCAACGAGTAAACCTGAAATGGCAGCAGTATCCTCAAATAAGATTGTAATTACTGTAGGATCTTTACTATTTTTGATAGCTTGCCAAAAATTTTGTTTGCCCTTGGTCGGCAAAAACTCTTTTAAAGCTACAGTCCAAGAATAACCCTCCAATAGTATTGCCATACCTAACACAATATAATTCCACATTGGGTTTTCTAAAGGACTGGGGTTAATTAAATGAGTAATTCCCTCATAAATTGACATTCCGCCACCGATAGCAAAGATGAGGATAGCAACGATAAAAGTCCAGAAATAAAGTTCTTGGCCGTAACCAAAAGGATGACTATCATCTGCTGGTTTTTGGCTCCTGCTAATTCCCAGCAAAAGTAATAGTTGATCGCCAGTATCTACGACTGAATGAATACCTTCAGATATCATAGCCGAACTGCCGGTAATAGAGGCGGCGATAAATTTAGTAATAGCGATCGCTAAATTCGACCCCATCGCCACAAAGATTGTTTTTTTAGATGAATCAGTTGCCATGAATTTTAACCATTCTCTGTAAACCCTGGATACAAGGTCATACCACCATCTACAAACAGTGTTGTACCGTTAACATAATCAGAGTCATCAGAAGCCAACCAAACTGCTGCTTTGGCGATATCTTCTACATCACCTACTCGTTTTGCTGGAATCAATTTTAGTAACTTTGCCTCTGCTTCTGGAGTATCCCAAGCTGATTTATTAATTGGAGTTTTGATTGCACCAGGGGCAATGCTATTAACACGAATTTTGTGAGGGGCAAGTTCTTGAGCAATACTTTGCATCATCATATTGATACCGCCTTTACTAGCAGCATAATTGACATGGCCTGCCCAAGGAATTACCTGATGCACAGAACTCATACAAATAATCTTACCTGCCGCACAAGAAATATCAGGCTTCACACCTCGACGCAAGAATTCCTTTGCGGCTTCTCTAGCACACAAAAATTGTCCCGTTAGATTTATCCCAATCACTGCATTCCATTGATCGAGGGTCATATCTATAAATGCTGAGTCTTTTTGAATGCCTGCATTACTTACTAAAATATCAATAGTGCCAAATTCTTGAAGTGTTTTGCTGAACATTGCCTTTACTTGGTCTTCTTTGCTGACATCAGCTTGAATAGCGAATGCTTCTCCATTAGCAGCTTTGATATCATCAACAATTTTGTGGGCTTCTTCAGCTTCCGAATGGTAATTAATAGCTACTGCTGCACCTGATGCAGCCAAATAGCGAGCTATAGCTTCACCAATCCCAGAACTAGCACCTGTCACAAGTGCTTTTTGACCTTTAAGCAGGTAAGGGGAATAACTCATAATACTTTTTCAGAATTTTTGCTACGTATTTTCATTTGCAAAGTTTGAGGATAGCTGATATGGAAAACTTATGATTGAATCCAAATTGAAGCAAGCTGTCCTACGTTGAAATTTTTATACTAATTACACATTTTGCTTATGTGTTTAATTTTTGACAGCTATTTTTGTAATTCTGGCATTACTTTAGAGGTTTGCAAGAATTAATGCTTCTAGCCATTGGGATAATAAATATCTCTACCGAAAGAACTATAAAAATTTCATCACGATTTCATTATTGGATGAAATCTTTAAAGGATCAAGTCAATGAAGAGGAAAAGGAGCAGGGGGCAGGGGGAAAACCCCATAAATAAATTTATTAAAATTGGAAACTGGAGGAATTTAGCTAACAGTAAATCATAATTTATTTTTGTTGGATAAGTCATCCCTAAGATAGTAGATTTTTGCTCTATCTTTTAGGTATTGATTGTTAGGAATTCTAAATCTTGTCAGCATCTGCAAAATTAGAAATCCCCAAACAGTCAATACTGAATCCTATTTTTTACAAAATATCTAAGTAATCATAACGACTAATACACCAAGGAAAAAGCGATGTCTGCCTTACCTCTCAATAGCCAGAATCTACCTTACCCCGATCCTTTGCACCCGATCGTTGTTCACTTTGTGATTGCGATGGTGTTTTTTTCTTTCTTCTGTGATGTGGTGGGGTATTTTACTCGCAACGTGCGTTTATTTGAGGTGAGTTTTTGGAATATGTTTGTTGCTGCGATCGCAATTTTCATCGCAATTATCTTCGGTCAATTTGAAGCAGGGCTAGCCCAAGCCCAGGAAGCAGCCCAATCAACACTGAATTATCATACCGTCTTGGGTTGGTCACTGGCGGCGATTGTTGCAGCGATCGCAGCTTGGCGTTTTGTGATTCGCAACCGCAGCCCCCGAAGAGTACCGCCTGCTTATTTGGGGGCTGCAACATTGTTAGTGTGTCTAGTATTTGTACAAGTGTATTTGGGGAGTAAACTGTTTTGGGTATATGGGTTGCACGTCGAACCTGTAGTTCAAGCCATGAAACAGGGAGTTTCACCATGAACCCACAACTGATTGAGCAGTTGAGATTACGGTTGGGCGCTAACGGATTACCTTATGAGATTCCTTTACATCCTCAATTCGTGCATCTAACGCTGGGTTTGTTTATCATTGCCATCATTTTTGATATAGCAGGAGTGCTGTTTTCTTTAGAAAAACCTATTTTCAGATTTTTGGGATTGGCCACCATCCGTTCCAGCTTTTTTGATGTCGGCTGGTACAACCTGATAGCAGCAGCAGCAATCACGTTTTTCACGGTTGCAGCTGGTTTTTTTGAGCTACTTTTGGCAAATCCACCACTCGATCAAAAGAGTGCTTGGGGGTTGAGTGCTGGTTTGACGATGCTTTTACATGGTTTGGGTGGCGTTTTGTTGTTGGGGATTATTGTCGCCATGACTGTATGGAGAGGTTTGCAACGCTATCGCTGGCGGAAGGATGCTTCCAGACAGGTGCAGTGGGCTTACTTGTTAGCAGGGATTGCAATGCTGGGGATATTATTCGTTCACGGAACATTGGGGGCGCAATTGGGAGAGGAATTTGGGATTCATGTTACTGCTGCTAATACAATTTCTAAAAATGTTTACAGCAAATAATTAAACGAGAATTTATTGAATTTTATGTTTAGTGTTTTTGAATATGTATTAATAGCGGTTTATATAGCAGTGCTGCTCGTCGTCAGTCGGTGGATTGGACAGCAGGCGTTTTCTTGGATGCCTCCCCAAGCTACAGTAGAAGCACAACGGGTAGATGATTTATTTAGCTTCTTAGTCTCAATTGGAGCATTTACCTTGCTTGGGCTAATTGGCGTTATGGTGTATGCGATCGCATTCCATCGCGCCCCACCAGAAGACTATAGTGAGGGACACCCTTCTAGAGGTGATGCAAGGCTAGAAATATTGTGGACAGCAACCCCAACTTTATTAGTAGTGTGGATTGCTTTGCAAAGCTTCAATATTTATCAGCAGTTAGATATTTTAGGTTTAAAGCAAATCGTCCATTTGCACACACCCATAGAATCTGCCTCCGCCGCAACCGTTAGCGATGTCCCTAAACCTGCATCTGAGACTATTGATGTTTTCGTTAAGCAGTGGGATTGGTCTTTTCGTTATCCAAATAATGTTACTAGCAATCAACTGCATCTGCCGATCAATCTCAGCACTCGCTTAAATCTGCAAGCGCAAGATGTAATCCACGGTTTCTATGTCCCTGAGTTTCGCTTAAAACAGGATATTGTTCCAGGGCGCGACATTGATATTGTGCTAACACCGATTCGCAAAGGCAAATATCGGTTGAAAGATTCTCAATTTAGCGGTACTTACTTTGCCTTAATGGAAACAGATGTATACGTTGAATCCCTAGATCAATATAATCAGTGGCTCACGCAAACTGCTAATAGCGAACAAACCCCTGTAAATCAAGCAGTTGCCGAAAATATCCAACCACCAAAAACATTGTTTAATAGCGGCTGGTATACCGTAACACCTGCTCAACCTGGTATTGCCAATAAAAGGAAGCAAAATAATGACACATGACTTTAGTCAAGAGATTACTGGGGATCGAGAATCGCAGAACCAGCAGGGTAATACTTGGCGGGAATACTTCAGCTTTAACACCGATCATAAGGTGATTGGAATTCAGTACATGGTGATGGCCTTCATTTTCTTCCTGATTGGCGGGTTATTGGCGATGCTGATTCGGGCTGAGTTACTTACCCCAGAATCAAATCTGGTCGATCGCCCGCTTTATAACGGTTTGTTCACCATGCACGGGACAATCATGATTTTCCTGTGGATTATTCCCTTCAATGCAGGGCTTTCTAACTACTTAGTGCCGCTAATGATTGGTGCGCGGGATATGGCTTTTCCCTTGCTTAACGCCATCTCTTTTTGGATGTTGCCACCCGCAGGTCTTTTACTACTATCTAGCTTTTTCCTGCCAAACGGGACTGCACAAGCTGGATGGTGGTCTTATCCGCCAGTTAGTCTGCAAGTACCAGGGGATCAGTTTATCAACGGTGAATTTATTTGGATAGTCAGCCTAGTTTTGATAGGCATCTCTTCCATCATGGGGGCTGTCAATTTTGTGACAACCATCTTTTGGATGCGCGCCCCAGGGATGACATTTTTTCGGATGCCTGTGTTTGTTTGGTCGGTTTTCAGCGCTCAGTTATTGCAACTGATTAATTTACCTGCCTTGACAGCTGCATTGGTACTATTGTTGCTTGACCTATCCGTTGGTACACAATTCTTTAAACCAGATGGGAATGGCGATCCGATCATTTACCAGCATCTATTTTGGTTTTACTCTCACCCAGCAGTTTATATTATGGCACTACCAGCCTTCGGTATTTTTGCTGAGGTTTTGCCTGCATTTTCTCGCAATCCCCTATTTGGTTATCGGTCAGTTGCGATCGCCACATTAGGTATTGCTGCGATTAGCATCTTCGTTTGGGCACATCACATGTTCACCAGTGCTACCCCCGGTTGGATGCGGATGACCTTCATGGCTACCTCAATGTTAGTTGCCATACCCACTGGTATTAAAGCATTCGCTTGGACAGCCACCATCTGGAGAAGCAAACTACATCTAGAGACACCAATGCTGTTTGCAATGGGAGGTGCAGCAATGTTTATTTTTGGTGGTGTTACTGGTGTAATGCTTGCTGCCACGCCATTTGATATCCACGTTAATAATACTTACTTTGTTGTGGGACACTTCCACTACATCGTTTTTAACACGATTACAATGGCAATCTTCGCGGCAATTTACTACTGGTTTCCCAAAATAACTGGAAGAATGTATGCTGAAGGTTGGGGCAAGTTACATTTTTGGCTGACCTTTATACCTGCCAATATTACCTTCTTCTCCATGCACCCATTAGGTTTACAAGGGATGCTACGCCGAGTTTCTTCCTACGATCCACAGTATCAAGGATGGAACGTCATCGCTAGCCTAGCATCATTCTTATTAGGAGCATCCACGCTGCCTTTTATTGCTAACATAGTAGGCTCTTGGCTCTACGGGCCCAGAGCAGTTGATAATCCCTGGCACGCTACTGGATTAGAATGGACAACCTCTTCACCACCTCCGCGAGATAACTTTGAGGAAATTCCAACCGTGACAAGACCTCCTTACGACTACGGCAATCCAAAGTATTCAGTAATGGTAAATTCCGATAACAGGGAGTGAAGACACTAGGGACTGGGGACAAGAGGACAAGGGGGAATATTGAATAAGTCTCTCCCTCTTCCTTGTCTACCTTGTCTCTTCTTCATGCCCAATACCCAATACCCAATTCCCAATGCCCCAATTGAATTATGCAACGTCGTCATATAGATGAAAGTCCAATCCGTTTTGATTTGTGGCGGCGACGCTTGCCAAATTGGTTACAGCGCTTCCTACCAACTGGTGGCGGTAGTCATGAAGATCATCATGGTAAAGGAATGTTCGGATTTACCGTTTTCCTACTCTCAGAAAGCATCATATTTCTGAGTTTTATCTTTACTTATGTAGCTCTGCGACTGACTACTAAAAATTGGCTGCCACCCGGTGTATCGGGGCCAGAATTGTCCACACTCGTGATTATTAATACGGTAGTATTACTTTCTAGCAGCTTTGTTATTCAACCAGCAGAAAATGCCCTCAAACATAATCAACTGAATAAATTTCGTTGGCTATGGTTAATAACGATCGCAATGGGAAGTTACTTCTTAGTTGGTCTATTAATTGAGTGGAAAAATCTCGATTTCAAGATTACTACAGGGTTAGTTGGTTCGACATTTTACTTACTAACAGGTTTTCACGGTCTACACGTCCTGGCTGGTGTCGTACTTCAGATAATTATGCTGATTCGCTCATTCATTCCAGGCAACTATAATAAAACTCACTTCGGGACAAGTGCGACTACTTTATTTTGGCACTTTGTTGATGTAGTTTGGGTCTTTCTTTTCTCGCTTCTCTACCTTTGGCGGGCATAAAAACATTTAGAAACCACAGTTCTTTAAGGAGTAATTTGATGAATTTATACTTGCAAGATATACCAGCTTCAGAACTCGCTCCAAAAGCAATTCAAGAAACTCCGGCACCAGGTCAAGACCCACTAATTGCACGCGGATTACAAAAAGAGCAATACGCTGGCATTATTGGGCTAGCGATCGCTCTCATTGCTGCTGTCGGATTTTTTAGTCAGAGAGTTGAATATGCTATTGCATTTGCTGTGTTCCTCAGCGCTATTTTGATAGCTTTGTTTTTATTCATCTAATAAAGCTTTCATTATCTGATTTAACAAGAATTGCGAGGAATTTTATGAACAGCCCAGTTTATCAAACTGTGATTATAGGTGGTGGTTTTGCGGGACTATTTACAGCTTTACATTTAGCTCACGAACATTATCCTCGCTCTGTCATCTTGATTGATAAAGATGAGCGATTTTGCTTTAAGCCATTACTTTATGAGTATTTCGATGGCGAAATGGATAGCTTTCAAGTCGTACCACGTTTTTCGGAATTGCTTAAAGGTAGTGGTGTTATTTTTGTGCAAGATGCAGTGCAATCGATAGACTTGCATCAACGGGAAGTTAAATTAGCTTCGGGAAACTCCTACAATTACAGCAATTTAGTATTAGCTTTGGGCAGTGTTACTGGCTATCATCAAGTTGAAGGTGCTAAAGAATACGCCTTTCCTTTCTGGACGCAAGCAGATGCGATCGCTCTTGATCGGCATTTACGTGACTGTTTACACAAAGCTGTCCAAACGGCAGATGTAGAACAACGCCGAAAACTATTAACAGTAGTCATCGTTGGTGGTGGTGCAAGTGGTGTGGAAATGGCAGCAACTCTAGCTGATCTCCTCCCACATTGGTATAGCGCTTTAGGAGGCAATTCGAGTGAAATTCGCGTGGTATTGCTCAATCATGGTCAAAAAATCCTTGATGGTGATATTAACGATCCACTACGCCCAATTGCTGAGAAAGAATTACAAAAACGCACTATACCAATTGAAATTCTCATGGGAGCAGAAGCCACTGCTATTCACCCTAACACAATTGAATATAAGAGCAATAATCAACTTAACACACTCCCAACATACACCACAATTTGGACTGCTGGTACTTCCACTCATCCACTAATTCAAGACTTACCAATTCCCAAAGAGCATCGGGATCATCATAACCGTCCCCTAGTCACTCCTACTATGCAACTGCTCGACTTTCCAGAAGTTTTTGCCGGCGGTGATTGTGCAGCAGTTCAGGATGGTTCACTACCACCTACAGCCCAAGTTGCTTATCAACAAGGAGCTAATATTGCTCACAATTTGAAAGAGATCGCTCTAGAAGAAGAACTCAAGCCAGCAAAGGTAAATATACGCGGAACTCTCTTAAAATTGGGGTTAAATGATGCTGCTGCTAACCTTTTCAATGTTTTTGAAGTTGCAGGAGAACCTGGGCATTTAATCCGTCAAGGCACTTATTTAACGCTATTGCCAACACCAATTCATGACTTTAAAGCAACAACGGAATGGGTAGATGAAGAGATTTTCCATCTCCACCTTGATCCTCATGATGTAGGTAAAAAAGTCGTGCAAGCAGTGGAAGTAGTTGGTGCAGGATTTTTAGGTGTTTTAGCTGCCAGAAAATTATTAAAAATGTTGGGAGACGAGGAGAAAAGTAAATAAGGAGTGAGGAGTGCTAAAAAGCTTTTTCCCTTAACATAATCTCCTTTAACAGACGTTAATTATAAGTACAGAGAGCTGTTGAATATGTCTAGTAAAACCGATGTACAAGTACAAAGAATTACAGCTATTGGCTTAACGGTGACAAATTGCGTAGGCGTAACCCGTCGTAGACATCGCTCTTTAGATTTCTATACACAAGCACTCTTGTTTGAACTTGTTTCTGACATTACTGTTGAAGGACAGGATTATAGCGACTTAGAAGGCGTACCTGGGGCAAAAATTCGCATTGTCACTTTGCGACTAGGTGACGAACTTATTAAGTTGATGGAGTATCTCAACATTCAGGGTAAACCCATCCCCAACGATTCACAAAGTAACGATCTGTGGTTTCAACATCTGGCAATTGTGGTGAGTGATATGGATCGCGCTTATGCTCACTTGCGTTCATTTCACATTGAACCTATTTCCGTTTCGCCGCAGACAATACCACCTGAAAATGAAGCATCTGGTGGTGTCCGCGCTTTCAAGTTTAAAGATCCTGATGGTCATGATTTAGAGTTAATTTGGTTTCCGCCTGATAAAGGAAAAGATAAATGGCATCAGAAAAACCATCACTTGTTTCTGGGAATCGATCATAGTGCGATCGCTATTTCCGATACCGAGCAAAGTCTACACTTTTACCGCGACCTTCTGGGAATGCAAATTGATAGCCGCAGTCTCAACTGGCGTGCAACTCAATCTCGCTTGGATAATTTAGCAGGAGCCGAAGTCAAAATTACAGCCTTGCGACCTGTTCAAGATGGTGTGGGAATTGAACTCTTAGACTACATTTTGCCTGGAAAAGGTCGCCCTATACCGAGTGACTGGAAAATTTGCGATATTGCACATATCCAAATTGAGCTAGTTGTAAATAATCTTGAGCAGTTAGTGGATAAGCTACGGCGTAACGGAGTTCAGTTTGTACCGTCGCGGATTGTACAGTTTAGCGATCGCTCTTTTCCTTATCAGCAAGGTTGTCTAGTTAAAGATCCTGACGGACACGCAATATTGCTAATTGCAGAATGGGCGTTGCTGAATTAAAGTATGAATCTGGATGTAGAGACGTAGCAGTGCTACGTCTCTACAAGGGTTTTGGTATTATGCAAAATCATTTTCATTAAAAGCGGCGGGAAACTCCATCCCCAGGTGTCTGTAGAGGGATAGCTGCCCCGCCACTTGGGGCACTGGGCATTGGGCATTAGAGACTCTTCCCCATGCCCCATGCCCCATGCCCCATGCCCCATTCCCCATGCCCAAAAACTCCATCCCGCAAGTGGCGTGGAGTTTTTCATACATGGAATCAGCAAAGCCGCAGAATGATGTGAGCAAAATTATCGCTGTCCCTATTACAGCAGTTTTCGATCAAACCCACTACAAAATAAATCCTAAAACAAACCCCAGTATTGCTTTCAGTACTTTTATCTGTGGCACGTTTGATTGCAATTTGCTGTAAATTCTGGGAAATTCCAGCCGATGACGATTATGCATACATAGATGAAATTATTATGAAATGCTGATCTTTCATAAGTAATAAATACTATCCATTCCTATTGGTAGACGCATTTGTATCTTTACATTTATAAGGTAAGGCTAAAGGCAATTATGTCTGCAATGTAACAAATAGAGAGGTAAAAATCTTGGCTATACAACAACTGACCTTGAATCAAGTTAACCAAGAAATGCAGCAGTGCATTCAGAACTGCTTGGATTGCCATAGCATCTGCTTGAATACTGTGGGTTACTGCTTACAAAAAGGCGGTAATCATGCAGAACAAGCCCATATTCGGCTACTGCTTGATTGCACTGAAATTTGTGAAACCAGTGCTAATTTTATGCTCCGAACTTCTGAACTGCACACCCGTACCTGCGGTGTTTGTGCAGAAATATGTGAGCGGTGCGCTCAAGAGTGCGATCGCATGGGTGACGATGCTCAGATGAAAGCTTGCGCTGATATGTGCCGTCGCTGTGCTGAATCTTGTCGGCAAATGTCAATGGCCAGAGCGTAAGTCATTCAAATAACTTTTCTGACTTATGTCAAGTTCAAACTGACAATTTTCCCTTATTAAGAAAGGCAGAGGATAGGAGGCAGAAGGCTTTTATGGAATTCTGATTCCAGTACTGAAGCCCATACCCGTAGGAAACAAGGGTTTAAGACCCCTACCAAATTAAAAATTTGGTGGCTCCTATTCAAGAGGGGTCTGAATCTAGGCTGTTGACTCTGTGCCTTTTTGGAGAGTAAAAGTTAATGCTGTTTCTGTGTCATTAATTTGGGTTGAAAATAAAGTTTTTCTCTTTGAGAGCCGTGCTAATCTAGGAACTGGGCTTTTAAACTCTTGCATTTACTTTGACTTCTCTCCACTTTAACAACATCATTATTGCATGAAATAATTTTGCCTTAAAACCAACAAAGTCAACAGCCTAGGTCAGAAGTCCACCGATTACGCCGAAAATAGTCAGATAATAGTCCAAGAAATAGAACGATCGCACCGATCGCTGTGATTAAAATATTGAGTTCATCCAAGGGTCACTAACCTATTTTGAGACTGAGTTTCTCAGTAAATTGTCAATTTATAATAAATATATGTAGCTGGTAACTATCCCACGCAGCATCCATCTATAGGAGAAGATTATATTTATCTCCTTAGTTGCAATCCAGTTTTTATAATTACCGATTTACCGTCCAAAAATCAAAGCATCTAGCGAATAAGCACCAGGGCCTAAAACTGCGATCGCAATCAGCATAACGCAATACATAAACGCCTTTTCCCAACTTGGGGGTTCACCTTGTCCTAAAGCACCCTGATACTGTTCTTGAGGAATTAAGTATGGATCTTGGGCTACAAAAGGCTTACTTCCAGTGATGTGTAAATATATCGCAAAAATCATTGAGCAGAGAATGGGCAAAGTTGCTAAAAGTGTGAGGAATCCAATAATCAGAAAAATTCCCCCACCTAACATCGATGCAGCTGATAAAAAGCAAAGAAAGACAGGCGTTTTTAGAGACTCAGCCCACTGTCGAAGATGCGTTATCTTGGGATAGCCATGTAGTATAAACAACCAGCCAAGGCTAACTCTGAGCAGTAAAAGTGCCAATCCTGAAAATCCGTCAGGATACACAGGAGAAAGTGAACTTAACAAGTGTGGACTTAACTGTGGGAAATTAAATGCAGCTAGGAAAAAAGCGATCGCTACACCCAACCCAAATTGATAAATCATAGTTGTACACCACGGGTATTAAGGTCGATAACATATAACGAATGACCGGCTGTGATAAATAGGCGTTCACGAAGTGTCCCTGAAAGGGAATCGCTTTCCTTACCACCGAAAGTCAGGTTAGCGGATGTCTCCGGTACAAAAATTTTTCCTAAGCGAGTTCCATCGGGGGCGTATATCTGCACGCTGTCTTGAGAACTAGTAAAAACATTGCCATATTCGTCAACCCGCAGTCCATCCGGTTGTCCTGGTTCAATGACTGCAAATACACGCCCATTCTTTACATAGCCATCGCCCACAACCTCATAGACACGAATATGATGAGGCCCCCCTGGAATATTAAACGCAGCCGTATCTGAAACATATAAAAGGCTTTCGTCTGGACTGAAAGCCAACCCATTAGGGCGCACCATGTCTGTTACTACAGGATAAATCTCACCTGTTGCCGAGTCAAAGCGATAGACGTAACTTCCGGGTTGTTCCTGTTCGCCGCCGTAACCTTGGTTTGGCTCGGTAATCCCATAAGGCGGATCGGTGAACCAAATCATGCCGTCACTTTTGACTACTAAATCATTTGGACTGTTCAGGCGTTTGCCTTGGTAGCGATCGACTAAAACCTTCCATTCACCATCATGTTCGCGTCGGATAATAGCACGCAGACCAGAGGAACACGCAACTAAACGACCTTCTAAATCGCGGTAATTGCCGCTTTGATAATCAGATGGATCTCGTAGGACAGTCACATTGTCAGTGAGACTCCACCGCAACAGGCGGTTGCCGTGAGCGTCACTCCACACAACACTGTTATCTTCATGGAAGTAAACAGGCCCCTCGCTATGGACTGCACCGTTGGCAAGCTTTTGAAGTGAGGCTCCTGGGCGTAGAATAGCACGCAGGCGATCGTCATAAATCTCAATGGCTTCAGGCATAGAAATCTCCTGTTATTTAACTTGGCTACTGACGATAAATAGCAGGTCTAAATTAATACTAAAATACTGTAGATGTATATTTAATATCGTCCAACAAACTGAGTGTAAAATTTATAGCTATTTTCATCAGTTACTAAATACAATATTGAAGCTAATTCTTACTTTATTCATTTCCATTAACATTGAACCATAGATATAGATTGCACAAAAAGACTATTTATGTTCAAGATTAAATATTTTTTAACAGAATCGAATTAATAGCTCTATCAAAAATGCAACGCAAAATTTATTTACTGTTTTTATAAAGAGATTACATGGCTAATTCAGACAATAGAAATCAAAAATGAAATTAAAATGAAATACTAACCTGTCTTTAGGCATAAATAAATATTAATCCATTAGAGAGAAGCAATATTGTAATGAAAGCTTTAGTCTAAGCATAAGAATCTGTCTTTAGAGCTATTTAAATTTTGATAAAACTTTTGAAGAAGAATTCAGAAGTCAGAATTCAGGAGTCAGAATCACTTTCGTTGGGGATTCAGACCCCAACCAATTGTAGACACCGTGCAGACGATAGCGAAGCGTTAGCGAGTCAGACGCTCCTGCGTCGCTAACGCTGCGCTATCGAGCGTCTGGGGTTTTAAACCCGTTTATTCATCCACCAGTCGCACAGAATTCAATTCTGTTAGCGATAGCGGGGCGTTTAGCCCATTCTGGCTCCTGACTCCTGAATTCTGTTTGATAAAGTAACTTAAGCTATTGCCGAATTAATTTGTGGCATCAAAGAAATTAAGCCGTAATTAATATGAAATTACCAATTATGCATTATGACTAGCATCAAAGAACATTACGACATCATTATTATCGGTACAGGAGCAGGTGGAGGTACATTAGCCCACCGCCTTGCACCCACAGGTAAAAAAATTCTAGTACTCGAAAGAGGCGACTTTTTACCGAGAGAGAAAGCTAACTGGAATCCAGAGGAAGTTTATCAAAAACACCGCTACCATACAGATGAGCAATGGTATAACAAAGAAGGTAAAGCCTTTCAACCTCAGACAGGCTACTGGGTTGGTGGCAATACCAAACTCTACGGTGCAGCCTTAATTCGATTCCGGGAGCGAGATTTTGAAAGGGTAATTCATAAAGTAGGAATTTCTCCAGAATGGCCGTTGAAGTATCAAGACTTTGAGCCATACTACACCCAAGCAGAAAAGCTATATGACGTGCATGGACAGGAAGGAGAAGACCCCACTGAACCACCTCGCAGCGAACCATATCCTTATCCGCCAGTGAGTCATGAGCCAGATATGCAGTCTCTTGCTGATGGCATTCGGGAACTGGGTTATTATCCATTTCACCTACCACTAGGATTAAAGCTTAATGAAAGCGATCGCACCAAAAGTCCCTGCATTCGCTGCGATACTTTTGATGGATACCCCTGTTTAGTACAAGCAAAAGCCGATGCTGATGTCAACGCCATTCGTCCGGCTCGTGAAAAGTATACCAATGTTACTCTTTTAACTAATGTCAAAGTCTTGCGGCTGCATACCAGTGAGTCGGGGCGAGAAGTGACGAAGGTAGAAACTGAAATTGCAGGAGAGAAACACTGGTTCACAAGCGATATTGTGGTTGTTGCCTGTGGTTCTGTTAACTCAGCTGCTTTGCTATTGCGCTCTGCAAATGACAAACATCCTAATGGATTAGCAAATAGTTCCGATCAGGTGGGGCGGAATTTTATGAAGCAACTGGAAACAGCTATAGTTTCCATACATTTAGAAGTGAATCGCGCCAACTTTCAAAAAACAATTGCTGTCAATGATTTTTACTGGGGAGAGCCAGATTTTCCTTATCCGATGGGTATGGTGCAGAATACAGGTAATGTACTTGCCGATATGATTCCTGGAGAAGCACCGCCACTGATGGCTCCATTTGTCAAGCTGATTCCTCATTTTGAGCGCCATTTACTTGCCGAGCGATCGGTTGGCTGGTGGTTGCAAACAGAGGATTTACCAGACCCCAATAATCGGATTCGGGTTGTGGGCGACAAGATTCATGTTGACTATACACTGAATAATATTGAAGCAAGCGATCGCTTAATTCACCGATGGACATCTGTACTCAAGTCAATCCCTCACTCTGCTAAACACGTCTTGCCATTTAGCATTTATCCTCGCACTCATATACCTGAACAAGCAGTTGCCCATCAATGCGGTAGTTGTCGATTTGGCACAGATCCCAAAAGCTCAGTTCTGGATCTCAATTGCCGTACCCATGATGTCAAGAATCTTTATGTTGTAGATAGTAGTTTTTTCCCTTCAAATTCCGGTGCTAACCCAACGCTGACAATTATGGCAAATGCTTTGCGCGTTGGCAGTTATCTAGCTGAACGATTGAAGTAGAAAGCTATGAGAAAAGAGCCATCACAAGATTCATTGATTAATTTAATATTGCCCCTAGCCCTCATATTCGGGCTAGTTCTGCTTTTGAGTTTGAATGTGGAAGCCAGAGGGCAGGTCAGGGAAACTACTCCTTTAGAGATATGGCTAAAAGTTATTGTTGGTTATTTAGCAGCAGGGACAGAAATTGCCGCAGCAATTGTGATTGGCGCAGCAGTGATCCGAGGCATTGCTGCTTATTTGCGATTGTTATTCTCTCGCTCCAAGCAACATTTTGATGCCACAGAAGGAATTCGTCTGCAATTGGGGCGAGTGCTGGCATTAGGGTTGGAATTTACTGTCGCCAGCGATATTTTGCGGACGGCAGTAGCACCAACCCGCCAGGATATTTTGAATTTAGGAGCGATCGTTTTGCTGCGAACCTTGCTGAATTATTTCTTAGAGCGAGAGATTCAGCAAGGAGAACAACGCCGTTCATCAGAGCCGGAACTAGATAGGAGTATACGATGAAATCCCATCGTTCCAGCTTAAAACCTTTGGGAAGTAAGAATCGATCGCTGCGTAGCCGCCTCAGTTGGAAGGGTGAGTTGGTATTAGCCACTGCCCCAACAGTAGTTATATTAAGTATGTTTGCCTTAGTGGAGGTACTAACCCGCCAGCGTTTGTTGTTTGCGTCCCTCGCTTCTAGTGCCTTTCTCATTTATCTCGATCCCCAGCACGGTACAAATACGGTGCGAACTCTAGCCATTTCCCAGATGATGGCAGCTGGAATCGGTTTTATAACTTATGTGCTGGCTGTTAGGTTCGGGTTATCTGTCTGGGGGAACCGCAATGATCGTCACCATTGTGCTGATGATCTTGTTAGATGTAATGCATCCTCCAGCCGTTTCTACATCCTTAAGCTTTGCCTTAAAAGCTGGCAATGAAAACAACTTAATTTTGTTTGGTCTAGCTGTGGGCATCACTGCCCTGTTGGTTGGACTAGAACGTTTTGCTCTGTGGCTTCTGGTACGCCTGAGCCAGCAGTAGTTTCATGCTGATTATAGTTTCAAGGAGAAACAGATTATGAACGAAGAACACTCTACTTCTAATCAAGAAAATGAAAATCAAACGCCCCCAAATACTCATCCTATTGCAACAGGATTGGGAGCAGCCGGAGGCGGAATTGCAGGAGCCGCACTAGGCCACTCAATTGGTGGTAAGGTTGGTGCTGCAATTGGTGGCGTTGCAGGTGCGATCGCACTTGGAGTTGCAGCCAATGAACTGGCAGGATACACCGAGCAATTCATTGAAGAACTCCAGCCGACAGTAGGCTTAGGATTAGGAGCAGATCACAAACCAATTGAACTACCTAGTCACTATAGTTGGGAAGAACTACAAGCACTATCAAAACCTCAAGGTGAAGAAATGCAAGCTAAAGAAGGCTTTTAGCACTGTGTTGACCAGTTTTAATTAAAAATTAAAGATTAAAAATTGAAAGAAATAATAATTTTTAATTAATTAATTTTGGGTACAAGCCCCCACCCTCCGGGAATTAAAAATGCAAAATTAAAAATGTAAAATTAAAATTTGATTCTTCAATTTTTAATTAATAATTTTTAATTTTTAATTGGAGCGAAGCGACTTGACTATGCGGCTGATATTAGTTGAGGATGAAACAGATTTAGGTGCAGCAATCAAACAAGTCCTAAGCCATGAGGCGTATATAGTTGACTGGTTTCTAGATGGTACTCAGGCATGGCAATATTTAGAAAACTGGTTGGACTGAGTACACACTTGCGATTTTTGATTGGATGCTGCCTGGAGTATCGGGGATAGAGTTGTGTAAATGGTTGCGATCACGCCAATTAACTCTGCCTGTATTAATGCTAACGGCTAAAGACCGAATGGAGGAAAAGATTATTGGTCTAGATAGCGGTGCAGATGATTATTTAGTTAAACCCTTTGATATGGCAGAACTGCTGGCAAGATTGCGAGCATTACAACGGCGCTCCTCTTACGTAGGAGCAACGCTGACACCTCAAGTCCAACCCCGACGTTTACAAGTAGGTTGCCTGACGCTCAATTACAGCACTCATCAACTTACTCGTCAGTATTATCGTGGAGAAAATCAAGTATTCTCTTTAACTGTCAAGGAATTTCAATTGCTGGAATATTTCATGAGACATCCTAAACAAGTCATTAATTTAGAACCAGAATTTATTAAAAAGCAAGATGGTCATCAAAAACAAGATTGTGAAAATGCGGCTGTTAAAAGATGGTTAAATAAGAATCCAAAAAATCGGTATACATTTTTGGCTTTCCCATAAAGAAGTTGACGTACTTCTTCTGGAAAAATTTCATGTTCGACTGCTAAAGCACAACGTTGGGGCTTCTCTTGTAGGGTAGCAATAGCATTCATCAATTCTCGAAACCAACGATCAGCAAATTCAGGATTCCGCTCTCGATACCAGCGATAAGCTTGCTCAATCTGAGTTTCCGCGATTGTGGTAATCTCAACCTGAAATGCCATACTTTTGTTGCATTTCTTGGACAAAATCCTCAATTGGGCGAGTTTTACCAGCGTTGAGTTCCTCGAAACCTTGTCCAATACCAGCAATTGTCTCCAATTGATCAATCAGTTGGCGTAATTTCGTGGGGTCGATTTTCGCAGTGTCTAGAAAGGTGACGCCCTTTGGGGAAGCAAGCTACGCGTAGCGTCTATCTACGACACGCTGCACGAACGCAGAGAAGGTAGCCCTTTGTTTTCAATACATACACAATCAAAATTTTTAAAAGTGAGAAATAGTTGACTAGCCTCTTAACATGCTGTAAGTTGATGTCTTGTAAGCTAATTTGTGAATTAAAGCAAGAAATCAACAAGCAAGACTCTCAACATTGCTAGAGTTTTGATGAGTTTTTTTGTAATTTCAGCATTGACGATAAATAAAATATTTAAATTCGGAGAGTTGCGTTGACTACAGCATCTAAGTTTGCGTTAGGTAGTTGTTTGCTTCCCCTCACACTCAGTGCTACCCTCTTGCCTATCATAGGCAAGGCCCAAACTCCTCCTCCACCGGAGGCTGGGAGTGGTCGAGTTGAGCGCGAAGCTGTTCGCACAAATAAGTCTGTGGTAGTAGCTGCAAATCCACTAGCATCAGCAGCCGGACGCGATGTTCTACGTCGCGGAGGTAGTGCTATAGATGCTGCTATTGCAGTCCAAATGGTACTGACGTTGGTAGAGCCACAATCTTCAGGTATTGGTGGTGGTGCTTTCCTTGTTTACTACGATGCCAAAACGAAGAAGTTGCTCACTTATGATGGTCGAGAAACTGCACCGGCTGCGGCTAAACCAGATCGCTTTCTTGATGCCAATGGCAAACCCTTACAGTTTTATGATGCTGTTGTCGGAGGTAAATCTGTAGGTGTGCCTGGGGTAGTACGAATGCTAGAGTTGGCACACAAAAAATATGGCAAGTTACCTTGGTCTCAACTGTTTCAAGGAGCTATCCAACTTTCTGAACAAGGTTTTCCACTTTCACCACGTTTGTACACTCTGCTAAGTAAGGATCTATATCTATCTCGCAACGAGCCAGCTAAGAGCTATTTCTATCAACCCGATGGTACACCCAAGCCAATTGGTACAAGATTGGTCAATCAGCCTTTGGCAGAGGTATTGCGTCAGATTGCTAAAGGAGGCGCTAATGCCTTTTATCAAGGAAATATTGCTCAAGACATAGTAGCTAAGGTGAGGCAAGCTGCTGTACCAGGTGACTTAACCACCACCGATCTAGTGCAATATCAAGCTAAAGTGCGAGAGCCAGTTTGTGGCGCTTATCGAATTTACAAAGTTTGCGGCATGGGGCCTCCAAGTTCTGGTGGTTTAACCGTACTGCAAATTCTAGGTATTCTTCAACAATTTAATCTGGCAGCTTTAAAGCCAGCTTCTTTAGAAGCAGTCCATTTATTTTCTGAAGCTGGACGTTTAGCCTATGCTGATAGAAATTTATATATAGCTGACACAGATTTTGTCCCAGTACCAGTCAAAGAATTAATTAATCCTAACTACCTGAGGTTACGGGCAGCGAAAATCAATCCTGAACGTTCAATGGGTCAAGCCCAAGCAGGCAATCCATTGTTACAGCAAGCAAGTCGCTGGGGTAAAGATCAATCTAAGGATTTGCCATCTACTACTCATGTTTCAATTGTCGATGCGGCAGGTAACGCTATTTCAATGACTAGCAGCATTGAAGATGCCTTTGGCTCAAGATTAATGGTACGAGGCTTCTTACTTAACAACCAACTGACAGATTTCTCTTTTTTACCGACATCAGAAGGAAAGCCTGTTGCTAATCGCATAGAAGCCAAGAAACGCCCTAGAAGCTCAATGGCTCCCATGATGGTCTTTGATCGCAATGGCAAGCTAGTAATGGTAGTTGGTTCAGCTGGTGGGGCGCAAATTATTAATTATGTCGCTAAGGCAATAGTAGGCCATCTAGACTGGGGATTGGACATTCAGCGATCGCTAGCTTTGCCAAATTTTGGTAGCCGTAATGGGCCAACTGAACTAGAAGCAGATACAGATGTTGCCAACCTGAAACCTGCTTTAGAAGCCAAGGGTCATACAGTCAGCGTTATCCAATTAACCAGTGGTTCCACCGGAATTGTACTAACTAATCAGGGGCTAGTTAGTGGTGCTGACCCACGTCGTGAAGGAGCGCCTTTGGGTGAGTAAAAGCTAGTGCCGCAAGGCGGAAGTCAAAAGTTAAAAGTCAAAAACCTTGTGTTGTCAGCTTTTCCCTGATTGTGAATGGCATCTCTATTTATACCGTGCTGTACTAAGTTGATTAGAACAATTAGTATAGCTAGTTTTGAGCAAGTATTTTCTCTTTTTCACTATCAAAAATTCTTCAACAATTCTCTGGCATAAAACTATGAGATGGTTCTCAAAAATAGCATTTACAACTACTCTTAGTATTTTCAGCTTGCTAGGAAGCTCAGTTAAGCAAGTGCAAGCTGCATCTCTGGACTACGCCTTTACACAATCAGGCTGGGAAGGTGGAGGTATCTTATCTGGTTCATTTTCTGGTGTGGATCAAAATAATGATGGTTTGATTTACACAAGTGAGTTAAATACCTTTGATTTGATATTTTCTGGTAACTCCAAAGTCCCGCAAGAAGAATGGTCAGGTGTATCTAGTTTAAGTTCTTTTGGATTTAACTCTAGTAATTCTAAATTAGCTTTCTCAACTTCTGAAAATTTAGAGAGTATACTGCTAATATTGTTGGTTTACCTTATCTAAATTATATTGGCAAGCCTTTTCTTGCCAACTATATTACCTCTTCTGAAATTCAACCACTTGTACTTGCAAAATCTATTCCCGAACCTACCGTTGGATTTGCTAGTTTAGCTGTCTTGAGTGTTGGCCTATTACTTAAATTGGGCAAGTCCCGATGATGGTTAATATCTGTTACTGTGCGATATATCGTCAGTATTTACGCAAAAATTGCCAAAAAGCTGAATTTATCGAACGCCTTCTCTGTAAAATGTTTCTAAAACGACGTGCTGCTTGATTATGGCAAAAGTGAGCGCTTTTATGTCCAGTCTTCTGTGCGTAAACCCACAATTTGTCCAAAATCAGAGGAATTACGAGTCAATAGAATGGCTTGATTTACTAGGGCGATCGCAGCAATTTTCAAATCCATTGTGCCGAGTCTTGGATACACCTTTTTTAGACGTTGGAATTCTTGATCTGCTTGTTCATCAAATTCTAGAATTGGGATAGCACAGTAATTAGTTAGTTGCCTATTTAACTGTTTGTAGGCTGCAACTTGTCCCTCAACAGTTTGAGCTTTTTTGATCTAACTCAACCACCCTCGCATTTGCTCCTCGTAGCTAATGATTGTTGCTACAACCTCATTCGGATTGACATTTGCCAACCGCATGAAAAGACCTTGTGCCCCTGCTCCTCTACGTTCCAAAACGCTGAGATGATCGGTATCAAAAACGTACATTTATATCTCGTGTGGTTCTACAGAATTTGAGCGCAGGGATTCACGATATTCGCGCCCTAGTTGCATAGCTTCATCATAAGCTGAGTTATCAGTAAATGTTCCAGCAATCTTTTCCCACCAAGGTATTGTTGGTGAGGAAACAACCTCTAATTTACTTTTGAGGCGTGCAACTTCTGCCTCTAGAATCGCTACTCTTTCTTCTAATTTTCCCGATATTGTTGACATAACTTACTTATCTTCGAGATATTTCACAACTAACTATTGCTATGCTCGCATCTTGTTCATTGGCAGCCAAGTTTTTGAGTTTAGCGATCGCTTGTTCAAGTAGCTCAGTCCCCGGATTTCTCACAAAGGTTTAAACGATTAGCCCAAAACGCTTATGACACTTAGACTTTAGATAAAATACCTTGTTCACATACTGCTGTGATTCATGCAGTGTCTAAAACGCTCAAAATCTAAGCCTGATAAAGGTTTGGTAATAGCGATCGCATAGCTGGTGAGAAATACGGGAGTCATAGCTATTAATTGTTATGAAGATCATACCAATTCAATTAATGATTGCAACACATCTTTGGGTAAAGACGCGATTCATCGCGTCTCTACAAATGGTCTATTTGTCGCATTCTTTTTCCCAATTGGCATCACTCTGGTTATCCTCTGTAGATTTGGTTCTTAATTGATAAAAACTTGAGCAAAACTTATCAAACAATAGCCGCCTCTGGAATCGCACCCTGCATTCTCCCAAAAGCATCAATCAAATTTTGCAATTGTTGATCTGCTTTAAAAACTCCTAACCCGCGCACCGTCACTTTTCCTGGAGAATAGACAAAGCGGGTCTTGAGATTGTCTGGTAAATTTGCCGCCAATAAATTCCAAGCCGGTTCCTCCATTGGTGTTTCTAAAACAACGTGCTGCTTTTGTTCTGGCTTAATGCGGCTAAATCCGAGTTTTTTCGCTAGCTGTTTGAGTTCCATGACTCGCAAAAGTTGATTTGCCGGGACTGGTAAAGTACCATAGCGATCGCTCCACTCGGCTGCAATCTGTTTTAATTCTGATTTAGATTTAGCTGTAGCCACCGCCCGGTATGCACTCATCTTTTGATCCAAATCGGTGATATAATCTGCCGGAATAAACGCCGTGAGGTTAAGGTCAATCTGGGTATCCTCCACTTGCGGAATTTCTTGTCCTCGGATTTCCCGAATTGCTTCTTCTAGCATTTCCATGTATAAATCAAAACCGATGGCATCCATTTGACCGGATTGTTCTGCACCTAGCAAGTTACCCACACCTCTGATTTCCATGTCGCGCATCGCTAGCTGATAACCAGAACCTAGCTGAGTAAATTCCTGAATCGCTCGTAATCGTTGCCGTGCTGCATCAGATAATTGCCGTTGCTTTGGATAAAATAACCAAGCATGAGCTTGGATACCTGCACGCCCCACACGACCGCGTAATTGATACAGTTGTGCCAAACCAAAGCGGTGAGCATCTTCAATCAAAATGGTGTTGACTCGTGGAATATCTAAGCCAGATTCAATAATTGTCGTACAAACGAGAATATCTGCATCGCCATTACTGAAAGTGAGCATGGTTGATTCTAACTCGCTTTCATCCATTTGACCGTGAGCGATCGCAAATCTAGCTCCCGGTATCACTTCTCGTAAATTGGCTGTTGTCTCTTCAATTCCATCCACTCGTGGAACTACATAAAATACCTGTCCCCCTCTGTCTAATTCTTGACGAATTGCAGTGCGGATAGCTTCGGAATTTATTGGTGACAGATGGGTTTTAATCGCTCGTCTGGTTGGGGGTGGTGTGGTAATCAAACTCATTTCCCGAATTCCCGACAAAGACATATACAAAGTCCGGGGAATGGGAGTAGCGGAGAGGGTTAGCACATCCACTTGAGTTTTTAGACTTTTAATTTTCTCTTTCTGGTTTACCCCAAAACGCTGTTCTTCGTCCACCACCAACAGCCCTAAATCCCGGAACATCACGCCTTTACCCAAAAGTTGCTGTGTACCAACAACTACATCTAGTTCACCAGTTGCTAATCGCTTTGAATATCGCGGCGTTCTTCAGCAGACCGAAAACGGTTGAGTAAGCCGACATTCACGGGGTAAGGTGCAAAACGTTCTTTGAGTGTATGGTAATGCTGCTGTGTTAAAATTGTCGTTGGCGCAAGGAGTGCCACTTGTTTACCGGCGATGACTGCTTTGAAAATAGCACGAATCGCCACTTCCGTCTTTCCGAAACCGACATCGCCACAAACTAAGCGATCCATTGGGCGATCGCTCTCCATGTCGCGTTTTACATCTTGAACAGCTTTGAGTTGATCCGTTGTGGGTTGGTAGGGGAAAGAATCTTCCAATTCTTCCTGCCAAGGCATATCACTGGGAAAGCTAAAACCTTGTTGTTGCGATCGCGCTGCATACAGTTTCAACAAGTCCACCGCCAGTTTTTTGATGGCTTTGCGGACTTTATTTTTGGTATTTTCCCAAGCCTTACCAGTCATCCGATTGAGTTCTGGTGCTTTATCACCTCCGGCGCGGAACCGCGATAAAGCACCTACTTGATCGGCTGCGACTCTTAATAACCCATCAGCATACTGCACCACCAAATAATCACGGGTTTCATTATTAATCGCCAAACTTTCCAGCTTGACAAATTTGCCAACACCATGATTTCTGTGAACGACATAATCGCCTGGACGCAGCTTATTGGGATCAACTTGTTTAGAAGTAGCTTTGTGGCGCTTGCGGATATAGCCGGGAGTCGCCAAAGAATGCTGCCCAAAAAATTCCCGATCTGTAACGATTACCAAACGGTAAGTAGGCAGGATAAAACCTTCTAATTCCGCAAGACCAGAATATTTTAAGGCTATGGGAGTATGGTTAATTTGCAGCTTATCTATCGCTTGATAGTCGCGGGGATTGGGGATAAACTGAGCCGGACAATCATGTTCTTGCAACAGCGACACAGAACGCGAAGGTTGAGCAGAAAGCAGCCAGATCGAGAAATTGCGATCGCGTTCTTGGCGGATGGTTTCAGCCAGTTTAGCAAACTGGTGCGGCATGACTGGAACAGGACGGCAGGCAAGATTGATCCCAGTATTTTCCTCTGAAAGTTCCGACAAATATAATGTCTTAAATTTGGCAACATCAAGCAGACAGTCATCAAACGAACGGTGGATTTTCGGCAATGTTACGGAAGTAGACGTAGATTCTTCCCCATTCCCCATTCCCCATTCCCTATTCCCTACTCCCCATTGTTCTTGGGCATTTTCTACCCAGCGATCGCTATGAGCATGACACTGTTCTGGCTCATCAATGGCAATCAGGGTATTTTCTGCTAAGTAGTTTAGCAAAGATGCTGGTTGCTCAAAAGCCAACCCCAAAAAGCGACGACTACCCTCCAAAAGAGACGAGTTATTAGTGCTAAATTCTGAGTCAGAATTTAACTCAGCACTCAGCACTTGGAACTGGGCACTATTTTTCAGTGCAGCCATCACGACGGGAGTAAAGCTAGTAGGTGTAAGAATTAACTGGTCAACTTTGTCGAGGGCTGAACGTTGAGTTGCTGGGTCGAATTCGCGCATTTGCTCGATTTCATCGCCAAACCATTCCAACCGGACTGGTAACTCAGAGGAAACCGGAAACACATCAACAATATCGCCCCGCCGACTCCATTGCCCTTCCATTTCCACCAAAGGAACTCTTTCGTACCCCAAAATAGTTATTTTCTCACTGAAGGCATTCAAATCTAATTCCATCCCTTTTTTCAGGGTAAGACAGAATTGCTCAAAAGCTTCTGGTGGAGGCAAATGAGGTTGCAGCGCCCCTTGAGTAGCCACAATCGCCATCTTGGGTAATTGAGAATTGGATAAAATCTGGTTTTCTTCCCCATGCCCCATGCCCAATGCCCCATGCCCCATTCCCAAATCCGCCAATACCTGCATTTGCCCCCAACTCATCTCAGTTTCTGGGTCAAAAGGTTCGTAGGGAGAAGCCTCGGAGGTGGGGTAAAAATGTACTGTTTGCCATCCCATTGCCTCTAGTTGTGCGTAAACGCGTCCAGCTTCCTCCAGAGTGGCGCAAACTACGAACAAATTTTTGCCCTGAGCCTGTGCTAATGCTGAAGCAACCAGAGCCTTGGGCAGCCTGGGAATGCCATTTAACCGCAATTCTTGTTGTCGATTCAGCTTAGAAATAAATTCAGTAGTGAGCGACGATCGGCCTAAGGCACGCACAATAGAAGAAAATGACATAAGTACTACTATGGGAGTCTTTGTGGGTCAGGAAATTTTGAGGCAGTTTATGTCAACCATTTTAAAAGTGTTAACAGCTTTCTTATCCCTTCGGTGGAAGAATAATACACAGCGCCTAATAAACTTAAGAACTATAACTATTACTTTGTGTATAGTCAAAGCATTTATCTAAACACCTTTAATACTAGATACTAGGGATTGAGCTACGTTCGCTCTGATAAGCGGCAATTTTAAACATGTCCTCCATAACTTTTGAAATTTTAATCATTTTGGTGCTAATTATTGCCAACGGCGTGTTTTCCATGTCTGAGATGGCAATTGTCTCGGCGCGGAAAGTTAGGCTACAACAGCTTGCCAATCAAGGAGATGTCAAGGCAAAGGCAGCACTCAAACTAGCTGAGTCTCCAAATCATTTTCTGTCAACCGTCCAAGTGGGTATTTCGCTGATTGGTATCCTAACCGGTGCTTTTGGAGGAGCAACAATTGCCAACCGACTGGCAGTCTATGTAAAACTTGTGCCTTTGTTAGCACCTTATAGTGAACCAATATCTTTTGGAATAGTGGTTTTGATTATTACCTATTTGTCACTCATTGTTGGCGAATTAGTACCAAAGCGTCTGGCATTAAACAATCCAGAAAGAATTGCCTCGACTGTCGCTATTCCAATGCGTGCCTTATCGGCGATCGCTTCGCCAATGGTATATCTTTTAAGTGCTTCTACAGATTTGATCCTGCGATTACTAGGAATTACAGCTTCTACCGAGCCGCAAGTCACCGAAGAAGAAATTAAAATCTTAATAGAGCAAGGGACTGAGGCGGGAACCTTTGAGGAAGCTGAACAGGATATGGTAGAGCGAGTCTTTCGTTTAGGCGATCGCCCTGTCAGCTATTTAATGACACCCCGTCCTGATATTGTTTGGCTAGACTTAGACGACTCTGCCGAAGAAAATCGCCAAAAAATGGTTGATAGTGCCTATTCTCGGTATCCAGTTTGTCAGGGGGGACTTGACAATGTATTGGGTGTTATCCCTGTCACCGACTTATTAGCCAGGAGTTTCCGAGGGGAACCCTTGGATTTAACGATCGGATTGCGACAGCCCGTATTTGTACCAGAAAGCACTCGTGGCTTAAAAGTTTTGGAATTGTTTAAGCAAACCATTACTCACATGGCGCTAGTAGTGGATGAATACGGTGTGATTCAAGGATTAGTCACTCTCAACGACATCATGAGTGAAATCGTGGGTGACGTTCCTTCAACGGATGGACAGGATCAACCACAAGCTGTGCAACGCGAAGATGGTTCGTGGCTTTTGGATGGGATGTTGCCTGTAGAGGAGTTTTTGGAACTTTTTGGTATGGAAGACTGGGAATCTGAGGAACGCGGCAGTTATCAAACATTAGGCGGTTTTGTCATCACCCATTTAGGTCGTATTCCTGCCGCAGCAGACCACTTTGAATGGCAAAGTATGCGAATTGAAGTGATGGATATGGATGGTAATCGCGTTGATAAGGTGCTAGTCATACCGAAGGCAGTTAAATCAGCAGATACGGCAAAATCTGATTAGTATTGGGAATGGGGCATTGGGCATTGGGCATTGGGAATTGATAATTATTGTTTATATTTTCCATGCACTTTGCCCAATGTTAGATGGTGTGTTAGCTTAAACCCGTAATGTACCCTACCAGCTTGTCGGTTGGACATCTTATATCGTCCGCCCCCATCAACATCAAACAATTTAATTATGAATGACTATCTTAAAGAAAGAATCAAGGAAAATCTTAAAATTTCAATTAGAAAATTTTTTAACAATAAAAAAGTAAAAAATTACCAAGTATTAGATGATATTTTTCCTAATGAAAGACGAATACGTTCTTTAATAGGTGGATTAGAAACAAGTTTAGGAACAACTTTTTGGGAACCTATATCTAAAACATTAGCTGAAATCAATGGATTTCAAATCATCAAAGAGAAAATATTAGTTCCAACTCCGTTTCCTCAAGCTTTGCAGAATGAATTGGATAAAGTAGTTTATGAACGTGAGAATAAGCCTAATAACAGGAGAGTTTCAACAAAAGAATGCATAGATAGCCTAAGAAACGCTGCGGAAAAAACTAATCCCGAAGACATTGCCACCTACATTTACGTATCTCCTCCATCAGGAACTGGAGTTGATATTCATTTGTTTAAGGATGGAATTGAATATCTTTTTGATATAAAAACTGCACAGCCAAATCAAGGTGATTTTCAAAAATTTAACAAGCAAATGCTACAGTGGTACGCCTATAGACTTGCTAAAAATACAAATGCTAAGTTAGAGGCTCGTATTGCTATTCCTTTTAATCCTTTTCAAAAATCTTGGTATGAAATGCAAAAAACTAAGTTATTTAGTTCTCCTCTAGATATCGCTCAAGATATATGGGTTGAAAATGAATTTTGGGATTTTTGTTCTGGAACTGAAAATACATTTGAGCAATTAAAAGCGCTTTTTATTGAGTTAGGAGAAGAAAATTTTGCCGCCGAATTTAATGATATTTTTTACCAAAATTAGTTTAAATATCAAGAATACTTAGCAACTCTTTCGCTACATATTCAACAACAGGAACAGGAACAGCATTACCAAACTGTTTTTTGGCAATATCATCTTTTTCGTGATATTCAAAATTTCTAGGAAAACCTTGTAATTTACAAGCGTGTTTAGCCGTGATTGGGATGAACTTTTTCTGGTTATAAATTTTTTCTAAGAAAATATTTTTATATTCCTGTGGATGACTAGCATGAATTGATACTGTTGCTATATAGTCTTTAGCGCCAGTAGCAGTTAAAGTTGGCATAATATCAGCAGTAGGCAAAATAATTCTATAAATATCATTAATACCTGTCATATTTTTAGAATTAATAAATTCATACTTATGATCAGCAGTGAATCGGAATATTCCTTTTTGGACTAGTTCATTTAATTCATTTATCTCTAGGTCAGATATTATCTGTTTAAAATTATCAAAAGATAAGGGATTACCATCTTTCTCTCCATATTTTTTACTTCTCCTATGTTTTAGAAGAGTTAAGCAAATCATTTTTTCTCTATCACTAGTTTCTATAATATCCCAAGAGTGAATTGTTGTGTGTCCATTTCTTAAATCAGAAAAAATGAAAAAATCATTTAATTCATCATCTTTTTGAAATCTAGTTCTTGATGGTGGAATCATACCTTTAAATAAGGTATGTCGATCTAACTTGACTTTTTCAATAATTTTTGCAGGTTTAATATCATCTAATATATCGAAAACTTTTGGATGAATGTTCAAAGGAATAGGAAATTTATACTCTTGGCATTTTTCCAGATCATTTCTAATTCCAACGATAAAAACTCTCTCTCTATTTTGAGGTAAACCAAAATCATAAGCATTGAGGACTTTCCATTTAACACAATATCCGATGCTTTCCAATTCATGTACAATCAGTTCTAAGTTATCTATATTTTTCGGGCTTGCTAATCCACTGACATTTTCAAATATAAAGCCTTTAGGTTTATTTTTATTGACTAGTCTAATTACATCAAACCATAACTTTCCTCTTGGATCTTCAAATCCCTTTAAACGACCTGCGACTGACCAAGGTTGACACGGAACACCACCAACCACTATGTCAACATGAGAAGGAAGTTCAGTAATTTTTGTTATGTCTCCTAATTCAACTTCATCTTTGTTTAAGTAGCTGATAAAATTTTGTTGATAAACTTTTATAGCTTGTTTGTCTATTTCAGAATAGCCTAAACATTGACCACCGAGTTTTTGTAAAGCAATTCTAAATCCACCAATCCCAGCAAAGAGATCGATGAAAGCAAATTTATTTTGATAAGTTACTAACTGTAGAGGTAATTCTATTTGTTTTGAATGTTGTGAAAATACAGATTTCATTTTTGTTAGCCAACTTGATTAACTAACTATTGATATGTAGTCACTTAGTATATCATTAAATATACTAAGTTTCTAATCCTCAACTTTGAGACAATCGTTTCACCTCTTCACCCGCTAACATCTGATGAGCTTGTTTCAGGAGTTGGGGGATTTTATCGGCGTAGGGATTGCGGGTAAGAGATTTCCCTAAATCTAATTCATCTAGCCGGTCGGCTTTGTTGCCGGGGAACCAGTGGCCGCCATTACCAAGCAGGTTGTAGCGCATTTTGGCATAGTCTACCAGATCGTAAGCGATCGCTAAATTCCACAGCCACAAAATCACCCGAATATTTACCTCACCAGGGGTTTCGTCAAAGGTTGGTAGATTTGTTTCCCAGGATTTTACCCAATCTTCTCCCAAAGTAGCGATCGCTTCTGATTCCAACCTTGCTAAAATTGGTGGCAAAATTTCTGATGCCCGATCTATTAATTCTAAAGTCTTCAGATGTTCATCAAAATCTTGTGGTTTTGCTGCTCCCAAGCTCAGGGTATGTACCTCTTGATGACTTAGACAAAACAAATCATTAAACACCATTGGACTCAACGGGGCACAAAGATTTACTAATTTTTGTGGAGGTTCATACAACAAACCTCCTTTATTAGATGGACTAATGATAAACACCCCCATATCATGGCGTTTAGCTGCTTCAATTGCCGCCCAATTCCATTGATTAATGTAGTACCAATGCAAATTCACGTAATCAAATTGATTGGTATTAATTGTCTGCACAATTGACTCTGTTGATCCGTGTGTAGAAAACCCAATAAATCTAACTTTTCCCTCAGCTTGCAACTGCTGTGCTACTTCCAAACAGCCACCAGAACGGATACTATAATCTAATGATTCAGGATGATTGATACCATGCAATCCTAAAAGGTCAACATAATCTAGCTGGAGATTTTTTAATGATTGTTCAAATGTATCACGGAATTCTTTCGCATCTGCCGTTGGGCTGACTTTGGTTTGAACAATCAACTTTTCGCGGGGAAACTTGGGCAATATTCTCCCCAATTGCATTTCGGATGTGCCATAACCACGAGCAGTTTCGATATGATTAATCCCAGCTTCCAGCGCACTTCTAATTGTCGCTTCCAAATTCGCCTGGTTATCAGCAGGAATTTCATTATTAGGAACATCCTGCCATTTAAACTGATATCTCATGCCACCGCACGAAAACACTGGCATCTGTAATTCTGTGCGCCCAAATCGTCTATATAGCATCAGTAGATTGTGAATTGCTTACCAACTTAAAGTCTAATAACAAAAGTCATTCAAGCTTTTAATGCCACAAGAATTAACTCTGTTCAATTTGTAGCACTATCCGATTCTTAATGTCTTCTCTGCGAGACGCTACCCGTTGGCGTAAGTCGACGCAGCAAAAGGCGGTTCGATAAATTAAGCTTAATTTGCAACTTTTGCGTAAGTCTTTTGCGTAAGTATTGAATTAATTAAATTTGACCACGGTTTTCATCCAAGCAAAGAAAAACTAAAATTGGACTTCAAAGCCTCCCCACCTGCGGAAGAGAGGTAAGTAAAAAGCCATGCCGAAAAACGAGAAGTTAAGACTTAACTCTCTAATATTAACTCAGACGGTCATCTATAGAAAGCTCTAATTTTTTAGCAACTAACCGGATGCTAGGTTCTTGGAAAATACTAGTGTGATCTCCAGGAATTTCATGTATCTCCAATCCTCCACCGGCCAACTTAGTCCAACCTAGTTTAGGCTCATCCTGAAAACGCCTATCACTAGCCATGAAAAGATTTATACGGCCCAAGTAAGGTTGCGGTATGTACTTTGCTGCATATTCTTTTACAAGTTTTATGTATGCTGCTCGACTAACTAAATATTGGAGTTTTTTAATTCTAATAAATTTATTTTTCAGAGCGAAATTACCATATTTTTCTGACAACCGTTCGATACCATATTTTAGAAGATAGGCAGGCCCAATTTTTAAAAGTTGATTCAAGTTGTATGATAGGCTCTTCGATACAGGCGGTTTTTTAATTGTACTTGGTACATAAGAATCAAACAAAGCTAGTAAAGCTATGTGCTGACCTTGTGATGACAATTGTTGAGCCATTTCAAATGCTATAACTCCTCCAAAAGAATGACCTCCCAAAAGATAAGGGCCTTCAGGTTGGAGAGTTCTTATTTCATTGATGTAGCGCGATGCTAATTCCTCTATCCCATTGAATCTAATTGGCATTCCCTGTCCATCCTCTGATATTAGGGCATAAACAGGTTGCTCTGAATCTAAATAAGAAACTAGAGATTCATATAAGCTAAAACCTTGACATAAAAATAAAGGTGGTTTAGAACCATTAGCTTTAATTGGGACTAAAGACGATAAAGACGGTGAAAACTCTAATTGGCGAATAATTATGGCCAGTTGCTCAATAGTCGGATTTTGATAAAGAATAGCCAAGGGCATATCTTTTTTAAAGGCTTTCTGAACTTGTGCAAACAGGTGTATGGATAGCAACGAGTTGCCTCCTAAATCAAAGAAGTTATCCTTTATGCCAATAGGCTTGATACCTAGCACATTTTCCCAAATCCTTGCCAGTTTGAGTTCTATCTCATCGCTGGGAGGAACAAAAGTTTCTTCTGCTTGTTGTCTAGTTTGAGCAGGTTCTGGTAGAGAACGGCGATCTATCTTGCCATTAGGAGTCATTGGTAAAGCTTTCAAGATGACAAAAGCTGAAGGCATCATGTAAACAGGTAGTTTCTGCTGTAAAAAACGACGCAGTTGCTCAACTTTAACTGTCTGTTCCAGGTTTAAAGTCAGATAAGCTACAAGACGTTTGTCACCCTGAACTTCTTCTCTGCTGATAACAACAGCTTCTTTCACAGAGGGGTGTTGTCTAAGAACAGCTTCAATTTCTCCCAATTCAATTCGGAAGCCACGTATTTTTACTTGGTGATCAATACGACCAAGAAACTCGATATTACCATCGCTCAAATAACGTGCTAAGTCCCAGTTTTGTACAGGCGTGCCCCTCTTTCAGAGCTAAAAGGGTCGAAAATGAACTTCTCTCTAGTCAATTCTGGACGGTTAAGATAGCCTCGCGCTAGACCAATACCGCCAATGTACAGTTCACCTGATTCACCAACAGGCATAGGCTGCAAATTTTCATCAAGGATGTGAATCTCTGCATTGGTAATCGGACGGCCAATGGGAGCAATGCCGTAATTAGTGCCGCGTTGGCAAGTCCAAAAAGTAGTATCAATGGAAGCTTCTGTCGGGCCATAACAGTTATGTAGAACATTATCCAAATTCAGTTGGGCAAAAAAACGTTCTATAAGTTCGCCAGGTAAAGCTTCACCACCGCAGGTAATGTGCCTAATGAATCGGCAATTCTCAATTCCCTTTTCTTCCAGTAAGACACGGAGGATGGAAGGTACTAAAGCCAGGACAGTGATTTGCTGCTCAATAATTACCTTCACAAGGTAGGTTGTATCCTGATGTCCACCAGGACGAGCCATAAATAATTGCCCTCCAAAGCATAATGGCCAAAATATCTGCCACACTGAGGGGTCGAAGCTAAAGGAAATAGTTAGTAAAACTTTGTCTGCGTTAGTTAATCCAAAAGTTGTTTGCTTCCAGTGGAGTTGATTGCAAATCCCACGGTGAGGGATCATTACACCCTTGGGCTGTCCTGTAGAGCCAGATGTATAAATTACGTAGATGAGGTTATCAGCCGTAGTCTGATTTACAGGATTTTTTTGACTGTTTTGAATATTTTTTTCCCAGTCTAAGTCTAGATAAACCACTTGTGCGTGATGCGGTGGTAAATTCTTGACTAATTTTTCTTGGGTTAACAATACTGGTGTCTGGGTGTCTTCCAAGATAAAAGCCAAACGTTCTGAGGGATATGCCGGATCTAAAGGCACATAAGCGCCTCCAGCTTTGAGGATTCCCAGCAGCCCTACAATCATTTCTAAGGAGCGCTCTAGGCAAATGCCTACAAGTACTTCAGACCCAACGCCTAAAGTACGTAGGTGGTGCGCTAGTTGATTTGCCTGTTGGTTTAACTGCTGATAAGTAAGCTGTGTATTTTCGCATACTACAGCTATTGCTTGGGGCGATCGCTCCACTTGCATCTCAAACATTTGATGGATGCACAGATCCTGATGATGATCTTTTTGGGGATCATTCCATTCTTGTAGAACTTTAGTGCCGATCATTTGATTTAAGGTATTTAATGGAATATTTTGCTTATATTCTGAACTTTGGTTATTTATGTCCATTTTCTACATATCAACTCCATTAGGAAACGCAATTTTTTAATTTATTATTTATGGGTTTATAGCAAAGTTTTATGTCGTTTTACACACTAGTTTTTTTAAATATAGAAACCTAGGGCTAAAAAAACAAAAATTAGCTAGGTTTAAGACTCACTAAAGGATTACGGTTTCTGGTTGCTAATACCCAAAAAAATATATGTCTTTTCAAAAATAATTGTATTTGAAGCTCTAGCCAATAGACTTCTAAGTCTAACAAAACAAACATTCTTTATATTTATATCCAATATTTTATTTTTAAATGAAACTTGAAAATACAATGAAATTCAAAAACCTTATCACTGTATGGTTGAGTTATAGGCATAGACAATAATTCGATTTGTAGTTTTAGTGAAAAAGTAGTTTTTTTTTTTTTTAGTTAGCTCAATAGCTTGAATACCACATCTTTATAAAAAAAAACTCTATCTTTTTTTAGGGAAATTTGCTGAATGAAAAAATAATTATTACCAAATCTTTACCATGTTTCTTCAGATGTAAAAATAATGTAAAGCCATAATTATAATTTACTTAAATGTGTTATCTTGTCAACCTTCAAACCAGTTACTAGCTGAATGTTTAAAATTTACCATCGATTTTCCTTACCAATAGCGATCAAAAAATTATACGTTGACACAGTAAAGCTCTCATCAGGTGGGTTACATTCCACTATAAAGTAAGGTGTATGGGACTAAAAGCTTATACATAGACTTAATGACTCTATTAATGTAATACAAAATACAAGTAAAACTCTTTTAATTCTCAAAGAGAACACCCATTTAAGCTCTTTAGCTACAAGCAAAAACAGATAACTATAGGTTTGTTTGATGGTGAAACCACCGTGCCTAAGCCCTGAGTTTTCAATAGATAAGATTGGATCAGTCGAAAATTTAATCCAGATACAAAAATCTATCAAAATAATTGATTCTTTTTCTAAATGTGAAAATATTTATGATGCAGATATAGCAAGACTTATAGATGTCAGACATTGTTGATAATACTTTCAACTATTAAAATTTATTTTCATTAAACTGTGAGCAATTCTTTAGAGATACCTATGAAGCTGACCCAAATTCAACCACAAGCATTCAATATGTAAATTTTTATAACAATAATCAAACTTTTGATGCATTTTGTTATATCTTGTTCATGTAAGTTTTGTTAATCAGTAATTATGCCTAAATAATAAAGGAGTGTTGTAAGCAAAACTAAGTTAGTCTGGATAAATATGTTACGCGAACTCCTGAATAGATATTAAATATTTCAAACAAAAGCGTTTTTTGTATCAATCGGTTGTTGATATTACAAGCCCAAGATTAATATTATTGTCTTAGTTGCTAAATATAGCTTTTATTTGTGCTGATAGATATTCTGTAAGTATCACTATTTAATATTTATGTAAACAAAAAAAATAATTCGTTCTTCTGTTTTTATTACTTCTAATCCTCAAGATAGGAAATGAGCAGATTGTTATATTTTTCAAAAATAAAACATTAATTGTATCGTATCCGGAACAGTGAATGCTAATTCATTGAAAAACATAAACCTTAGCTAACATTAAGTCACCTTAATAAATTAGGATTAGCGAAAGTTTTTTATATGTATTAATATAATATATAATTATTGCAATTCACCTTCTATTTATTTTTCGCTTTCATTTAATTCATTAAGGCTTTTCTACTTTGTTGATTAATTAACTGCCTGCATAATGAGTAATACATACAAAGTTTTCGCATTCAGAAATCAAAACCTAAGAAAACCTTGTGATAAGTGATAAACTTATAGAAGCTAAAAAAGAATGCAATAAAAATGTATTATCTTCACCTGTTTGTTTTAATATTATGCATTCTAAGATATAAAAACTTATGATGAGCGATATACCCCAAAAAGTAAAGTTACAAAATATATGTGTATTTAGTTATAAAATACTATATGTATTAATGATTCAAAATAAGGAACTAAATTAATAATTTGAAAATGCTAGATAAGTACAGATTTCTAAGTAATTCCCTTTCAATGATAGCCAATAGGTTAGTTCAAAGCATTTCAACCTTTGTCTTAACTGCTGCTATTGCTCGTACTCTAGGAGCTGAGGCTTTAGGTCAGTATTTGCTAGCATACAGCTACTATTTTATATTTGTGGGAATTGCTTCACAGGGTCTAAAAACATTGTTTACTAGGGAACTAGCCCGTGAGCCACAAAAAACCCCAGTTTATTTAATGAGTGGTACTTGGCTTCAATTAATATTTAGTTTCTTCAGTTATGGGGCTTTGGTAATTGTAGTATTTTTACTTCCCTATGGTGCCAAAACCTCTACTCTTTGCTACATCATGGGCTTAACAATCATTCCTTTTGCCCTTTCTAACATCACGGAGGCAATTTTTCAAGCTAAAGAAAAGATGCATCTAATTGCAATTTCTACAGTCCCCATTTATATCTTACGCCTAATAATAATGATTTGGGCGATGAAGCTGAAATACGGAATTGAATATCTAGCGGTAATCCTACTTTTATCAGAAACATTAATTCTGGCAATAGAGTGGATGCTTATCATCCGCTTGGTCAAAATACAATGGCAAATTGATGGGGATTTTGTATTGAATACAATCAAAAATGCTCGGACATTTTTTGCTATTGAAGGAATAGCTGTGATTGCTGGCAGAATTCAAATCTTGATTCTTTCATTGTTAGGAAATGAGTTTCTAGTGGGTCTATTTGGTGGAATCGCACAATTACTACAACCCTTTTTAATTATTGCTAACAGTGTGACTTTAGCAATATTTCCAAGATTTTCAAAAGCGGTAGAGCAAGGACGTGACAACCAGAGACAGATAACTGAAAATATTATTGAAGTATTGTTAATGATGGCATTACCCTTGCTTCTTGGACTGTTATTATTTGGCAAAGATTTGCTAGCTTTTATTTATGATAATAGCTTTGCTGAAGCATATATAGCTCTCAGTATAACAGCCATTTCACTCATTTTCTTGCCATTCACACGTTCATTGTCCTACTTACTTGTAGCCAATGGTTTCGAGATAGTCAACCTACGTGAAGTAGTTATAACTACTTCAATAGGAAGCTTCTTAGGCGTGGCATTAGTTTCACAATATCAGTTGCTAGGTGCAGCTATAATGGCATTACTAATGAATATTATTGGTTTTAGTCAGTACATCTACTTCACCTATACTCGCCTATTTTCATTAAATTTATGGCGAATTATGCGGCGACCTTTAATAATAACCTTTTTGATGTTACCAATATTCCTACTATTGCAAAAAATTAGTTTAAATTTTATCTTAACTTTAATTATTGCAACTTGTGCTTATGGATTATCTATGATTTATCTCGGTATTCGTGCGTTTGGGGGATTCCGTTTTTTATGGGTAAAATTTTTAAGAGAGCAATAGCAATAATTTTTTCCATCTAAAATTTTAACAGTAAGCTATGCAGATTGCTTAAATTAAGTAAGTTAAAGGAAAATATAATTTTAATTATGATTAAAGTTGCTTTATTACATTTTTGCTTTGAAGACTACACTATCGAATTAGCAAATAGTTTGGTTAAGTATGTTGATTTAACGCTAATTCATCCAGAAAGAATTTCACGTATTTGTAGCAAGGCTCTTGATTCAAATATCCGTGTCATTAGCTTTAAAAAACCAAGGATGCGCGACCCAGGCAATTTCTTGTCTATGGTCAATATGATGAATATTATCAAAGACATACAGCCAGATGTTTTACATGTGCAAGAAACTAACGATCCTTGGTACGATTGGACTTTGTTGCTCAACAAGATGCCACCATTGGTGACGACTATCCATGATATATTCCCTCACCCAGGGGATAAAATGAATGCTTTTGGTTCAAAGTATACTAAACGTATTAGCTTCTACCGTTCCCAACAGTTGATTGTCCATACTCATCAACTAAAAAAGATTCTAATTGAGCAATTTCGGATACCTCAAGAGCGGGTCAATGTTTTACCTCATGGGGAACTTGGTAGTTTATATCAGCGTCGGGGTAGTCAAGATATTCAACCCCGTGAGCCATTTACCTTGCTATTTTTTGGACGTATCTTCCCCTACAAGGGATTGAAATATTTGCTTGAGGCTATGCCCTTAATTGCTGAATCTATACCTGAAGTCAAGCTGATTATTGCTGGAAGGGGAGACAACATAAAGCAGTATTTCCCTAATGGTTATGATGAGAAACGCTACGAAATTATCAATGACTTTATCCCGCTTGAAGAAGTAGGTAATTTATTTCAACGCAGCACAGTAACAATTTTGCCATATATTGAGTCTTCTCAAAGTGGTGTAGCAGCGTTATCTTATGGAATGGGAACGCTGGTTGTAGCTTCTGATGTTGGGGGATTAAGTGAAATAGTTCATGATAAAGAAGATGGGTTGTTAGTTCCACCCTGCGATGTTCGAGCGCTAGCTGATGCCATAATTTGTTTGTTAAGCGATCGCGATTTGCAACAACGTATGCAAACTGCTGCAAGAGTTCGTTGCCAGCAAGATTTAAATTGGTTAAATATTGCTGCTAAAACAGCTGAAATTTATCATAGAGAAATCAATATAAATATTAGTTAATTTATGAAAAAATTACTAATTTTTGGGGAAAATGGATTCGCGATTGTAGCTTTGCTGATGTATTCAGGGGCAATCCTAACTGTCATTCTGTCAGGAGGAGCAGGACAGAGTGATATAGTAGAATATGATAGCTCCTTAATTCGGATAATTTTTTTCTTCATCTACGCAGTTACCTTATTTCTACTAGTTTTGCGTTGGAAGAAAACTCTTTATTTTATTGTCCAAGCTAAAGATATTTGGCTTTATTCTTTGGTTATGTTGACAGTTGTTTCTATTGCTTGGTCTTTTTCCCCATCATCAACATTAAAAGATAGTTTTACCCTAATTAATTCCAGCTTATTTGGTCTGTATTTTGCATCAAGGTATACCTTAAAACAGCAATTAAATTTACTTGCTTTGAACTTTGGTATTATTATAGTTTTGAGTTTCATTTTTGCTATAGCCTTGCCTAAATACGGGATACAAAACGACATTGGTAGCGGAAAGTGGCGTGGAGTTTTCACCCACAAAAACGGTCTGGGAGCTAAAATGGTAACAAGTAGTATGGTTTTTTTTATTCTTGGTTATCAAGCTCGAAGACGTAGTTGGCTTTTCTGGGTCGGGTTTAGCTTATCAATACTACTCTTAATCCTTGCCGCTTCCACTTCATCTCTACTTAATTTATTAATTTTAATATTTGCATTTTTTACTTTCCTAATTTGGCGTTTGCCATACCAGGTTATGATACCAACTCTAATAATGATGGCAACTATCAGCCAAAGTTTATATTTTTGGTTTTCTAATAATGCTAATGTCCTGTTCAGTGCAATTGGGAAAGATTCGACACTCACGGGTCGAACAGACATCTGGCAATTAACGATCGATATGATTTGGAAACATCCTTGGCTTGGTTATGGTTATAGCGGATTCTGGCACGGATGGGATGGCGAATCTGCTTATATTTGGCGCATAGTTGGATGGCCGGTAAGCCACCCCCACAATGGTTATCTGGCTCTTTGCGTAGATTTGGGCTTTTTAGGGTTAGGGTTATTCTTTTTAGGATTTTGGCGCAGTTATGTGCGAGGATTCGCTTGCGTGCGTGGTAGTAAAACAGCATTAGATGTTTGGCCACTTATACACATGACATATATAGCTTTAGCTAGTACTACTGAATCTGCATTGCTGGAATCTAATAGTTTGAATTGGATGCTCTATGTAGCAGTCTCTCTCTCAGTGAGAATTAAGAGATGAAATTAGAATAAAACCATCAAACAGAAAATACTGAACCATAATATAGGTATTGAAAAAAGTTATGAAATCATTGGATGTATAGTGGTAATTTACACTGAACTAAAATTGATATAAACGTTTTATGATTTAGGCTAATGCCTTTTTGAAGCAAAGCCTCTAAAACTCATATTTTATGTGTTGCTTTTGATCATGGAAAAAACATTAAAATAATAAATTTGCCTTGGATTATTTCATTGGTGCATTAACTAAAGATAGCTAAATTCTGTAAAGATAGCTAAATTATGGAAAAATGTAGAATATGCATCGGACTAAAACTATCAATATTATTCTGCTAGGCCCTAGCTTACTTCAGCAGGGTGGCATTTCCAATTACGAAAAACTTTTTTTAGAATATGCTCCTTCGGAAGTCAATATACGTCATATTATTACTTACGAAGATGGAACTACAGCGATCAAAATAATAATATTTTTGAAAGCCATATGTAAATTTTTGTGGGTGTTAGCAAGCGAAGAGGTTGATATTGTTCAACTTCAAATCTCACAGCATGGCAGTGTTTTACGGCAAGGGATTATGGCGCTTTTAGCTTGGATATTTAGTAAGCCTATAATCCTACACGCTCACGGTAGCCAATTTCATCTTTTCTATGCTGGGCTTCCTAATTGGATAAAAAAATTAGTGAATTGGATATTTTGTAAGTGCCAACGCTTAATTGTATTATCCGAAAGTTGGAAAAGCTTCTACATCGAAAATCTTGGTCTTAAACCCGAGCAAGTTGTAGTTTTTTATAATCCAGTAAAAATTCCTGCTGAAGTTCCACACCGTTCAGTCTCTAAAAAAGTCAACTTACTTTTTTTAGGGCGAATTGGTCAACGTAAAGGAGCATTTGATTTAATAAAAGCTTTTTCTATTTTACCTACTGAATATAAAACTAGATCAAGTATGATCATGGCAGGAGATGGAGATATAGAACAAGCACGCAATTTAGTTACGACCTTGAATCTAGAAGATTATATAAAATTGCCTGGCTGGATAGGGTCAGATGATCGTGATATTCTTTTAACTGAAGCAGATGTTTTTGTATTGCCCTCTTACAATGAAGGTCTTCCATTATCAATGCTGGAAGCGATGGCTTGGGAGTTAGCAGTAGTAGTCACACCAGTAGGAGGCATACCTGAAATAGTTACTCAATCTGAAAATGGATTAATCGTCAATCCAGGTAATGTTGAGGAGTTAGCAGATACTGTGAAGTCTTTAATTGAAAATGAGGCTTTGAGGCTTTCTCTAGGAACTAAGGCGAGAACAAGTGTTTTTCCTCTTGATATCAAGAATCATTGGCTTTCTCTACTTGATTTGTATAATTCAATGTTAAATTCAGATGATCAATAATTTGGGTATAAACAGCTAGTAACTACAAAATGAAAGCTCTAAGGATGCAGATATGAAGTTATTTAGACCAGTTTTGTCAGATATAACCATAGTTTCCCAAAAATAAATATTTACCAAAGTTGCCGCTCAATAGCAAGTTTTAAATGGCTGCTGCATAAATGTGCCTAAATGGGAAGTAAATTTGTAACTTAGATGGTCTATACTATTGTCATATTGTAAAATCATACTAGTCTTGCTTGTCAATTGCACTGGTTTGTGATTACTCTGATAAGTCAATTTTTAGTTTGTTGCTTAAGACCTGTACTTTGGAAGATTTATGTCAGAAAAATCTATGGAATCTAGAGAATCTATTGATTTAGACCTTAATCGTTACTTATTGATATTGAAGCGGTGGTGCGTACCTGCTATCACTATATTTGTGGCTACAGTTCTTTTGAGTGCCATATCTACAAAGTTTATGAAGTCAGACTATGAAGCGGAAGGAAAGCTGTTATTCAGAATTCCTTCTTTCAAAGTAGGAGGAAATAATCTTTCGCCTGGTTCCTCTGAAGGGGGAGACTCAGGAGATTTAAAACCCTTAGTAGCAACTCAAAATCCTATAAGTAGTCAGATAGAAGTTATCTCTTCCCCTACTTTGTTGCAGCGAACAATAGATAAGCTACAACTCAAAGACAACGAAGGTAAAGCTCTGGAAGTGCGATCGCTACAAAAAGCCCTGAACCTAAAAATTATTGGTGGGACAGATGTATTGCGAATTAGCTATAGCAGCCCTGATCCAGAAGAAGCAGCGGCAGTGGTCAACACAATAATGAATTTTTATTTAGAAAATGATATTCTGACAAATCGCTCCGAGGCAGGAGCAACTCGTCAGTTTATGGCCAGACAGCTTCCTAAAACTCAAGCCGCTGTTAATAATGCGGAAGTAGCACTACGTATATTTAAACAAAAGAATCAGATTGCAGATTTATCGGAGGAAACAAGATCAGCAGTTGGGACTATTGGAAATCTAGACAATGAGATTAATACTGTTAAGGCTCAACTAGATGAGGTAAATGCCCAAACAAATGAACTGCGCCAAAAAGTAGAGCTAAATTCTCAGCAAGCGATCGCTGTGAGTGCGCTCAGTCAGTCACCCCCAGTACAGGCAGTTCTAACACAACTTCAAGACACTGAACGGCAGTTAGCCGTTGAGCGTAGCCGTTTTCTAGATGATAACCCCGTAATTATTAACCTAGAAGCAAAAAAAACTAATTTAAAATCTCTCCTACAACAGCAAATTGGTCAGACTGTTGGCAATCAAAGACAACTTCCTCAAAGTCTATTGCAGATTGGAGAACTCAGACAAAGCCTGATACAAAGTTTTCTGCAATCAGAAATACAGCGCTTTGGCTTAACTCAAAAACTCTCCTCTTTATATAATTCTCGTTCTAGCTACGAACAGCGGGTGAAACTCATACCCCAATTAGCACAAAATCAGCGGGAGTTAGAACGAAAAGTTGAAGTTGCAGAATCTACTTATCAAACTCTATTGAAAAAGGTTCAAGAACTACAGTTAGTTGAAAATACAAATACAGCTAGTTCTCGGATTATTGCTCAGGCTTTAGTACCTAAAGATCCAGTAATAGGCAAAAAAATAATTGTTTTAGTCCTAGGAGTAATGTTCGGTTTATTTTTTGCCACTACAACTGTCCTCTTCTTATCTATGAGAGATAGATCTCTTAAAACACTTAAAGAAGTAAGAGATGTATTGGGATATCCTTTGTTGGGAATTGTGCCTTTATCTGTTAAAAAGGTTCGTTCCCGTTATTCAAACGCAGAATCAACTCTTCAACAAATTGCTGTCAGAGATACTCCTCACTCTTTGACGAGTGAAATGTATCGGATGATTCAAGCTAATCTGAAATTCCTGAGTTCAGACAAAGTACTCAAAACTATCGTTGTAACTAGTGCAGTTCCAAAAGAGGGCAAGTCTACAGTTTCAGCTAATTTGGCTGCGGCGATCGCTCAACTAGGACGCCAAGTTTTATTAATTGATGCAGATATGCGAGTTCCTTCTCAGCATCATTTGTGGCAATTAACAAATTCAGTTGGTTTAAGCGAAGTTATTGTAGGTCAGGCTGAATTTGACATTACTGTATCTAAGGTAATGGACAACCTTGATGTTTTAACAGCTGGAGTTAGACCTCCTAACCCGCTTGCTTTGCTTGACTCAAAACGGATGGCATCACTAATTGAAAATTTATCATCTCAATATAACTATGATTTTGTAATTATTGATGCTCCTCCCCTCCTTTTAGCAGCTGATGCTTTGACTTTAAGCCAAATGACTGATGGGATTTTGTTAGTAGCCCGACCTGGGGTAATTGATTCTAACAGTGCAGCTGCCGCTCGAGAAATGCTCGAGAGATCCAGTCACAACGTTTTAGGTTTAGTTGTTAATGGCATCATTGATAAAAATGAATCTAATAGTTATTTCAACCATGCTAAAGAATACTTTACTTACCAAGATTTGACAAAAGAAGTTAAGCAACAAAAACGTATTCCGGATAAAAGCTCTGTATAAACTGGTATTTTGTCTCACAAGTGAACTGAACACCATAACTGGACATATCATGCTTGTTTAATTAGCCACAAAAAAATAAGCCTGCTAAGGGCAGGCTTATTTTTTTGTGGAAGGGTAGACTTCAGTCTGACGAAACTATGGGCAGATAGCAGGACATAATATTACAGTTACTTCTATTGGTATGCCCCAATAGTAAACTTATTAGCAGGACGAGGCTTTCCGGCATGATCAGTTTTCACATCCTTCCAATAGTAACCCTTATTGATTGCCGCACTTTTTGATCTGAGTCTAAAGTCACCAGCTGAGGGATTTATGAACTGTGGATCTCCAACAACATCGTGAATTCCCCCCACAACACTCACGGCACCTTTGGGGTAAAGATTGTAGTCATAAATAACATTCTTATTTCTCATGTTTTTGTTCACCTGTTGACCAGGAAAACCATGGATAATGTTATTGTAAATTTTGACATCATTTGAATAACCAGCAGCTAGTTGCACTTTTGAAAGCTCTGGGCTTTGCCCGTTCCCATATACCGTGTTGTTGACAATATCTACATGGTTACTCTCATGAGCAATAATACCCTGACCCCCATTGTTGTAGCTAATGTTGTTTGCAATTAAAGTCCGTCCCTTGTATCCACCATTTTTACCCCCTTGTGAAGAATCGACAATAATGCCACCACCGTCTGAGATTCTTTTGGATGAAAGAGTGCGAATGTACTGGCGGTTATTGTAGACTCTGTTGTTTGTTATGAAGTGCTTGTATCCCCGGTTATTGTCATAATCTGCATTCAGAAAGAACGAAATGCCGCTATTACCATAGGGACTATACCAGGAGGTATTAAACACTGTGTTATTATCCGCCTTCACATAATCAGCCGCAACTACTGCGATGCCTCCTCCTGGACAGTTATGCACTTTGTTGTTCAGAATATTTATGTGATGAACAGTACGTTTGCGTCCGTCAATGAGTATGCAGTTTCCGTTTGTAAGTGGATTTGATAGCTTATACTGCTGACTTAATGCATAAGCACGGGTTACACTTGCAGTGTTCCCTATTACCTCCAGCCCGTTGATCTCAATATATGAAACTCCATCTGCCAAAGAGATACCACTCCATGTATTGTGCTTAATTTTTGGAGAATGCCCAGGATATGCTTGAAATTTAATCCATGCTTTGGCAGTTCCAGAACGTTTAATACCTAGTACAGTCCCACGATCGGGTTCATTCTTGTATTCCCCGTTCATAATCATTACCGTGTCACCAGGTTTGGTAAGGTCTGCTGCCCTTTGAATTGTCTTAAAGGCTGATGAGGTAGTGCGTCCGCCATTTCTGTCGTTTCCGGTAGCACTAACATAGTATGTTGTCGCAGTTGAAACCTGACTGATCAGCTTGCGGTTAGGTAGTTGCATTTTCTGATCAGTGGATGATCGGCGAACGTCTTTAAATAAAGACTCTGTTATTGCCTTTCCTTGAACCAGACCTGTTAATGCCCAAGGAAGCACAAGAGATGCGCTCAAACTGAGAAAACCGAAACCATGAATCATCATAGGGAAAAATAGGGTATGTTGCAAAACTCAATCATCGACAGTGACTAACTCTAGCCTTAGTTAGTAACTCAGTATTGGATACAGTCGTTTAACTGCCATTTGTAAGTTTATACACAGTTTTCTAGGTTTGCGCCTGCGAATTTTCGCGTAAATCTAGCTGAACTGCTTTTTTAGCTGGTGTTCCAATAAATGGCAAATATCTGGTAAAAGTACTGAAGGAAAATTCTCAGTATCCAGAGTTACTTCATTAATGGGCACTAAACAACAGTACAAATGGTGTAATTTCCAATTCGAAATCATTCTACTGTGTATACGCGGTATCTGTGGTCAAGATAGTATATCTGTCATCAATTAGTTAATTTACTTAAATAATTCTTATGATAATAAGAATCACTAAATGATCAAAAGTAGCTTATAATCTAGCTTTTATCGTTATAGTCTGTTAAAGCATTCTCATTATCATAATAAATTTGAGTACTTATAATAAGGTTTGCAAAAGCTTATCAATCCACATTAAGAATTTTCTGTGAGAGAACTAAAGTTTGCAAAACTTGTCAATAAGTAATATTGCTTAAAAAATATAATGATGGCGCATAAAGGGCAAGAAGTTTGTCAATATCATGACAGAAAAATCTTTGAGCAATAGTTTACTTCCTCGTGTTCCACTTCTTTCGACTCGAATTAATGACTTAAGGGACTTGCAAGAAAATAAAATACCAGCCATTCTAGAAGAGAAGAAGCGGTGAACTGTCCGCGCCTAGTTTAAATATCTAGAATGGGAATCCCTCAATTCATGCTCACCGACACCATCAAATCGACCTTTAAAGATGCAGCACAGAAACTGACTAGCAATCGCAAACGAGATTTCATGGCAAAAGTTACCGAAGATTACTTCGATAGTTCAGCACGCATTGCAGAAACCGTTATGGGATGGAATCGCCAGAGTGTGCAACTCGGCTTGCATGAAAGGCGGACGGGGATAGTCTGTGTAGAGAATTATCAGGCAAGGGGACGACACAATAGTATTGAGGTATTGCCCAACTTAGAAGCAGATATTCGTTCATTGGTGGATGCTCAAGCTCAAGCCGACCCTAAATTTCAATCGACCTTTCTGTATGCCCGCATTAGTGCCAGAGCAGTAAGAGAAGCATTAGTAAGTGTTCATGGCTATAACGAGAGCGAATTGCCATCTCGTCAAACTTGTGGAGAAATTCTCAATCGCTTAGGGTATCGCCTAAAAAAACACAAAAAACGAAACCCTTGAAAAAGATTCCGCAAACTGATGCCATTTTCGAGAATGTGTTCCGGGAGAATCAGGCATCAGATGAAAACCCCAAATCGTTGCGAGTGTCTATAGATACTAAAGCTAAGGTGAAGATTGGCAACCTTTCTAGAGGCGGTAAAGCTCGGACAATGGAGGCGAAAGCTGCTGATGACCACGATACACAGTGGTCATCAGTCTTAGTTCCCTTTGGCATTCTCAATACACATAATGACCAGCTATCGATTTACTTGGGTCAGTCGGCGGAAACCAGTGATTTTATCGTCGATTGTTTAACCGCTTGGTGGCATGAGAATCAACACAATTACCTGGAACTTGATGAGTGGGTGATTGATCTTGATGGCGGTGCCGCTACTCGCAGTAACCGCACACAATTTATCAAACGCATGGTTGAGTTGTCTTGTGCAATTAATTTAAAAATTCGACTGATTTATTATCCCCCTTACCATAGCAAGTACAATCCAATAGAGCGGTGTTGGGCTGCCTTGGAGAACTATTGGAATGGTGCGATTTTAGATTCTGTTGCCGCCGCAGCACAATGGGCCGCCAATATGACTTGGAAAGGAATTGCTCCCATTGTACATCTGGTTCAAACCACATATCACAAAGGAATCAAGGTTCTCTCGCAAGAGTTAGAACAATACCAACCCCAATGGCAGCGTTCTGAAACATTACCCAAATGGGATATTACTATTGTCCCTGTTTAGCTGGTACTTTATTTTCTTGCAAGTCCCTAATTCCCACCTAAGATGGGTCAATTCCATTGAGATTATCAAAGACTTCTACTGTATGTCTGATGAATCGATCTCTAATTTTTTCAGTGGCTGTATAACGACTCGCAGTCAAAAACTAAGAATATACTACGTTCTATTGCTCCCAAAATCTATTTTTTTTTCGAGAAAGCAATTGAAGAAGCTTTTAATAATCAATGCTTCGGACAAAATTAGGCAGCAATAACGCCGTAGGAACGTAGGTTTTGGTAGTTAGGATGGGATTTAATTACAGTCGGGGAGAGTCCTAACGTTGAAATAAAGGTGTCGAGCAAATGGTCATTGAGTGCCCGTCGCTTGACACTCGCCATTGAAAAGACAAAGGGTTTTTGGCCCACCTGCTGTCGATGAGCATCAAGCTTGGCAAGATTTAAGGCGGCAAAACTAGCATTGAAATGAAAGTCAAGCTTTTTAACATCACGGGCTTGACAATCACTCAGTCCAGTAAATTGTTTAGCATCACGGAAAATAAATTCGATTTGAAAGCGCAGTTTGTAGAAACGATAAATCTCGTCTGCCGATTGGTTGATATCTGTCGAGAATAAGACAGCATAACTCGGTTTGTTAGGCTTACGGTGGTCAAGTACATAAGCCAGGCGGATTTTGCGCTTGAGTGAAACGTGCCATACAATTGCTGTATAGAGTTTGACCCTTGATTGCAGTTCGCGTACCATAGTCAAGCGAGTAGGGTCGGCTAGATCAACTTTGCCATCATATTTGCGTTTAGCTCCCCGCGCTTTCTGTTCACCCTCGAACACATATCGCAGATTCGCGTCTCGCCGCAGTTTACTAATCACATCCAGCTTGAGCGCCCTCACCCCCGTGACAAATGGTTCCTTGGCGTATGCTCCATCCACAGCAAGGTAGCGAACTTGGGGAGGTAGTTGAGGTTGAGCAATTTCCAGGTGGTGGAGATAGTAGTCCATCCGCGTCAGGTCTGGACATTCGCCTTGGAATACGGTTTGTTCGGCAAGCAGGGCATAGCCCACTTCAGTTTCTACGTCTACTACCGCCACCAAGGACACTTCTAATCCTCTCTCGACTCGATTGTGACTGCCATTATAAAATTGGTCAAGGCCAAAGGTTTTTTTCCCGCTTTTGGCAATGAATGAGCAATCCATCACGGCAATCATTGAGTGATCTTCAGACGTTGCTGCAATGATAACTTCCGCGTTGAACTGAGCAAAATCAAACTGTTTTTTAAACTGTCGGCGATAACTTCTCTCTGTTCGTTGGCTGTAACGACTCAAGTTGCTAAAGTTTACTTTGCCACAGGCAATTAGAATCGTGGCAAACAGCGTTGTCAATGCTTTGATCTGCGGTTTGTGGAAAATCCCCATTTTGCTCAGTAAGCTTTGTACAATTTCCATATGGCTATCGAATCGGTGCAAGTTTTTTCTAATCAGCACCTTAATGGCTCGATAGCTTTCTTGTCTATTCCCTCAACTAAAAATTGTCCGGAGTATTGAATAATGTGTTTTTAAAAAATATCCAAAAGAGTTTAGTTACCCACTTCAGTAGACTAAAAAACGCTATCTATATATAGCTCTTAACTATTGAGCTTTACTTTGATTCAGGGATAGTGCAATCTTAGGGACGAAGAAGATTAACCAACATCCCTAATTTGCATCTATATCTTACAATTAGAGTCCGAACAAGTTCAGAAGATTAAAGATAACACCTAAAGGGCCAGTTATAGTGTTTACGGTATCGCCAGTCTTCGCTGAACCAGATCGATTTACTACTACAACATCATTATTACGGAGTATGGGATTGGTTTGCTCATTAATCCCAGCCGAGAAATCCACTTTTACTATACGTTTAGTGACAGATCCATTAGGGTTAAGGCGAATCAAATCAACAGCATCACTACTAGCTCTAGCATCATTAAATCCGCCAGCAGCGAGTATAGCTTGATTTAAAGAGCTATTTGGCTGAACGTCTGTTAACCCTGGGTTTTTAACTTCGCCTACTACACCAACTTGAATTCGTGTAGGAGACAAAGTAGTGGTAGCTAATTGAGTTGCTTCTGCCGGGTTGATTTCAGTCGCTGTCGGAATAACAATCGTATCTCCGTCTTGTACGATGATGTCTTGACTAGCATCACCACTCTGCAATAGTTGCCAAAGATTAATATCTATAGCTTGTTCTGAACCAGTTCTTGTAGGTCGGCGTAGCCTGAGATTACGAACATCAGCCTGTGCTGTAATTCCCCCAGCTAGTTGAATTACCCGCGTTACATTTGGTAGACCTGTGGGACTGCCAGCGCCAGTATTGGCTGCGCCTTGCTGGTTATCTGTGTTGCCTGGGGTGACAAGATACGAACCGGGACGGTTAACTTCACCAATAATTGTTACTGTGCGAGGTGTGGTTTGGCTGGCGGCAAAGTTAGCTGCAAATAAGTTGCGGGATTCTGCCACGTTGAAATTGGTTGCAGTCGGCACAACTATAGTATCTCCATCCCGCAAGGTAATATCCTGTGATAACCTGCCTGTTTGAATGAGTTCCTTCAAATTAACGGTGACGGTTTGCTCTGAAGAACGTCCTATTTTACGTCGTAATTGAACTTGAGTTACATCCGCAGCTAAAGTTACCCCTTGCGCTGTTGTTAATGCAGCTAATACAGTCGGGTATTGTACGCCTGGATTGTTTCCGGCTCCTCCGCTCAAGCTCAGAGTATAAGCTCCTGGACGTGTCACCTCGCCGGCAACGAAAATATTGATGGGACGAGGTGATAATAGATTGACTGAGATCAAGGGGCGTTTGAGGAAGCGAGCATATCTTCTAGCAATTTCGTCAGATGCCTGTTCAGCTGTTAGTCCCAGGACTGACACACTACCAATTAAAGGTAGGTTGATTGCTCCACCTGGGGGAATTTGATATTCACCTGTGTACTCAGGTACTTCAAATACATTTACACGAATGAGATCCCCGCCTCCTAATGAGTAATTCGTATCTATTTGTGTTTGCGTGGTTGGTGGTTGTGTAGTTGGTGGTAATTGTTGTCCCTGAGCTAGACTAGCAGATGACACAGCTGCATTGACAGCAGTTAACAAAGCCATACCCACAACTGGCTGAGTTAGGAATTTAGACAAACTTTTGTTAAGCATATTTACCTGAGACTCTGAAACTACGATCAATAAAGTACTGTCTAAACATTTTTATTTTGACTATACCTAAGTATTCAAGTTCCCCGACACTCTTATTTTCCTAGAAAAGTGTAATTTTCCGGAGGAAATTTGTTTATTGAATTTAAATTTTTAGTGAAGTTAACTTAAAGTTGACGCTTATTGAATAGAGGAATTATCAAAAAATATGGTTCTTCAGTACTTACAATGCTAAATTAATGGCTATAACCATAAAATAATATTCAAAATTGTATTGAAAGATTACTAAAACCAGTGCATAAATTGATTTATAAGGAATATTTATTGTTGGTTAGAAGTACAATAAGATTATTTGTTCATGGCATTTACAATCATAGTTCATAAAAATCAGAAATGTTGAATGTTAAGAAAAATCAAATAAAAATAGCCCAAAATATGGTATTTTTGGGCGAAAGATTAGAATATATTAGTTAATTTGTGATTATAAATTCATTCCCCAAAATTGTCAAAGATATTCTGAAGAAGACTGCCAAAAAACGATTATCCAGTATTGAACAGTCGTCTGTTCTTCGAGTGCTGGCTGTCCTATGCCCTGGATAACAGTTTAACCAGTATGCGAGATTTATTTAAAAGATTAAATAATACAGGATTTGAAATAGATATTTCTACTTTTTCCAAAGCCAATTCTCACCGTTCACAAAAACCCTTCCAAGAAATTTATCAGAAATTAAATGAGTTAGCTCATAATAAAATTAAGAAAAAATTACATGATAAATATGCAATTTGTCCTATTGATTCAACAATTATTACTTTAACCAGTAAATTGTTGTGGGTTTTGGGATATAATCAAGTGAAAATTTTTAGTTCTTTAAATTTAGCTACAGGTACTCAAGAAGATAATTTCATCAATTTTGGGCATGATCATGATTATAATTTTGGCTCAAAAATGATGGGTTATTTATCTCCTATAGAACTATTTCAACTAAACTATTTACAGCCTTTTTCTTTTTTGTAAATTGGCTATATCTCAAGCAGGAAGAAAGCTTTAATAGCAATGATTTAGAACTATTTCATGCTTTCCGTTTAAATGATTCAGAACATCAGTTGTTTATAGATATTTATAGTGACCTAGAGTGGCCAAAGCCATTATTACAAATAATCTTGCATTTTGCTTCTTGTTTGACACTCTTTTAAGATTTGCCGTATCTAAGAGCTTTAAGTGAGAAAAATATAGAGCAATACAGTTCAGTTAAGCAATTTTTTCCTTCTCTTTCTTCTCTCTGCGTCGCGCCAGTTGCTTCAAGTCGGGAAACCCGCCCAATGCACTGGCTTCTCTGCGCCTTCTCTACGAGACGCTACGCGTTGGCGAAAAGGCGGTAGCCTGCGGCAAGCCGAAGCGTCTACGTTAAAAAGTTGACTTTGATAACAGAGTTTTAGCCTTAACTGAACGGTATTGAAATACAGAGCGTTTATTTAATTTAAGTAGGACTTCAAATCACGAGAGTGCGTTGCTGTTTAAAAGGTTTGTTGAACTATACGGTTCGAGTGGAGAAACAACTAAATTACTTGAGGCGAGGGAAGATAGTTAGGAGTTAGGAGTGAAGAATTAGGAGTTTAAAACTTCCAACTTCTGATTTTATTTAGGGACTTGCAAAAAATAAATTATCCCGAATTATTTGTAGATTTGTAAGGGCACAAAGCTTTACGCCCTTACTACGATGGAGTATTTTTTTACTGGAAGTCTTTTAGTTAAGCGCGTGCTAGTAAGGGAGCAGCAGCTAGTAAAGTTTTGGTATAAGGGTGCTGAGGATTGGCAAAAATCTTTTTTGTCAGACCAAGTTCGACAATTTTTCCGCCATTCATCACGGCAATACGATCGCACAAAAATCGAGCTAGCCAAAGATCGTGAGTGATAAATAGATAAGTTAGCTTAAACTCTTCCTTTAATTGCAACATCAAATCTAGCACTTGCGACTGCACACTGGAGTCTAACATACTCACTGGTTCATCGCAGATTAAGAGTTTAGGGTGAGTAATCAAAGCACGAGCGATCGCTACTCGTTGTTGTTGTCCACCAGACAAATCTGACGGATAACGCTCATAATACACTTCTGGCGGTGTTAAACCAACTTTATTTAGCATCCACAAAACCTGTTCTTTTGCTTTAGCAGGATTGGCTAAATTGTGAATAAATAAAGGATCGGCGATACTTTGTCCCACTGTCATCGCTGGATTGAGACAAGCATGAGGGTCTTGAAAAACCATTTGTATTTGTCGCCGTGAAGAACGAATTTCTTGACGCGACAGTTTAGTTAAATCTTGTCCTAAAAACTCAACTTTGCCACTAGTGGGACGAATTAGTTGCAATATTGTTCGTGATAGTGTACTTTTACCACAACCTGATTCGCCGACTAAGCCGAGAATTTCTCCTGGATAAATATCTAAGTTGATTCCATCTACTGCTTTAATTGTCTGTGCTTGTGTGTTAAATAGTCGTTCGATAAAGTTAGGTTCGATGGTGTAGTGTTGATTGAGTTCTGTAACACTCAAAATTGGAGATTGCTGATTAATAATCGGTAATTGCTTTTCTCCGTCATTGGCAATTATCAATTCTCCACTATCATTTACCGCTTGAATATGTAAAGCTGCTTTTAGGAGCGATCGCGTGTATTCATGTTGAGGTTGCCTAAATACGGTTTCTGTAGCACCCATTTCGACCATCTTGCCGTTGTACATCACGCCAATGCGATCGCAATACTCAGCCACCATTGCTAAATCGTGAGAAATCAGCAACAATCCCATGTTTTCTTCACCGCACAGGCGAGTTAATTCTGTCAATATCTGCGCGGAAACGGTGACATCTAAACTGGTAGTGGGTTCATCGGCAACAATCAACTTGGGATTAAGGAGTAAAGCTAAGGCGATCGCTACCCGTTGGCGCATTCCACCGCTAAACTCATGAGGATACTGATTCCAACGACTAACGGGAATATTCACCTTTGCCAAGGTAGCAAGTGCTTTTTCTTTAGCTTCCCGCGTTGATAATTCTGGTGAGTGCGCCTGGAGGGTTTCGATACAATGCTTACCAATAGTCATCAACGGATCGAGGCGTGTCATGGGATCTTGAAAAATTAAGGCGATCGCCTCTCCCCGAAATTTCCGCAACTGGTTAGGCATTAAGTCAAACACCGACTGTCCTTGAAATGTCACCCGTCCCTCAATCCGACTAGAGGCTGGTAGTAAACGCATTACTGCCCGTCCTATAGTTGACTTACCACAACCCGACTCTCCTACCAATCCCATTCTTTCACCTGGTTGCAAGGTAAAAGATACATCATCAACCGCCCAGGTTGCTTCTTCTCCACTCCGCGCAGGATAGGCAACTCGCAAATTTTCGATACAGAATAAGGCTTCACTCATAGTTTCGTTATCAGCCCTGAGCTACCAGTTTTTATAATTTCAAATTTAGGATAGTCTATCAAATTAAGTATTAGACCTGTTTTATCTAAACAGAATTCAGGAGTCAGGAGTCAGAAAACAGGTATGAATTCTGTACGAGTGGTGGATAGCGCCGGGGGCAAGCGAGTACTCGAGCGTCTTTATTCTGACTCCTGAATTCTGACTTCTGAATTCTTCTTCAAAAAACTTACCTAAACCTAGCCAAACTTGATTTAGTGTACCCGTAGCGATCGCCATAAATCTCAAGTCTTAGCATTTGGAGACAGCTATCGATATTCTTGATAACCACTGCTAAAGTTGATACAGCACCCAACTATGATGTTATGAGTGCAAAATTTAAATCTGTAGGAATCAGAATCAAAATTAAATCAGAAAATCAGGATTTTCAAATTAATCTTATGGAGCAAAGTCAGCCACAACAGCGCCGCGCCGCCGATCAAGTGTTTCAAGAATCCCTCGAACAGTTGGAGGATATCTTACAAGAAATTTCAACCGAGGAAGAAGAGATACCCGAACTGCATACTAGTACTTTTACTGAGATCGAACTCGATCAAGACTTGACAGATATTGATTTAGAGGCTCTTGAGGACGCAGTTGCTGATATTGAAAAATATCTCGACGAAATAACAAAAACTAAATTGGGGTAAAAAGTTAAAATTTATTACTGACAAATTAGTTGCCGTTGAGCTTCGTACAACATTAAAGCGGCTGCGATCGCTACATTCAAGGATTCTACCCCAGGACTCAAAGGAATTTTTACTTGTTGGTCTGCGATCGCTGCTAATTCTGCTGACAATCCAGCACCCTCATTTCCCAGTAAAATCAGACTGGGTTTTCGCCAATCTACTTCCCAATAAGTTAAAGTCGCGCTGGGTAAGGTTGCTACTACCTGCATTCCTGCCTGCTGACTTTGTTGGACTGTTGCTTTTAAATCTTCGGTTACGGCTGTCGCTAGGCGAAACCATTGTCCTGCGGAAGCCCGGAGAACTTTCGGACTATCCAAATCTACACTATTTCCACTTACCCACAACCCCGATGCTCCGGCGGCGGCGGCAGTGCGGATCATTGTACCGAGGTTGCCGGGATCTTGCACGGTTTCTAAAGCTAGCACTAAACCAGTCGATGGTAGTTGAGTTTGCTGTTCCTTTCGTTTTGCCGTTGCCACCACACCATCCGGTTGGACTGTAGTCGCGATCGCATCCAAGATTTCTCTACTGACAATTTCGGCGCGATCGCATCGGCTACAAGCTTCATCCCACAGCGAAGGATGGGCTGCTTGCCATTCTGGAGTACAACACACTGTTTCTAGCGGGTAATTTACCGCACAAGCTTCTTCTAACAGGTGTGTTCCTTCCAGTAAAAATAATTGCTGTTTGTGCCGCTCCTTGGTGGAGTGGAGTTTGCGAATTTGCTTAACTAGGGAATTTTGTAAACTGGTCAACACGATTTTAGATTTTAGATTTTGGATTTTAGATTAATCCAAAATTGGCAATCTAAAATCTAAAATTGATATGCGGAACCCGGGACTTGAACCCGGAAGCCTTGCGGCACTAGAACCTGAATCTAGCGCGTCTGCCAATTCCGCCAGTTCCGCTGGCACTTGTACTTATCGACAATTTCCTATTATTGCGTTATGTTTTACCTTTGTCAAGTGAAAACATAATGCCTCGTTTAAGAGGCTCAAATTGTAAACGAGTTTTTCAGGGTATTAAGTAAATGGGCGTAAATAAATATAATATGTTCCGTCATTGCGAGTGAAGCGAAGCAATCCCAGAGACTTTGCGATTGCTTCGCTTCACTCGCAATGACATCTTATATTTAATCATGCCTACCTACTTAGGTCGAATCAAAATATTAACTTAACAGTACAGCATTAATTTTTAGAGAACACTTAAGTTATTTTACTGAGTATTTAATTTTGCTTAAAACCACTACCTATTCATTCTTTTTTGTTAAATCTTTTAAAAGCTCAGAAAGCTTGCTATTACTTATTTTCAGCCTTTATTTTTCATCAAAAAAGCAATTTTTTTATGCAAGACGTTGCCTTAAAACGTGGACATTTTGAATCTTTACTGTAGAATCAAAACCAACTTCAAACATATAAAATACGTATTACTTTTGGAGGTAGGCTTATCAATCCTTCTACCAGCTTACCAGATGCCAAATTTGCTCCAGAAGCAGACTCCTCAGTCTTGCAAATTTGGGGTGGGCATCCTTTGCGAGGTCATGTGAAAATTAGCGGGGCAAAAAATGCAGCACTGGTAATCATGGCTGGAGCCTTGCTGTGTCCGGGCGATTGTCGTATCCGCAATGTCCCCTTATTAGCGGATGTAGAGCGGATGAGTCAGGTGTTATCGGCTTTGGGTGTACAATTAACCCGGCAAGGTGACATTTTAGACATCAACGCCAGCGAGATTAAAACATCAAAAGCTCCCTACGAACTAGTTACCCAGCTGAGGGCGAGTTTTTTCGCCATTGGAGCTATTCTGGCAAGATTGGGAGTAGCACAGATGCCTTTACCAGGTGGTTGTGCTATTGGGGCAAGACCAGTTGACTTGCATGTGCGAGGACTGCAAGCAATGGGAGCGGAAGTACAAATTGAGCATGGCATTTGTAATGCTTATGTCCCTGGCAGCAGTCGGAGATTAAAAGGTGCGAAGATTTACTTAGACATCGCCAGTGTGGGAGCGACAGAAAACTTGATGATGGCGGCTACCCTGGCAGAGGGTGAAACGATCATCGAAAATGCTGCCAGAGAACCGGAAGTAGTTGATTTAGCTAACTTCTGTAACGCGATGGGAGCGAAGATTAAGGGCGCGGGGACTAGCAGGATTATTATCGAAGGAGTCCCCAAATTGCATTCTGTTGACTACAGCATTATTCCCGATCGCATTGAGGCCGGGACGTTTTTGCTAGCAGCAGCAATTACCCGCTCAGAACTGATCCTCTCGCCAGTGGCTCCAGAACATCTCATACCAGTGATTGCCAAGCTGCGGGATATTGGAGTAACCATAATTGATGACAAGCCTGAACACTTACATATTCTGCCAGCAGAAACCCTGAAGGCAACGGATATTGAAACTCAATACCATCCAGGTTTTCCCACAGATATGCAAGCGCCATTTATGGCTTTGCTGACATTGGCAGAAGGCGACAGTGTGATTAACGAATCCGTCTTTGAAAATCGCTTGCGTCATGCCTCAGAGTTGAATCGCTTGGGGGCAGACATTCGTGTTAAAGGCAATGCTGCCTTCGTTCGGGGAGTACCAAAATTGTCTGGCGCACCAGTTTTAGGTACAGACTTGCGAGCATGCGCAGCGTTAGTCATTGCCGGACTAGCGGCAGAAGGAAAAACCACAATTCAGGGTTTACAGCACCTCGATCGCGGCTATGATCGACTCGATGCGAAGTTGCAGCAATTGGGGGCTAAAATCCTCCGTGTGGGCGAAACATCAGCAGATGCAGAAATCGCTTCCAGCATCAGTAGTCTGTCAAGTTGAAATTGATCGGTTGAGACTGACGCAGGAAGAATGGAGATAAGGGAGACAAAGTAAAATTTTCTCCCTCATCTGTACTATCTATGCCCTGCAATCTACTAAATTATCCTGATAGATAGAAGCTTTTAAGCTTTGTTCATATCTTTTTTTGATGAATATTCAAGAAAAATCTGTGTTGGCTGTTACAATATTGTTAAGAAAAGTTGCCCGTTGCATTTTGGGAACGCGCAATTGGGTTTTAACTCTCTTGAGAAGACAACGCAAAAAAACATTTTTTAGACCAGCTGTGGGAGGCTGGTCTTTTTGTATTTAGAGCGGTTATACATTGGTTATTCGATAACTCACTACAAATACTGAGAGCAGCTATAGTTAGTAACTTCAAACCCTAGCTAAAAATGCAAAAAAAGAGAGATTTTTAAGTAATTGCGGAAATTACTCTGTTTCATTGGGTTAAATTCATTAGAGGTTTTCGTTTTCCTGCTTCTACGACCTCTTATATCTATATGAAAATATTTATAGTGTTTTGAAATATCATACTCAGCATTTTTGCTGAGTTTTATTTTTGAAGTCATACACAAAAAAAAGACGCAAATTTATGCTTTGCGTCTTTTTTAAAATTTAAAAACTTAGAAACTGAATGTGGTTCTCAATGCACCAATAACAACATCATCGTTATTGTTGTTGTGATCTGGGGATGTTAACCAAATCACTCCAGGAGTAATGGTGATATTGTCACTCAGCTTATACTGGTAGAAACGCCTCAAGATGATAGGATGTGTCAGGATCGCTATCCAATCCTGCAATATTAGAACTTGTTAATCTCGGCTCTACACCAGCAATGATACCTGCTAAGTTACCTTTTTTACCGAGGTCAGGAAAGCCGAGGGAGTAATGCGATCGCTTGGTTTAACTGTCAGCTGTGCCAGCGCACCGTAAGAACCATTAAACAAACCATTATTGGGCGTAGGATCATTAGCTGTACCACTCAAATACCCTAGACTCAGTGCCAATTTGTCACTGAACTCGTGCGTTACTCCCAGCCCCGCGCCGCCTATCTGATAATAAATTGGGTTGCGTGTACCGAATGTGGACAAAGCACCAAAAGCACCATCACCGTCAAATATGTTAACAGTGGTGGTAAGGTCATCTGCTGCACCTGCGTTGGCAATAGCGATAACCTCTGTTTTTTCGCCCAAGGGAAATCTGTAGAACAACGCATCTATAGCAGCATCAGTGGTACCATCACCAGCAAAAAATAAGTTGCCCTCTGGCGTACCAATATCAGGGCTGAGAATATTATTAGCCTGGATTCTGGTAAACAGTGTATCTTGCCCTGTGAAGCTGGTAACTAATTCTATCCGTGCCCGTACCCCTAAAGTTGTATTCTCCTCTGTAATTTCTGCACCATTGACCGTATTTCCTGACAACACATCGCTGATAACCGCGACAACTTGTCCTTGCAGTTTGGTTGTAGTTGAGAACTGATTCGCTTCTAATTCAGCAGTTCGTGCTTCTACTGCATCTACACGACCTCGCAGTGTCGTCAGTTCTGCTGAAAAATCTTCTTGCAGCTTTTGTAATGTGGCTAAATCTTGTTTGTTCACCAAATCGCCAGTGGCTGTAGCAATAAGTTCGTTAACCCGATCAAGACAAGCATTCAAACCAGCAGCAAACTCATATCGCGTTAATGCCCGATTACCGCGATAAGTGCTGTTTGGGTATCCTGCAATACAGCCATAACGCTCAACTAAAGACTGCAATGCTTGAAATGCCCAGTCGGTAGGTTGTACGTCCGAAAATTGAGACACGGAGGTAACTTGCGCCGTTATCTGATCTTCTGTTTCTGGATTAGCTAAAACTTGCGGTTGATTGATTTCAGACGTGCTGGATGTTTCTCCTGCAAATGCAGCAGTATTAACAAATAGCATGACACCGCAGACTGCTTGACTAACTAGTAGATATTTCCAGAATTTTTGCATTTTTCTCCTCACACTGATCTCCAATTCACACCCAAAGAACGTTTTTTTAATGTGGATTTTCTGAGAATATTTTTCAGTAATATTATCAGAAGTAAGCAAACCTTTTAACAAAAAAAGTCAATAAATCCTAATTATTCAGGGAAAACTAAATTGCAGAGGGCTGTACCACCTGAAAAAGTTTTCTTGTTACTCATTACACAAGAAACCGAGAATGATATTACTTGAATGAGAATGAGAATTATTATAGTATAAAATCTAGAATAGCCTTAATTGTCAATAGGAATTCTGGTAAAGGCAGAGTAAGCATACGTTTTGAAGAGAAAACATAGTGATTATGAATTTCAGAAAGCTTAGAACAGGCAGGCAAAAAAACGGCATTTTGCCCATGATTGCTGTGCTAATGTTGTCGATGGCTACTGGGTGTACCCAATCGAACCCAAATCAGGGAAAGACTTCCGAAGAGTCGCCGCAAGTGCAGGAAGCTGCCTCTACCCCATCAGCGCAGTTGGCAAAAACTAAAGTAGTAACAACATTTTTGCCAATATATTTGTTTACCAAGGCAGTAGCTGGGAATGTAGCAGATGTAGAAATTCTAGTGCCACCTGGTACGGAGGTACATGAATACCAAGCGACACCAGAAAATGTTAGAGCGATCGCTACTGCAAATGTGTTAGTAAAAAATGGTCTAGGTTTGGAGGAATTTCTAGAAGGTACTGTCAAAAATGCCCAAAATAGCAAATTAGCCGAAATTGATGCCAGTAAAGGTATTAAACCCTTAAATGAAATTTCACCTGTTGTGAAAACCGCGAAAGAGGAAAAAGGCCACAGTCACGACCATGCCCACGCCCAAGGTAATCCTCACGTTTGGTTAGATCCAGTTTTGGCAAAACAACAAGTAATAAATATTCGGGATGGATTAATTGCAGCCGACCCCGCGAACAAAGCTACTTATGAAGTAAACGCTACGACTTATATTAAAGAATTAGAAAGTTTAGACAGGGAATTTCAGCAGACTTTGCAGAAAAATCCCAGTTGCACCTTTATTACCTTTCATGATGCTTTTCCATATTTAGCTAAACGCTATAACCTCAAGCAAGTAGCTGTGGTAGAAATTCCCGAAGACCAGCTTTCACCAACGGATGTACAAAATGCAATCAATGCCGTGAAACAGTACAAAGTTAAAGCTTTGTTCAGCGAACCAGGAGTAGATAATAAACTACTAACCAGCCTCTCCAAAGACTTAAAATTAAATTTGCGTACTCTAGATTCTCTGGAAAATGGCGAAACAGATTCGCAGTATTATTTTACGGCGATGAAAGCCAATTTGCAAACTCTAGAAACGACGTGTAAATAGATTTGTCATTTGTCAGTTGTCTTTTGTCCTTTGCAAATGATCAATGACTAATGACTAATCACCAAATGAATAATGACTAATGGATAATGACATTGCTATTTTAAAAGTAGAAGGATTAACTGTTTATCAAGACAGCTATTTAGCTGTTCGAGACGTTTCCTTTGAATTGTTGCCAGGAACAGATACAGCTATTGTTGGCCCTAATGGTGCTGGCAAAAGTACCCTGGTAAAAGCGGTTTTAGATTTGATACCTCGAAGTGCTGGTACGATTGAAATATTGGGTCGTCCAATTGCCAGACTGGGGAATTTACGCCACACGTTGGGCTACATGCCACAAAATTTTATTTTTGACCGCAGCTTTCCCATTTCTGTCAGCGAATTGGTGGGACTGGGATGGACTAAAGAAGGTAAAAAAAAGGATTTATTTTTTTCCCAACTGTGGAGACAAGATCGCGAAAAATCGGCAGCACGATAAACAGAAGCTTTACGGCGAACTGATGCTTATCATTTACAGCATCAAGCTATTGGTACTCTTAGTGGCGGTCAACTCAAGCGGGTTTTATTAGCTTATTGTTTGGTAATGCCTCGGAAGCTATTGGTGCTAGATGAAGCCTTTGCTGGTGTTGATGTGCAAGGTGCAGCAGATTTTTATGCTTTGCTAAATGAATTAAAGCGCGAAGAGGGTTGGACAGTATTGCAAGTTTCTCACGATATTGATATGGTAAATCGCCATTGCGATCGCGTGCTTTGCCTGAACCAAAGCATTGTTTGTACTGGTAAGCCAGAAATTGCCCTTTCACCGCAAAACCTGTTAGCAACTTATGGCCCAGGTTTCAGCCGCTACCAGCACCAACATTAATGCCCATAAGTATGAATTTCTTCAATGATTGTCAGATAAATTGGTTAGCGATCGCCAATATTAATGACTTGGTAAGCTTATTAACATTCCCTTATATGCAGCGTGCGATCGCAGGTGCAGCCTTGATGGGAATACTTGGCGGGATGTTGGGCAGTTTTGTCACCTTGCGCCAGTTATCCTTTTTCAGCCACGCGGTTGGTCATGCAGCACTAGTAGGTGTGGCGTTAGGTGTGCTGCTACAGGTAAATCCTACTTGGATGCTATTACCTTTTACGTTAGTTTTTGGGGTTATTGTTCTTTACTTCATCGACAAAACCGACATAGCAAGCGATAGCGTACTTAGCATAGTGCTATCTGGGGCATTAGCGATCGGTTTAATTCTCACGAGCCTAATTAAAGGATATCGCGGCAACTTGATGGCTGTGCTGTTTGGGGATATTTTAGCGATCGATACCACAGATTTGATTTTGACGGTGCTAGTACTTGTGGGAGGTAGCATATTTTTACTATCAACTCTGCGGCAGCAAATTTTATTGACCCTTAACCCGGATGTTGCCCAGGTTCAAGGGGTTCCCGTCCAATTGTACCGCTACGCCTTTGTGGTCTTGCTTTCACTCGCCGTTGCTGTAGCGATAAAAGCTGTCGGCGTTTTGCTGGTGAACGCCTTTTTAGTTATTCCCGCCTCCACCGCCAAACTGATGAGTCACCACTTTAGCCGCTTTTTAGTCATGTCGGTGATAGTTGGTTTCATTAGCAGCATTGCTGGCATCATTGTGTCAGGTATTTTCAACCTTGCTTCTGGCCCAAGTATTGTTCTTGTCCAATTCCTACTATTTGTAGCCGTTTTCATTTGGTTTAAGTTGAGTTTGAAAGCTGCATAAATTATTTTTCTCCAACCCCTTGCTATATTCTTGTATCTTTGCTACATTTATTAATCGTGGCTCACATAAAGCCCCAGCCGGGATAGCTCAGTTGGTAGAGCAGAGGACTGAAAATCCTCGTGTCACCGGTTCAAGTCCGGTTCCTGGCATACAACACAGCAGTAAACCCTTGATATATCAAGGATTCAGGAAAACCACCCTAGTAACGGTAGAAAAACTAGTGGTGGTTTTTGCATTTTTTAACTTGACTTTGACTATGAATTGACTATGATAGTAGTAGAGCAGAGGTTTTCATAGTCAGGCAAGAATATGGTAATGAAGGTAGAACATAAAGCATCTAAAGGTTCAGTCGGTGTCGAATCATTTCAAGAAAGACTCAGACTACGTTTACCACGTCACCTTTACAATGGAAAGCAAAAATATCTAACTCTGGGAATGGCAGATAATCCAGAGAATCGTAAGTTAGCAGAAGCTAAAGCAAAGCAAATTGAATCAGATATTGCATTTGAACGCTTTGACCCCACATTAGCTAAATATAAACCCCAAACTCATTTAACTCTGGTTGCACCCATAACAGAAGATCAGCAACAAACAACATTGATCGAGTTATGGGATAAGTACACAGATTATAAGTCTAAGACTTTGAGTGTAACCACTATTAACAAGGATTATAAGAAAACTAAAAACCACATTGCTAGTTTACCAACGCAGAAGCTTTCAGAACCTGTAATAATCAGGGACTTCTTACTCAAGACATTAACACCTAATGCAACAAAGCGTGTCCTGACTCAATTAAAAGCTTGTTGTGATTGGGCAATAGATTCTGAGTTGATTAGTAGTAACCCCTTTGTGGGGATGTCACAGAAGGTAAAAGTAGCTATACACCATGAAACTATCAACCTATTTAACAAAAGTGAGCAAGAACAAATTATCACGGCTTTTGAGAGAAATATATACTACAGCCACTATACAAACTACGTTAGATTTTTGTTCATGACAGGTTGTAGAACTTCTGAAGCTATAGGTTTAACTTGGGGTCACATCAATAGTAATCTAACTCTAATTACCTTCTGTGAAGCTGTAGTAGAAGGGAATCGTAAAGATACCAAAACTCATAAAAGTCGCAAATTTCCTGTTAATCAATCACTTAAAGAGTTGTTAGTTTCCATTAAACCAAGTAATTCTAATGCAGATACACCAGTCTTTAAAGCACCCAAAGGTGGTTTAATTGATGCTCACAACTTCCTTAATCGAGCTTGGAAAACTGTACTATCTGAGTTAAATATTCCTTACCGTCCTCAGTACCATACACGACATACCTTTATCACAAATTGCTTAGAAGCTGGTGTCAGTGTAGTACAGGTTGCTAAATGGGTAGGTAATTCACCAGAGATAATCATGAAACACTATGCAGGGACAATAAGACAAGTACAAGTACCAGAGTTATAACTGTATTCATCATACTCGCACTACCAGCACTCATAATACATATAGTAGCAAGGGATAGTAAACACACAATACTATCCTTTTTTCTTACCTCATGTAACAGCTAATAGTTATTTCATCTAACGGCACTCTAAACATTAACTAAATTACTATAAACAAGTTACTCTAGGACAACTCAGTTTAACAACTAATTGTATTTACCTTATTTAGAATAATTTAATCAGGAATAGATAAGGAAATGTTTTAAGTAATATTTCATATAACTATCTTAAATACAGTTAGCTTAACTATGAAGAGCTACCTTAACTAATATATCTAACTTTAGTTTAGATAAAGTATTTGGTAATAGATTAATTAAAATAATCTAAATACTTTGAACTAGATTAGTAATAATCCAGATAAATATACGAACTAATTTATCATTTAATTTATTTTATAAATAAGTCATAACAGTAAGAAAAACATGGCTAACTATACTCAGTTATTTACCTTGTTTGCATCAATAACAAATCAAGGAATACAGGTATTTTAATCAATAAGTAAAATCCAAAAAATACTATATAAAATGATAAGCAAATGCAATCATTTAATTTCTAAAAAATAGAGACACACCAACTTTTTGCGTCTACAATATTCGTATGGAAGCCAAAAAAGATCACCTAACGAACCTTGAAAATTGAATAGTACCTAACCACACATTCTTAGGAAGTCTGGTTAAGTCGTGTCCATTCAAATTAATTATTAACCATAACAACAATGCCAAAAATCACAGATAAACCTCTAAGCCATATAGTTAGTACTCGATTAAATAATAAAGATTATGAGCAGTTAGTCAATATAGCAAAACTCCATAAGCTTACAAATACAAGCTTAATAAGGAAGTTAGTTATAGAATGCCTCAAGCAAAACTATGTAATTGATAACTTATGTAATTAAATTAAAAGCACTAGATTCAGCCGCCTAATGCTTTTAATTACTATGACCCATTATTTATATATCTATATTTTAATTATGACTGATTATAATCAAACAAGACAAATCATAGAAGAAAAATTTATCTCTAGATTAAGCTGGCACAAAACCAATCAAGATGTCTATCTAGATGGGGAATTATTTGATATTGCTAAATTCCGCGCTGAAGTTGCAAAAGAACACAATGTAATTTTGGATAATGATAAATACATTCATGAGCTAACCCGTCTTTGCAGTCTTAATAATCCCTTCTCTCCCATAGAAAATTATTTAAATGAATGTTTTTCTAACTATCAAGATACAAACTATAAGAACTTATTCAGATACATTAATGAACAAGTTTTGCATATCGACCCTGATTCAATTGAGGCACTATACTTACCTAAAACTTTAGTAGCAGCAGTCAAAAGAATATATGAACCTGGATGTCAACATGATTCTGTGTTGATACTTAACAGTGAAAAACAAGGATTCTACAAAACCTCTTTCTTTAGAGAATTAGCTAGTACAGATTGGTTTGAAACCATCAATTTCGCTAATTATAATAAAGATGAATTAATGGTATGTCATAGTAAATGGATTCTTGAATTAGGAGAATGTGAAGAGACAATCAAACCTTACACTATGTCTAAGCTTAAAGCATTTATCACTAAACAATCAGATTCATTTAGAAAACCTTATGCTGCAACTAATGTTACGTTACAAAGACAATTTATTCTTGTAGGTACTACTAATAAAGATAAAATTTTACACGATCCTACTGGTAATAGAAGATTTTGGATTATTGAAATTAATCAAAAAATAGATATTGATTGGATTAAGCAAAATAGAGATTTAGTTTGGGCGGCAGCAGTATTAGCATATAAAGATAACTATTCTACTTATTTGAATGAGACTGAACAAGAATTAAGTAATTCTATTAACTCCAGCAAGCATAAAGTTGAAGATATGTGGACAGATATAGTAACTAATTGGGCATTAGATCAAACAACACCTTTTACTCTATCTGATATTCTAACTATGGCTCTCAATAAAGAACCTAAAAGCTGGAAACGTTCAGATGAAAATAGAGTAAGTGAGATACTACAATCATTAGGGTTTGAAAAACCTAAGAATACTACTAGAGTCAACGGTAAAGTGGGTAAATATTATTATCCAATTATCAATAATATCTTAGATAAAGTAGCCAGCTAATAATTCAGTTACACTTAGTTACAGGCTGAGACTCTTATTATATAAGGGTTTCAGCTTTTTTGTAACCATGTAACCATGTAACCAATAATTTATAAACTTTTTCTTCAATATCTGTACTGACTCTTGATTCATCCATATCTACTAAAGAGTTTAATAAAAGTCAGTTACATCAGTTACAGTTACACATTAATTTGAAACCTAGTTATTGCAAGGTTTTCAGCCATTATTATAATTTTAGTGAGTTACATTCTAGTTACATCAGTTACAAGCACAAAAAAGAAATATGTTGACAGACACAAGTATAATAAGTAACTTTACTCAGGCATATCCTAAGTATTAACAGTTATTCTCATAATAATGAGAGTATCACGAGGATCAATTGAATATGAAATTTGCAATCTCGATGTATAAACCAGGTGAAAGAGTTTATCCAGAGCAATGTAACTTTTTTTCTTATAACGATTTAAAGTTACGTTGTCCTGTTTGCGGTGAACCTGTGCGTTTAAAAAAAGGTGGTACTAGAAAACCTCATTTTGCTCACTTTCCAGGTACAGATCCTAAACAAGTAGAAGAATGTGAACTGAGAGCATCAATTTATAGTAATAATACACAAATAAATAGTTTTATTCAAGATAGGGGACAAAGATTAGAGATATTTCAACAGCACTTCATAAGTATGATTTATGTTGGGCAAGAAAAAATTGTTGATGATGTTAAATTTAAGAACTGGATTGATGCAATCAAACGTGATAATAATCAAGCGATTAATAATATTGCCAATGATTGTATAGAATACTTTCTAACTCATCAAAAACAAATGGATGTGTACTGTGTTTTTCTCAAAAATGAACAACCTTTACTTCAACAGCAAATAGCTTTAGAGGCAATAGATTATTTGTGCGTTAAATCTAGTAATAGATTGCTGCAATACATAATATATTATTGTATATACCGATTGAACAAACAAAACTTTACAAAAAATGATATTGATTCAATTTGTCATCGTGCTATCAAAATAATTATGCTTAATCCTTGGATAAGAGCATTAGATAATAGTAAAAGTATTAACTCATTAACTATTAATATTTCTCAATTATTTGAACCTGAAATAGTAAATACCAAGTCTCCATCACCACTACAAATATTCTTGGCAGCTATTCAAGATGGTACTAAGGGTAAATCAAATAAAAACATTAATCCTCAAATATTAATGCTTCTGGTTTATTTAATGTCGAGCGCGATATACTCAAATCACCACTATATTTAAATCATATTTTCCCAGCTATTCAATATGCTAGTAGAGGTGGTGTAAAAAAGGTTATTATCAGTAGCAAAGTGGTAACTGAAATCAATACTGATGAAAATACAGCTATTCAGTTTAGTTTTATGGTTAATGAGTTTATCAAAGTTGACTCACGTATCCAAAATGCTTCAGGCAATTATGTAAAAGCTGAAATCGAAATCTGGCATCCTGCTATAGTCTACTCATTCGGTTATGACTTAATATTAAAAATTGAAACTTATTCCAACTTATTATTCCCTAAAGGTGGACATTTAGAAGAATACACATACATTACAAGACGTGATGAGCTTGCAAGTATATTTCAAGCATTGTTATCAGATGGAAAAGTCGAGTTACTGAAAACGTATAAAGATAGTAAAGGTATAGTACGTATTAACTATGCGTATGATTGTAGTGTGTTGCTACTTTACGAATTATTAGAATACTGCCATATAGGGTTACTTTCTAAATACGAACCAATCGAATTTACAACAGTTCTACAATGTATGATTAATGCTGGTAATAAGGCAGTAAAATTAGGTATTCCTCTTATCAATGGAATGCTATTACATAGCTTATTTACTGCTGCTAAGGAAGAATTAAAAGCATCTAGAAATGAAATGTTATTAAATGATAAACAGAGAGAGATAGATAACGAATTCCAAATTAACAGAAAGGTAAAACTCAATAGAATCAAACGTCAAACTCGTGCTGATAAGTATTCAAGCTACAATATGCGTAAAAGACTGTTTACTAGCTTCTAACCATTGCTTCACCACTAGATGAAGGTCTAGTGGTTTTTTTGTGGGTAGTGTTACAGAAATAAATAAAGAAATAAAAATATGGTAGAGTTTAAATAGATAACTTAATTCAGAAGTAAAAAACAAACTTTTTCTTACTCATTCCTCAATGTTGGCTAATTAGTAAATTAACCTAAAGACAAGCCGTTACCTACATTCAATTAACGTTTAAATTCTACACCATAGAAAATAGATAAACTATTAAAATAACCACCAAAGTTGATTGAATGATGGTTATTTAATTACTCAATCCAGTGTTTACAGTTATGTCCTATGCGATCGCCACTATTATTGTTTCTATATCTACCTATCTTATGATTAAGATGATAAGTTAAATATAATAATTATCGTACATTATCTACAGTAAGAAAAATAGGTTATATATCTATTAATATATGGATTAATCCATATATTATATATGCGATATTAGTTAAGCTAAGTTATAGTTGATTAGGATTAGTGTACTTGCGGCTAAATACGATTAAGTATTTTAAATTTTATTTCTCATGTTATTTCTACCTATCGAATATAAAGTTAATCTGGGAGTTATTCAATAGGAGAAATATTAAATTATAATTAAATATAATTTAATTTAGTTAGTTGAAACGCTCATTTAAATGTATTTGATGTTTGTCTCTATGTTGAGGACAATATACATCTCGTGCTGTCCAGTGTATTGTAGAATATACCTTAAGGATTGCATTACTTTCTCTTTCAGTAATTTTATTTTCCTTGACTTTCTGGGTTAATTCATCATATTTATCAGTCATTAAGCTCAAAGCATTTTTACCTTGATCAAGTTTAATACAGTATTCTTTAGCTTCTTGGATTGATTTATCTTTTCCAAAAATTTGTTGATATACAACTCTTACTGAACTATCTGCATCTTGTAAAAAGAAATTTAATTGATATTCAAACTCATTATCAGGACTATTAGTATTACTTTTAGTATCTTGGATTCTTCCATTTGAGCAAGCAGAGATAGTCAATATTAATAAGGCAACAGATGACCATATCTTCCAGTATCTTCTAATCATTATTTTTCTATTAAATTTTAAACAAATAGTTATTTTTTGTTAAATTATATCAATTTATACCCTGTAACTTTAACTTGTCTGAGTAAATCTACTTAAAATCTTCCTTTCTTCCTTTTTGTATTTGTTTCATCAAAATCAGAATTATTTAAAATAGCTCATATTAAATCGAATTCAATAATTAGTGTTCTATACTTAGGCTGCTAATTGCAACGATGTACACGATGCAAGCTAAGTCAGATAACGATTGGACACAACAGGAAAACACCATAGCTATTGCTAACGATGAAACTGGTGAATGGTTTTTTCTTACGTTTCCATTGTTGAATGATTAGCCTTGATAGCGTTTAAGCTTTAATGCCTAGCTCTACAATTCTCTATAACAAGCGATATAAGACTTAAGCTTGCATTCTACCTGAGACTGAAAATAGAGGCATTATTGGCGAATATGGCGTGAGTGTTTATGTACTCTATAGCTTGATACAGTTGTCAGATAGCTAATCAGATAGTTATTGTTCTATACTTAACCTGCTAGTTGCTACCATAGTAAACTATGTCAGATAATGTTTGGAAAGAACAGGAAACTACTATAGCTATTGCTAACGATGAAACTGGTGAATGGTTTTTTCTTACGTTTCCATCATGGGAGGAAGCTAGACAAGCCGTTAATGCAGCTAGGAGTGAAGGTAAAGCAGCAGTTTTCTATGACGGTGCTACTTTACCCGAACCTCCAGAATTACCTATGCCTCCAGAACCACCATAATATTGACTATGGTTTGACTATGAATATGAATGACTATGAATGAATATCCTTAATTAGCAAGTATTTCAGCAATCAAAACAGAGGACTGAAAATCCTCGTGTCACCGGTTCAAGTCCGGTTCCTGGCATACTTCACACACAAAAACACTTCTGACATATTGCATAAGCAAAAAAGTTGTCTGCAAGTTGTTTTTAGCTGGGGTGGAGAACGCTATTAGAATGCGTTCCTTGCCTACACCCTTAGCAAGTTTAATTTACTTATAATCAAAGAAACCGAAGCCACCCGGGCAACAGTCATGCTGTCAGAAAACCTTAAAGTCGTTGGGCTTCCAAGCACAGAGGAACTAGCCTGCTCGGACGATATACCTGTGGATAATGAGGATCAGAATTTTCTGCCCAACATTCTACTGTTCCTATTAACCTCAATTTGGGCAACGCGCACCGATTGGTTTTTCGGCGTAGACATGGCAATTTACCACACAACAGGGGCGAATGCGAGAGTCCCCATAGTACCAGATGGGTTTCTGAGTTTGGGAGTCGATCGCAAAAAAGGTGGTAAATCGCGTAGAAGTTACGCTGTCTGGGAAGAAAATGAGGTAGTACCGATAGTAACATTGGAGATGGTATCCCATTCTCCAGGAACCGAATACGACGAAAAGTTAGAAATTTATCGGAAACTTGGCGTACTGTACTACATTATTTACAACCCCGAATATTGGCAACGCGATCGACACCAACCATTTGAAATTTACAAATTGGTAGATAAAAATTATCAATTACAAATTGGCGAACCCTATTGGATGCCAGAAGTTGGTTTAGGAATTGGACGACATCAAGGTGTTATTGGTGGGATTGGTCAGGAATTTCTATCTTGGTATGACGAACAAGGAAATCGGTATTTAACAGCAGAAGAAAAAGCAGAAAAGTTTGCACAGCATTTACGTTTTCTTGGTATCGACCCCGATAATTTACCTAGGAATCCGTAAATTAGCTTTTCCTGAAGCTAAGAAGTGGGAGGTTGTCAAGTAGTTGAAATCTTGTTAGCTTTTATGCTTAAAATTGCACAAGAGGTTTATTTAGCATGAACCTATCCCACTAATAAAATTTGTGCTATGAAGCTTAAGCTGATTGAAAACTATAAACGAAAAATCAAGGTTTTCAAGCACATTTTCCGACAAGAAGTAGAGATTTTTAGAATAGTGGGATAGGTTCATCTACCAAGAGCTAAAGTTGACCCTTTGCAGGACTCCCTCAAGCAATGCTGACTGAAATTTTGCCTTTCCGTTTTGAATTAGACACGATCGCGATCGCAGGTGCGAGTTTGTGGTCATTGGCCCTATATCTAGGTTTTGCCAGAATCAATGAATGGGTAATCGAGCAACTCAATCGCTGGTTTAACTTTGCCGAGCGATCGCTTTATACCAGCCAATCCGAATTTGAAAAGACTCGTAAAGCCAGAGAATCCCAAAACGCTTTCTACGCCTCACTGTTCAGCATCGTGCCTTTTTTAGTAGTTGGCGCTTTATTTAACTGGATTCTGAAAATTAGTTTAGGTGAAAGTTGGGGAATTAGTACAGGTATATTAGCCTGTATGGGTGCTGGCATTTATGAACTTGGGCGCAGGGATGGAGAATCTTCGGATTAAAGGAAGTGACGAGAATAAGGTACATGAGGGAGAAATTTTTTACTTCCTCTTCGTCTTTCCTACTCCCCTGCTCCCCCTACTTCCCAATTTCCTCACCAACAATCTGTGCAATCTTCTGGGCTGCACCGCTTTCACCACGAATTTTACGGAGTTTAGCGCGAATATCGTCCAATTTTTCTGGATGGGCTAATAAGTCTATAACCATTTCTCCAATTTCTTGCGGTTGAAGTTTACCCATAAGTTCTGGCACTATCTCTTCCTGTGCCCAGATATTTGGCCATGCTAATAAACCTTTGCGTCTTACAAATCTTAGGAATAACCAATTAATTACCTTCGTAAAGGGCGTACCTACACCTGGTAGATTTGCCAACAATCCAGGTAAACCATCCCAAGCACGCATGGCATCAAGTTGCTGTGTTGGCAGCAAAACAATCATTGGTACTCCTAAAGCACCGAGTTCGGCAGTGTTTGCCCCCACCGTAGTTAAGCAGATGCAGCACCGGGACAATAAGTGATATGCAGGGTTTTCTTGCCACAGTTCCACAGTTAAGCCTGTTGTTGTTTTGAGCAATGCCTTGCTGTTAGAGTTCTCTGGGACAACTAAAGAAGCGCCGCCAAAGCCAAATATTTCAGCAATAGGGTTCTTTTGGGGATCGGCAAAACTAGCTAAAGTTTGTAAATCTAAAGTTGGGGCTAGAGGAATCACAAATTTAGTTTGAGGTCTTTTTGCATGAACGTATTCAGCAATGCCTAAACTTAATGGTACTCCTTGGGCTAATTTTGCCGCTTTTGAACCAGGGAGTAGACCAATCAATTCAGTTTTGAGTGATGGAGTAATAGGCACAGGGGAATTTGAATTTAGGTTCTCCCCTGCTGCTTCTACCATCAAATCACCTACAACGGTAAATTTGTGAGCATATTTCTGAGGAACACGGGACGCAACTTGGGATTTCATGATTCCGAAGCGATCAATCCAGTTATGCCAACGAGCTTCCCATTCGGCGTAAACAACTGTGCGATATCCTAATTTTTTGCCTATAATCACTGGGAAAATTTGATCGCCACCCAGAAAAACAACTACACCGTGACTTCTCCAATCCCAATTCTCAAATGTTTTACCCCAAAGCAAAAATTGCCAAAAATGCTCTGCTGGCTGTACTCTATCTACTTCTGGGTAAGAAAGAGCGATCGCTGCTTCTTTACCACTAGCATTTGAGCAAGGTGATAATACCACAGAAATCCTTACTACAGAAGAGTCATCCCCTAGTTGTTGCCGCAACGCCTTCACTACTGGACGTACCCAGGTTGTTACCTCACCGGGGCCATTTGATAGGATGAGAATATCTAATTGAGTCATTAGTTAATGGTCAGGAGTTAGGGGTCATTAGTCAAGAGGCAAATATTGTTACAGCTACATTGACAACTGAGAGGAGTAGTACTGATACCACGCACAAAAATATTTACACAGGTTTCGATATAGTCCTCACAGCTATAGCTACCTTGATTAAATTTTGCACTGCGGACTAGCATTCCAGATAACAGCATTCCTGTAAACATATCGACTGCTGCAAATGGATCAAGGTCTACTCTGACAGTGCCTTGTCTCTGGCTGGATTGCAGATAAGCTACCAGTTTTTCGCCTAAAGGCTTGGCAGCTTCTTGAATCACTTGTCTGGCTGCCTCTGGATGACGTTTGGCTTCTCCAATGAAAGTACGAATTAAGTCTTCCTGTGCCTCTAGCATACTATTGTAAAGATAGGCATACTGTCTTAAATCAATTTTTAGATCCTGCGTCCACACTTTGGGATGTGCCAGGGCTTCTGTCTGGAGTGCAAAAGCATTTTCGATTACTGCTCCCAAAAGCTGTTCTTTGCTAGCAAAGTGGCGAAATAAAGTCACCTCATTCACACCAGCAACACGAGCTATTTCACGGGTAGTCGCTCCTTGAACACCTAAACTCGCAAATATCTGCGAGGCCGCTTCTATCAAACGTGTACGGGTGAGAGTTGATGAACGGATGCTTTTATTCATTTATGCTGGCAAGTACTTACTTACATCATAGATTATGTAAAAAACTTGCGTTAGCACACCATCCCATAGGGAAGGAAAGCTGTCGCCATCGTAGCAGTCAGCAGTAGGGTAGATGTAGTGGAGATTTTTTTAATTGGAAGTCCCTAATGTTTTACTCATTTTAGTAACTGGAACAACCACCCCATTTCTTAAATAATGAGGTGCTTTTTGAATGGCGGTAAATCCCAGTCGTAAATAAAACCCTTCAGCATAAAGGCTAGCAGTTGTAATTACCTTATCTATACCTTGATTAGTTGCTTCATCGCAAAAATGTTGAACTAAAGCACGGCCAATTCCTTTACCTTGATATTTAGGATGAACATACAGCCCGATCAGTTCATCAACAATAAAACTAGCAAAACCTATAACAAAATCTCCCTTGATGGCAACCCAGAAAGTTTCCACTTTCATACTTTTTAAAATATTTGAACCATCAGGTTTATCGCGGTAATTACGCCAAGCTAAAAGTTCTTTTTCAGTATAAAAAGTTGCAGGTAGAGTTTTGATAGCAGCAATATGAATTGCACTCAGCACCCAGGCATCTGTTTCTTGGGCAGGTCTAAGAGATATTTCGTTAGCACTCATAGATTCAGGGTTGGCATTCAGATTGTACTATCTCATAGATTCAGGGTTGGCATTCAGATTGTACTATTTCGGATTTGCTTTGGATTCTTTGAACACGCCGGCGTTAGTCCGCGATTGAAGCAATTATTTGTGGACTACGTTAACAAACACGCAAAGGTAGTTGTACCTGCTAGCTGATCTTAAGGTGTTAGTGATTTCTAATTGTTATGTCTTTAGGACTTACGCACGAGTTATGGAATAACGTAGACGCTTCTCTACGAGACGCTACGCGTAGCTTCCCGAAGGGTACGGCTTGCCGCAGGCTACCGCAGAGGCACAGAGGGCACGGAGAAATCAGAGTTTGAGAGATATTTTGCGTAAGTCCTAGTCTTAACAGACTAGATGGTTGCTATACAAATCATTAAATTAAAAACTGCTCTTGCTGAGAAGACAAGAGCAGTTTTAATAGCAAAGCCCCAAATAAAAATTTAGACATCTTCAAGTTCAAATTGAGCCACCGTAACGGCGTTCAAAGCGAAAGCTAAAACTAATGGCATTGGCGACTGAAACCAAAAGGTAAAAAGAACAGCTAGGATTGTGCCAACTACTGCGGACATCGACCACAATCGCTCTTCAAAAGTCAGTCCATTTTCGGCTTTAATCAATCTAAGAGCATGAACTGGGATTGGTTCTGGCATTACCCCACCCGGAGGAAAAGCCCAAAAATTGTTACGTCGCTCTACAAACAAATCTGTCCAGCCATTTTCTTGGCACCATGCCTCAATCCATTGAAGTGAGTAATGATTCATCATCGGGGTTCGGAGTTTGGTTTGTGGAAGTTGTTTACTTAGTGAATATAATCTGTTCAAGATTCCTGAAGAACTAAAATAATCGCTATAAATAAAATTAATGTTAATTATCCAAGTATTAAGCTTTGTTAAACACTTGATACGTATTTAATTGCGCTCGAACTTTACTTTCATTAATTTCAACATTAACAGTTTATCAAGGCTATTTTCTTGAAAATACAACAAACTTTACTTGAAAAATCGAACGTCAAGAATTGTAAATAAGTCAGTAAGTATTACTGCTCAATAAAACTCTTTATATCCTGAAATTCAAATATAGAAACGAACAATTGTGAACAAATCAACAAATATCGCCGATAGGGAATCTTGGCTGCAATACACTACTCAAAAGCTCCTTACAGTCGATCATAGACATTAGTTTATCGAGTTAAACTATTATTTTAGAGTTAAAAGTTTTAAGTTTTATCTTTATCAAAAGGGATAAGTTATGCTACGTCCGCTTGAATTCATAAATGACTCCTACTTAATTATTTGCATCAGTCTTGGGTAATAATTTTCCTGATCTAGCAATTTTAAATTCACTACATAGGTTTTTACATTTTCTCCATCTAAGTTGTCGCCTATTTATTTCTCTAGAATGAATACGTAATGAGACGTTAGGAATAAAAACTTAGAATTTCCAACTAAGGAGTTATAAACTTTATCTACTATAAAAAATAAAATAGGCAAGGCTTAGGGGCATTCCTCTATTTATCGCAACCGTGATGTCTTTTGTAGTGGCTAATTGCATACTTGCTAGTAGAGTTAGCCATTATATGTTAAGTGAGGTAAAAATACCCTACCTGGCAAACTATCTGTGACAATTACGATAGAAGCCGTAGAATTGCTACTCTTAACACTGTATTATTTTTGAATATTTTCTGAAGATTTTTCCGAGACGGTAGCAATGACCATTCGCCATGCGACTGAAACTGACTTGCCTGCAATTGTGGCAATTTACAACACTGCAATTCCTAGCCGCATGGCAACCGCTGACTTAGAACCAGTATCTGTGGAAAGTCGCCTTGCTTGGTTCAAAGGGCGATCGCCTTCACAACGACCACTTTGGGTAATCGAAGTAGACGGAATAATTGCTGGATGGCTTAGTTTCCAATCCTTTTATGGACGACCCGCCTATAATAAGACTGCCGAAATTAGTATTTACATAGCCCCTAGCTTTCATCGGTGCGGTTTGGGACGACAACTCTTAGCACAAGCAATTAGTGAAAGTCCTAGTTTGGGTATAAAAAGCCTAGTATGCTTCATTTTTGCCCACAATCAGCCCAGTTTAAAACTCTTTGAAACATTTGGTTTTCAACGCTGGGGACATTTGCCTAAAATTGCCGAACTTGACAGTCTTGAACAAGATTTAGTGATCATGGGACTGCGAATTAGTAAATCTGTTGTTTAAGGCGATCGCTATTTTCTCTTGTAGTAAAGTACGGAGAGCTTCTAACTGGGCTTGGGCTTGTTCAGCTCGTTGTGTTTCTTGCTGTCGTTGTTGATCTAGTTCCAAAAAGGTGAGAAAGCGATCGCCATGAGGACGATAAATTTGCAGTTCTTCCTCAGTTGACGGTGACACAATATACTGGAGGCGACGACTAAGTTATCATCCAGAACTTTCTGGAATAACAATAAAACTGCTTAAGTTACAATCCGGGAAATGTCCTTGGTGTAGCGACTACTTTAAGCATGGAGACAAATGGGAACATTAACACTTGTGATACTGAAACGAAGTAGTTATAGTGAAAGTCAAAAATGAAACGTTCAAATCGCCTTGCTTGGATGGGAGCGATCGCACTCGCTGCGATCGTTTTACTTAGTTTGTTCGTGGCTCCTAATAATACTAAAATTAACACTGGCTCTACTTACAACCGCGCCTCTGATGGTTATGGTGCTTGGTATGCTTTTATGCAACAGCAGGGAATTTCTATCAAGCGCTGGCAAAAGCCTTTTAGTGATATTCAGCCAGAAAATACCTCAGTTACCTTCTTACAAATAAGCGGCGATACAAGGCAGACGACACTGGATAGTCAAGAGCGTGAGTGGGTAGAAAAAGGGAATACTTTAGTAATTTTGGGTGCAGGGGCGCGGGTTACAGAAGTGGAATTTAGCACTATGCAGAAATCTTCCCAAGGTGATATTAAAGTTGATACACGTAGACGATATGAAAAAGCTAACTCCCAGCAAGTTGATTTAGGCGATCGCTTTGGTGCTGTTGTCTGGGAAGAAAGTTATAAACAAGGAAAGGTGATTTTTTCTACCACTCCTTATTTAGCCGCTAACGCTTACCAAGATTATTTAAATAATTTCAAGTATCTAGCTAGTTTGGTTACTGAAAAAGGTAACACCATATTTGTCGATGAATACATCCACGGTTATAAAGATGCCGATGTCAGGGAGAAAGAAAGCGAAGGAGATTTATTTAGTTTTTTTGCTAAAACTCCTATATTTCCAATATTGGTGCAGGTAGGTATTTTGTTATTGGTGCTAATTTGGGCGCAGAATCGCCGCTTTGGTAAGCCAGTAGCTTTAGATATACCAGTTGTAGATAACAGCGAGGCATACATCCAAGCGTTAGCGGGAGTGTTGCAGAAAGCTGATACCACCGACTTTGTTGTTGAGATGGTGGGTAAACAAGAACAACTACAACTCCAAAAAGCCTTGGGGTTAGGGCAAGTACTTTTAGAACGTGAAGCCTTGATCAACTTCTGGATACAAAAAACAGGCGCAAGTGCAGCAGAACTAGATACAGTTTTAAAGCTACAATCTCGCAAACAACCCATCAGTGAACAAGACCTGTTAAGCTGGTTGAGAAAATGGCAAAACATTAGATTAATTCGTAATTTGTAATTAATTTTTGCAATTATGCATAATATTTCTGCGTTAGTTATTTATCAATAAAAAAATATGAGCGAAACTCATCCTATCTTAATTCGTCTTGGTCAAGGTTTGAATCAAGTAATTGTTGGACAATCGAGTTTAATACAACAACTTTTAGTAGCACTGCTAGCGGGTGGACACGTAATTTTAGAAGGAGTACCGGGAACTGGTAAAACCCTACTAGTAAAAGTTTTGGCGCAGTTAATTCAAGGAGAGTTTCGCCGGATTCAACTAACACCAGATGTCTTACCTTCAGATATTACTGGTACAAATATTTTTGACTTGAATAGCCGCAATTTCACTTTGAAAAAAGGGCCAATATTTACCGAAGTGCTGTTAGCAGACGAAATCAACCGTACTCCTCCCAAGACACAAGCGGCGCTACTAGAAGCAATGGAAGAGATGCAGGTAACATTGGATGGTGAAAGTTTGCCCTTACCAGATTTATTTTGGGTGATTGCAACGCAAAATCCTCTGGAATTTGAGGGGACTTATCCCTTACCAGAGGCGCAGTTGGACAGATTTTTATTTAAGCTGGTGGTAGATTACCCAGATCAAGCTGCGGAAAAGCAAATGTTACTGAATCGTCAGGCTGGGTTTTCAGCACGGCGCTTGGATATCAGCCGTTTGAAACCAATCGCAACAGTAGCCGACATTTTGCAAGCGCGACAAGCAGTCAAAGAGGTTAAAGTATCAGAAGCGATCGTTGATTATTTGTTGGCGTTGGTGAGAACATCTCGTCAATATCCCGATTTAACTTTGGGTGCATCGCCTCGCGCCGCCGGTGCTTGGTTGCAGACATCTCAAGCATTAGCGTGGTTAGCTGGCAGAGATTTTGTCACGCCAGATGATGTTAAAGCAGTTGCATCGCCTCTGCTACGTCATCGCCTTATTTTGAAACCAGAAGCAATGCTGGATGGTTTACAAATGGATGCGGTAATTGCGTCGGTAATTAACCAAGTACCAGTTCCAAGGTGAAAATCCTTGTAGAGGTGCGAAATTTCGCATCTCTACAAGAAAATTCTTTCTCTCTCTGTGTTCTCTGCGTCTCTGTGGTAGCCTGCGGCAAGCCGTACCCTTCGGGAAGCAAGCTACGCGTAGCGTCTCGTAGAGAAGCATCTACGTTTATTTGGATAATTTATTTCTTGGAAATCCCTTAGGTGTTCCAAAAAATAAATGATCCAAAACCCGTCATTGCGAGCGAAGCGAAGCAATCGCAAGGGCTGGGATTGCTTCGCTTCGCTCGCAATGACAATTGAGCATTTTTTTTCAAACACCTTTTACATTCGTTTTTGCCAGATGTCTATTAGGCACTAAATAGTTAAATTAAGAACAGCCCTCAACATATTTGACTTCTGGCAATTTACCTGCTCTGAACTCAGTCACAAGCTTACCATCAGTCTCGAAGACAACACGATAGTTGCGATCAGCACGATCTTTTGGGATGAAAGTTAGGTAATGTCCGTTTTGGACGTATTTATGAGGTGTGACTTGAATTTGTCCTGGGTAAAGAGATTTGATTTGCGCTTCGGTGTCGCCAATCTTTGCACCTTTGAGGGTAGTAATTTGATTATTTTGTCGCACATCTACTCTAGAAATACGACCTCCTGTCACCATGAAGGAAAGATTTTTGGGTTCGTTTTGTGGCTTAACATAATAGCAATTGTTATTTGGTGAATCACCCACTAGTTGAATACCAGCAGCCTTTTCCGCTTGGCGAACAGTCATGCCAACTTGTACTGCGCCGATGCCGTTGATAAACAGTTTTGACTGATTTGTTAGTTTCGCCTTTGCTATAACTGTACTGACGGTAACAGAAGAAATTGCCAGCGTTGCCGTAACAAAAGTCAAAAACCTAGTTTTGCTATTCATAATGTACAAATTAATAATTATGTGTTATTAAGGCACTAATAAATCTATATAGTTATTGTATCGTTAGCCCAATGCAACTACCGAAATAGCAAATGCGTAGGCGTAGCCAGCCATAGGCATCACCAATGTAACAAATGCGTAGGCGTAAGCCAGCCATAGGCATCGCCAATGTAGTAAATGCGATCGCCGATGTAGTTAATGCAATCGCTAATGTAGTAAATGCGATCGCCAATGTAGTAAATGCGATCGCCAATTTAGCTAATGCGATTGCCAATGTAGCAAATGCGATCGCCGATGTAGTAAATGCGATCGCCAATGTAGCTAATGCAATCGCCAATGTAGCTAATGCAATCGCCAATGTAGCTAATACAACCGCCAATGTAAAATGTAGCAAATGCGATCGCCCTTATACTTAACTCCTAACTCCTCGCTCTAAAAAATGGTTCCTTCCAGACGGATTTATTTATTATTAGTTTTGGGTATAGCACTCGCCCCGCTCCTATCCTTATTGCTCACCATTAGAACAACCATCGTCATCACTGTAATATTTGATGCCATCGTTCTCGGACTAATGGTTGTAGATGGTTTACGGGTGCGGCGTTCTCGTGTGCAAATTATCCGCGAATTACCATCACGATTATCCATTGGGCGGGATAATCCTGTGGTGCTGAAGGTGACATCACGAAATACCAACGCCCAAATTGAAATCAGCGACTATTGCCCAACAGGGTTTGGCGTGTCTGCACCTACACTGAGCGCCATTGTTCCCAGTAACAGCACTGAAGAATTAATGTATACCGTCCACCCGACACAACGGGGAGAGTTTCCTTGGGGAAACATTCAAGTACGACAGTTGGGACTTTGGGGATTAGCTTGGGATGATTGGCAAATTCCCCAAAGTTTACCAGTGAAAGTTTATCCTGATTTAGTGGGATTGCGATCGCTCACAATTCGTCTGACACTGCAATCATCAGGATCAATGCGCCAATCTCGCCAAACTGGTATCGGTACAGAGTTTGCCGAACTACGAAACTATCGCACTGGTGATGATTTGCGGTTTATTGATTGGAAAGCTACCGCCCGTCGGGTTGGCGCTTATGGTAATGCAACGCCACTGGTGAGAGTTCTAGAACCAGAACAGGAACAAACATTACTGATTTTACTTGATCGTGGACGGTTGATGACAGCAAAAGTGCAGGGTTTGCAGCGATTCGACTGGGGTTTGAATGCAACTTTATCCTTAGCATTGGCAGGTTTACATCGAGGCGATCGCGTGGGTGTTGGTGTATTTGACCGTCAGATACATACGTGGATTCCCCCAGAACGCGGTCAACACCATTTGAATCAGCTAATTGATCGCCTGACTCCAATTCAACCAGTATTATTGGAATCTGATTATTTGGGTGCGGTGACAAATGTTGTGCAGCGACAAACTCGGAGAGCGCTTGTAGTAGTAATTACCGATTTAATTGACGTTACTGCCTCTACAGAACTCCTAGCTGCACTCTCCAAACTAGCACCCCGCTATCTCCCGTTTTGCGTAACTCTGCGAGATCCGCAAGTTGATCGTCTCGCAAACACCTTTACAGATGATGTTCCAGGTGCTTATACCCGTGCAGTGGCACTAGATTTATTAATGCAACGACAAGTAGCTTATGCCCAACTGAAACAAAAAGGTGTATTAGTACTAGATGCACCAGCAAATCAAATTGCAGATCAGTTGGTTGAGCGATATTTACAACTCAAAGCGCGAAATCAACTTTAGATTGTAACTGAGACAGTGAGTAGGTAGTGAAACTTCTCTTCTACGAGGAGGGGTTCTCGCTCTCCCGTATTATTTTTGATAATGTTTAGAAGCTGTAAGTATTGATTTTGTGTTATTTCAAGGTTTTCTCAACTTAAACAAACCATTTGGCTGGACTTCCCACGACTGCGTAGCACGGGTGCGAAAATTATTGCGCCTCAAGCGTGTAGGACATGCGGGAACCTTAGATCCAGCAGCTACGGGGGTCTTACCGATCGCACTTGGTAAGGCTACAAGATTATTACAATATCTGCCAGAAAACAAAGCTTACAAGGCTACGATTCGCTTGGGTGTGCGTACCACAACGGATGATTTAGAAGGTGAAATTATTCATTCTCAAGCGTGTCCTGGATTGAGTTTGGCACAGGTGAAAACTGCGCTGGCACAATTTGCAGGTAAGATTGAGCAAATACCACCGAGTTACAGTGCAATTCAAGTGGATGGTAAACGCCTCTATGACTTAGCACGCAAAGGTGAAATAGTGGAAGTTCCAGTACGGACAGTGGAAATTTTTCACACAGAAGTTTTGGACTGGAGAGAAGGGGATTTTCCAGAATTGGATGTGGCGATCGCCTGTGGTTCTGGTACATATATTAGAGCGATCGCTCGTGACTTAGGTGCAATTTTAGAAACTGGTGGCACTCTTGCGGCTTTGATTCGCACCCAAAGTAGTGGCTTCAATTTAACAGATAGTCTCACTTTGAGCGACTTAGAAACTAAACTCGAAGGCGGGACATTTCAACCTACTATCTCTGATATCGCCTTACAACATTTGTCATCTGTGACTTTACCAGCAACATCTGCTCAAAAATGGTGTCAAGGTCAGCGAGTTTCTCTCAATTGTGATATTGCTGGGATAGTGCGAGTTTATGAAGAAGAGACTCGCTTTTTGGGTATTGGACAATTACAAGATGAAGTGTTAGTTCCTCAAATGGTTTTTGAACCGATTTCTTAGGGTAAAGGGTAAAGAAATGGAATTTTCCCTTTCCCTTTAACCTTTCCTCGGGGTTAAATCCGGGAAGCATCCCAAATGTGCAAAAACCTTGATAGCCCTCATCCCCTAACCCCTTCTCCCAAAGATGCTACGGTGTACACACAAGTCGTGAAATTCCACCTGACACTTGGTTTCGTCCTCTAGCAGTAGGATTGTGCGATCGCTCTGAAAGTCTGTCATGGCGAACGCGAGTGCGTCTCGTAGACAAGCAATCGCAAAAACTCACGGGATTATGTGATTACTTCTCTACGAGACGCTGACGCGAACGCTCCGTTATCACTGCGCTCGTAATGACAATTTAAGGGGACTATAACGCCTGAAACCCTTTCAGATAGTACTTGTGTGTACACCGTAGCCCAAAGATGGGAGAAGGGGAACTAGAATTATGTCTCCCCTCTCCCAAAAATGGGAGAGGGGCTGGGGGTGAGGGAAAAGATTTAAGCTTGCATTGGGATGTTCCCTAAATCCCCGTTACAAAACGCCACCGATACTCACACCAAATAACTCGTATTAGGTACGATCGCAAAGAAAGCATACTCATACCAAGCAGTCCATAAGAAACTGCGAATCCATCGCTGACGCTTTTCGGGACTCAATTCATATTCAAACGCCCCACGAGATACATCAATGGAAGATAGATGAGAGTTGCAACCACAGCCGTGCTGATAAGTAAAACCGTATTTGGAAGCAATACTTTGTACCTTCATTTGAATAGCAAACACCTTACCTGCATGGAGTATGGCATCCCAAGAACGCTTATGTTCGATATCGCGCTGATCGAATCGCAAGGCGCGTTCTTCAAAAACATGATCGCGGTAAATTGGTGCTAGATGCACATGATAGAAACTTGCTGGTAGTTCATAACCAAACTCATCGAACAAATCTATGCCAATACGGGCTACTTTTACTTCGTTAGCATACTCTGTCCCTTTTGACTCCAAATCACGGAGAATTTCTGCAAAGTTCGGATAGCTGTGTTTGAGAAAGTCTTGCCCAAAAAACTCTAGGGTTTCCCATGCCAGTTGTGTAAATAGCTGGGAGAATGATGGTATCAAGTGGGCTAGTTGGGGGCGATCGCTAAATAAGTCAACATCACCGTGTTCTAATTTGTATAAGAACAACTGTGCCATCTCAACATAGTTTTGGGGATGGGAAAGTCCGACACTCGTGGTTCCTCTAGCAATATCTTGCCATGTAGAAGGTAATTGAGAAACATGAACCGCATTTTCTCCAGCAATGACTGCAACAGGAGGACATTCGAGAAGTTGCATCGACAATCTCCTTTAAGACTTTAATGTGTAATTTACCTTAAGCAATCACTGTATCTGTCTTCTCAACACAATTAAAAATGTTTGACAGACTGTCTTTTGACAATGAGCGCAATTTTAAGAATAAAATTTGAGCTATCAGGCATTATGAGGATGTTTGAAAATATTTGGCTGTGATTTTAACCACCTGAAATTTTCTTATATATTTTCTCACCTTTGACTATCTCCTCATAATACGGCTCATAAGGGGTAAACCTGATAGATTCTTGTCGTCCTAAACCCAAGATACCAAAGTTACAGAGGCTATTATAGAACAGTTCGTGTACCCGCTTTTGAAGTATCTGATTAAAATATATAAGGACGTTACGACAAAGGATGACATTAAACTCATTAAAAGAGCTATCAGTGGCTAAATTATGCTGGGCAAAAACAATATTTTCTCTTAGGGATGCTCGAAAGATCGCATGATCGTAAGCTGCTGTATAATATTCTGAGAAAGACTTTTTACCGCCAGCTTTTAAATAAAGCTGAGTATATTCCTGCATCAGTTTCAAAGAGAAAATTCCACTTTTAGCATTTTGTAATACCTTCTCATTTGTATCAGTGGCATATATACGGCAACGATGGTAAAGTCCTTCTTCTTGCAATAAAATTGCCATTGAATAAACTTCTTCACCAGTCGAGCATCCCGCGTGCCAAATGCGAATAAATGGATAGGTTTGCAAAATGGGAATAACTTGATTTCTGAAGTTATTATAAAAGCTGGGATCACGAAACATTGATGTTACATTCACTGTCAGAGCAAGCAAAAACCGTTCCAAATAAGCACGGTTGTGAAGTAACCGCTCTTGCAATGCCGAAACATTTGTTAACCCCTCTAATTGCATGAAGCTTTGAATGCGGCGCTTGAGGGAGGAAAGAGCATAATTGCGAAAGTCATAACCATAGTACTGATACACACCTTCCAACAGCAGATTTATTTCTATATCCTCCAGGGTGGGCTTGGGTAATGTCATAGCACGAATTAGCATATATTATGTTGAGCCAGTGAGCTAAATGCGCTGGCAATACAACGAGTTAAACTACTTGGAATTAGCCAAACAAATATTTCCCAAAACAGATGATGGAGAAAAAATGATTTAGATTATAGACAGAAAGATTTTTATAACCCAAGTGAATCTTACGCCAAAAATAGCTTGCTATATCTATTAGATTTGATAACCGTGCTACTTAACTTATGGGTTTCAGTTTAACCTAGTAGCTGTTATTCCTAAAGCAGCGATCGCTATTATTGAAATTCCAGCTAGCAATCTGACTTGGGAGCGCAGATTTTTAACCTCTAGGCTCAGATTTTCTCTCTGTGGTATGGGATATGGTTGAAGTTCTGCAACTTGTTCAAGTTCTGCAACTTCAATAGGTATTTGGGTAATTTTAAAAGTTACCTGTGTAAGTAGCCAATTAGTAATCAGTTGAGGACAGTTTTTCTTAAACCAATTGAAAGCCAAAGTTCTAAAAACTGGTTTGGACATTCGCGCGATTAATTTCATTACCCTATTTAAGGGCTTCAAACGAATCTTTTGGTTAATTAAATTGACTGAACCAACATCATAAAGACAATTCAAAATTAGTTTCACAGTGGCTTCTTCACTGTTAATCAAGTTTTGCAGTAAAAGTAGAACATCGTGCATACGCTCCGCTTCAATAACTTTTTCTGCCGAGGTTTCTGGAGAACTTGGTGAAGGATTTACGGTTGTATTGAGGGCATTTCGTCTTACTATCGTCATATAAGTAACATAACAGTCATAATAATGTAAGTATACCTGTCTACCGGAGAAAGATTTTTTATCTAGAGAAAGAACCTAAAAGCCAAAGTTTTTTCGTGAGACACATGATTATATCGTGCTTGTAAAAAAGTTATGAGTATAGTTTCCATGAAACTTTTATCTACTTCTGAATAATTTAAGTAGAACCTGCTAGATTCAATGGGAACATCCATTTTAGAAAACATATCTTCATTTTTTATTTAGATGCTAACACGTCAATTTGTGCCACAACCCGTTCTAATTCGTCAATGATTATAGTGGTTCCAGTCTTCCTAAAAGCATCCACAAGCGCCCGATAATACCAAAGAGTTCCTTCTTTACGCCCGTGAAAACGTTCCCAAACTGATTCGCCCAAAAGGCGATAGTCTTTGAGAATAGACTGGGCGTTGTAAAGTTTATCTGCTAACGACACAAGCAGAACTGATGGAGAAGCGGTAGGAATATGAGCAATATATGCCTCCTTGCGTTCTCGCCAAGGGGGTTTTGGAGTTGTATCAGCATCAGTACAACCATCTACAATTGCCGTTACATTGTCACCAAAGCGGCGGCGAATTTCCTCGCGTGTTGCAGCGCCACCTTGATCTTCGATCGCATCGTGTAATAGGGCTGCGATCGCTTCATCTTCATTTGCACCGTATTCTAAAGCAATACTGGTGACACCTAATAGATGGGCAATGTAGGGCACACCCGAACCTTTACGAACTTGATTGGCGTGCAGTTGGGTGGCGTAGGTGAGGGCTGTGGTAAAACGTTCTGATAGCATTGTATAAAATAATTGAGGAGTCAGAATAACTCCACAAAATAAACGGTTTGTGTCAATTTTATAACAAGCTGCCATAGGCGCAGAACATATTACCTTTAAAAAAATTATTATAAAAGCGATGCTTAAGGCTGGTTACACTGACGCACTTTATACCAATTTGATCTGACAATGCACCAAACCAAAATTCGATTCTAAAATAGGCTATAAATTTTTTTTATTAACGATTAGCAAAAATTGATATTGGATTTCGCCAACCTACGTAGGTTAAGGTTTTTATTGCTAACCCAAGTGGATTGTAATATACAGCACTTCCGGCAGCTATGAGGTACATCCTCAAAGCTAAAAGCTATGTTAGGAGAGAGGCAATAAGAAAAACTGTATTGCATAATAGCGGGAAGCGCTGTAACTACTAAATTTTATATATTAAATCTTTCTTTTGAGTGATATCTGGGAACAAGCTATTGTGCCTTTACGCATTAAATAAACTTAGATACGAAAACAAAACTTTTGATTACTATAAATAATCTATTTCTACTTTTAGACAGACGAAAGCTAAGTTTACATTACCTCGTCAGATAGATAAAAATATGATGATAATTTCTTAAACTAATTTGGAGAATATGCTATTTATAGGAGTTAATTTAATAATGCCAGAAAGCCCTGGGTTAGGAGAACAGGCGCTGAACAAAGCGGCAGAAGTAGGATTATCTAGCCAGTTAGATGAAGTAGAAAATTTAGATGTAAATATCAAAACAGATCCCTTAAAACTGGTTCAGGGAGAAGTGGATGCAGTGACTATTCAGGGTGAAGGTTTGGTAATGCAAAAAGACCTCCGTATGGAGGAATTACAAATGCAAATGACTAGTGTGGCAATTAATCCCCTGAATGTGGCTTTTGGCAAAATTGAACTCACTAAACCTACTGAAGCTCAGGCACAGGTTGTATTAACCGAAGCTGATATCAATCGTGCCTTCAATTCTGAATATGTGCGTTTGCAACTGCAAAGCCAAAAAATACATATTAACGGGCAACTCAGAACTATTGAGACTCAATATGTAGACTTCCGGCTACCTGGTAATGGGAAAGTGGCACTAAATGCCAGCATGAAATTAGTAGAAACTGGTGAAAATCAGCAAGTTGCTTTTTCCGCAGTCCCCAAAGTCAGCAGCAATGGAAAAACTGTTGCTCTGGAAAATATCGAGTATGGCGAAAGTGAGGAGATATCGCCAGAGTTGACAAAAGCTTTAATAGATGAAACTAGCGAAATTCTAAATTTGAGTAACTTTGATTTAGAAGGAATGAGTTTGCAAGTTAACCAACTAAAAGTAGAAGTAGGCAAATTAACCCTACAAGCTGAAGCTTATATTGAAAAGATTCCTTCAGCTTAAAGATAAATAGCACACTAATAAATTCAGGATACTAATAATGGAAACTACAGACACAACCGAAACAAGTTCAACGCCTTTCCCCAATATTCCACCAGTTATTGAAAGTAACGACAGTGAGTATCGTGATACTGGTGTACCTAGTACAGTTGCGATCGCCGGACATCCCCTACATCCCCTGACTGTAATCTTTCCCATCGCCTTTTTAGCCGCCGCCTTGGGAAGCGATATCGGTTATTGGTTAACTCGTGATTTCTTTTGGGCTAGAGCTTCATTCTGGTTAATCGGACTCGGATTAGGTTTAGGCTTAATCGCAGCAGCAACCGGTCTGAGCGACTTTTTGAAAATTGAACGAGTTCGCAAGCGTACCGCAGGTTGGGTACATTTGATACTTAACGTTTCTATCCTGTCTTTATCACTTATTAACTTTCTCCTGCGTTTGGGCGACGTTGAGTCCCGAATAGTACCTTGGGGACTGTTAATTTCGCTCGTTGTTGGGACACTGACTAGTGCTTCCGGCTGGTTTGGTGCTGAACTCTCTTATCGCCATAAAATTGGTGTAGTGGGTGCTGGTAGCAGAAGATACCCATAACTAAATAATTCGTAATTAAACAAGAATTCAGGAGCGGATCTGCGCTATCAACTAGTCACACAGAATTCAATTCTAAATTCTGACTCCTGAATTCTTTATTGTCAACATTCAATATTACGAATTATTGAGAAACAGGTATGCAGAGGCTAAAATTTTGCTTAGTCTCTAAACTTTCAGAAAATGCGTCGAAACCCTAACCAGACAATATTTATTATTCTTTCTGCGCTCGTCGTGATACCGATGGGCTTTTTGTTTAAGTATTACAATGGCCCTGCCCATCACTGGTTTAATGACTACGGGGCAGCTGTATTTTATGAAATATTTTGGTGTCTGTTCGCATTTTGGTTTTTCAGAAGTCGGGCGGCGGTAGTTCAAATTCCTATATGGGTTTTTGTTATCACCTGTATACTAGAATTTTTGCAACTTTGGCATCCGCCACTATTAGAGCAAATTCGCGCCACCTTAATAGGTAAATTGTTACTTGGTACTACCTTTGTTTGGTGGGATTTTCCTCATTATGTATTGGGTTGTATTTTAGGCTGGTTGTGGCTGCGACAATTACAAAGAATAGGTTATGCACAAAAAAGTCAAGGTTAAACCTAATTCAAAACAGCAAAAGATTGAAGAACAATCTGATGGCAGCTTAATTGTGTATTTAAAATCGCCGCCAGTTGATGGGAAAGCTAATGAAGAGTTAATTAAACTACTAGCAGAGAAATTTGATGTACCCAAATCTCATATTAGAATTAAATCAGGTTTGTCTTCTCGCCAAAAGCTAATAGAAATTGATATAGATACTTAGTTGCTGCTTATTAGCACCTTTCTGACAGAGGCTGTATGCCACCCAGTACATCTTCTACTAAAGCCAAAAAACAGACAGAGAAACTCATAAAGCCAAATTTTATGCTTGCGTAATACTTATATAACTTGGTTGAGATTTGACTCTTTCTATCCAAGCTTGAATAGCAGGAAATTGTGTCAAATCGAACCCACCTTCATCAGCTACATGAGTGTAAGCGAACAAGGCGATATCAGCAATCGTGTAACGCTCTCCCACAAAAAAAATGTGAGACATTAAATGTTTTTCCATCAAGTTAAGTGCTGCATAACCAGGTTCACGTTTTTCCTTGATAGTTTCGCTATATTCTTCAGTTTTACCTAAAATAGAAATCAAAAATCTTGATTTGGCAATAAAAGGCTCATGACTATATTGTTCAAAACATAACCATTGCAGCACCTGCGCTCGTAAAAAGCGATCGTAAGGGAAGAACTCTGTACCCTCACTCAGATAAACTAATATGGCATTTGATTCTGCCAAATATTTTCCTGGCTCGATTTCCAAAACAGGTATTTTACCGTTGGGATTTTTACTTAAAAATTCTGGTGTTCGAGTCTCGCCTTTCAAGATGTTAAGCTCTATTCTTTCAAAAGGCATACCTAGTTGTGTTAATAAAAGACGTATCTTATAACCATTGCCAGAAGGTAAAAAATCGTACAAATGTAGTAGTTCCATGTTAAAATACAGTTAGGAATATGTTGATAGGTGAAGGTTCAAAATACAATATTTTACCAAAAAAAAATCACAAAACCGGATATTTTTTATATATTTAGTATCTGACAGACTACAGAAAATTATCTGAGAAAATAAAAAAATATTTTTTTATTTCTAGATTGAGATATTTTATTTAGTCAGGGGTCGAAAATAAAAGTATGTGTGGAAGATTTACTTTAAACCAGTCGGCAGAAGCATTATCTCAAGTTTTTCATGTCGAATCGGTTCCAGATATAGCCGCCCAACATAACATTGCACCTACTCAAATGGTGGTAACAGTGTTACAAAATCCCGAAAATAAAAAGCGTGAATTAAAGCAGTTGCATTGGGGCTTAATTCCGTCATGGGCAAAAGATGCAGGGATGGGGGCAAAACTGATTAACGCTAGGGCAGAAACTGTTTCTGAAAAACCCTCTTTTCGTTCGGCTTTTAAGCATCGGCGCTGTTTAGTAGTAGCTGATGGCTTTTATGAGTGGCAACGGCAACAAGGCAAAAAGCAACCGTTTTATTTTCGCCTTCAAGATGAGCAACCCTTCGGCTTTGCAGGGTTGTGGGAAAAATGGCGATCGCCTAGCAACGAAGAAATAATTTCTTGTACAATTTTGACAACGGCAGCTAACGAATTACTCCAACCTATCCACGAGCGGATGCCAGTGATTCTGGAGCCACAAGATTACGATTTATGGCTAGATTCCCAAGTGGAAACGCCCCAAACCCTACAGCAGCTATTGCGTCCATATCCAGCGTCAGCAATGACTGCTTATCCAGTTAGTACTCTGGTAAATAACTCTCGGCATAATAGTTTGGAATGTATCATCCCCCTCAGTGAGAAGAATGCCCCCGTAAATCAGTTAAATTAGCTATTGAGTGAATTAGATGTGGGGATGAGGGAGCAGGGGAAGCAGAGGGAGCAAGGGAAGAAAAACTATTAATTATTGTCAACTAATCCCCAGTCCCCAGTCCCCAATCCCCAGTCCCCAATCCCCAATACCTAGAGACAACTATGCCAAGAACGCAAAAAAACGATAATTTTATTGACAAGTCCTTTACAGTAATGGCGGATATTATCTTAAAGATCCTGCCAACCAACAAAAAAGCTAAAGAAGCGTTTGTTTATTATCGAGATGGTATGTCAGCCCAAGCAGATGGGGAATATGCTGAAGCATTAGAATACTATGAAGAAGCGTTAACTTTAGAGGAAGATACCAACGATCGCGGCTATATCCTCTACAATATGGGGCTAATCTATGCCAGCAACGGCGACCATGATAAGGCTTTAGAACTATATCATCAGTCAGTTGAGTTAAACCCACGCCTACCCCAAGCCTTGAACAACATCGCCGTGATTTACCACTACCAAGGCGAAAAGGAAAAAGAAGCTGGAGATAACGAGGCTGGTGAAGCACTTTTTGACCAAGCAGCAGATTATTGGATTCGAGCTATTCGCATGGCTCCCAACAACTACATCGAAGCCCAAAACTGGTTGAAAAATACCGGGCGATCGCAAATTGACGTATTCTTCTAAAAGTGAAGAGTTAGGAATTGTGATTTATCACTCCTAACTCTGACTCCTGTACAGACGCGATTAATCGCCTTTCTCCTAACTCTTAACTAAAAAAGTATGATTGACCAAGAACAAGTTCATAAAGTAGCTAATCTTGCTCGTTTAGAATTGACTCCAGAAGAAGAGAAACAATTTACTACCCAGTTGGGAAGTATTCTGGACTATATCGAACAGCTGAATGAACTTGATGTCAGTAATGTACCCCCAACAACACGGGCAATTGATGTCAGCAATATCACACGAGAAGATGAATTGCAACCCTATCCTGACCGACAAAGCATTCTCAACGGTGCGCCTGAACAGGAAGGTGAATTTTTCAAAGTACCAAAAATCCTTAATGCTGAATAGTTAAAAGCCAGTCCCTTAGTAATATATAATTCTTCTCAAGAGTTAAGGGTGTTTGTCAAGTATTAAACTACTTGCTGGTACTGCCAAAGTTATGTTGTATGTCTACATCTGCAATCACTATTACCGTTAAGTTGTTCGCTGCTTATCAAGAAGCCTTTAGGGTTTCAGAACTGGTACTAGAATTTCCCAATAGTATGCCAGTCAAAGCAGTATGCGATCGCCTCATAGCTGAACACCCTGAACTCTCTCAATGGCGTGATCTTACCCGTTTTGGGATTAATTTAATATTTGTCGAACCAGATACCCTACTACAAGATGGGGATGAAGTCGTGCTGATTCCACCAGTTAGCGGCGGCTAGGAGAACAGTTAGGAGTTAGGAGTTAGAGATTGAAAACTTACTTCTAACCCCTAAGAGTGGACAACTGGGTAAAGGGCTTCTACTTTGCAGTAGGCAGAATAATTATATGTATCTTTATAAAGAATTGGTATTAGCAGTTAGCTTAATTAAGTTATCTAACTCTTGCTGCATCTGACTAACAACTAATTCATAACATTCATTGATATAGTAGCGATCGCTGGCTGCCTCTCGACCGTAGCGTTCAAATACAATTGGTGGACAAACCCGTGTGTATATGGGCACTGGTAATGGAATGTTGGGTAACGGCCCAATTGCTAATCCCCAAGGCAGTCCGAGATAGATCGGAAAAACTTCTGGATCAATCCCAAACAGCCAAGGCATCCCCCACTCGTGGAGTTGATGCACGATTTTGTAGCAGTCAGCGAGTACAATCAGCGTATCGTGAGCGCCCCAGGAAATCACAGGCACAATCGGCACATTTTCTCGTAACGCTAGCTTGATAAATCCTTGCCGTCCCGCAAGGTATATTTTATTACGTAAATAATTTGGTCGAAAGACATCTTCGGCTCCACCGGGATAAACTAGTACACTCGCTCCAGAGCGCAAGGCAGTATAAGCCATTCTTGGATGAGCGATGATTGCTCCAGCCTTGGCGGCCAATTGTGCTATGGGCTGGCTAACCTGCCAAGCTTTGGGATGCATCAAACCATAAATGGGTTTCTCTACACCAAATCGTCGGAACCAGTCGTACATCATCATTACCATATCAGGCGCTGCGAGTCCCCCATTATGCGAACCGACAAATAAGACTTTTTGTTGGGGTGGAATATTATCCCAGCCAGTAGTTTGAACTTGGAAATAGTACTGATACAAAAAGCCAAATAGGGGCATTAGAGATTCTATGAACTTTGGATCTCGCTCATCCAAAGACCAACCGAGTTTTTTGTTTAAGAAATGTTGCTTTTTTGACATCGATGTATTCTAACCAGGATTGATAAAGTTCAAAACAATCCTTTGTTATGGCAATCTGATTTGATTTCTGAACGTTATTTGTGTAGACGGGGAGTAGAGCAGTAGAAAATCAGCCATTTTCGAGTTGATACGGTGTTCTTTCACCCAATCAAATAGACATTTCGCAGAAATTAAATATGCGTTATCTAGAACCCTTTGTAGATAAATAGCAGTACTACGTTTCTACATTCTTTTTCACTCATATTTGTATTGTCACATCGCAGCGATTAATTTGGTGATGTCTATGGAGTAGTCACTGGTTTTGAACGCTGCTGCTGGTAAAAACCGACAACTTTTTGAAGATATGTAGCAGTAAATCCGCTGTCGCACCCTGTATAGCTGCCAGTCATCCACCAACAACCGACACCACGCACAGAGGCGGTTTCATTATTACTGGTGGCGAGAAATTGCTTGTTTAACTCACGGCGTGTAATGCACGATATAACTTGGCGTGCCGTTGCAGGGCTGTTTTCAAACTGCGTTGGTGTTAGTTCTTTTTTGAGACAATGTTTCGACCAGCCTTTTAAGGTTTCTGGTTTAACTTGCCATGCACTATAAAGTCCATCATTTGCGATGCCGGTCTGCGGTGCAGCTAATCGCAGCGCCTCTACCATTGCCGCGACTTGAGCATCAGAAACCTGTTGTTGTGCTTGAGCTACCAATGATGACAGTCCGAAGCTGACAATTACTCCGCTAAGTAGTAATGCTATGGGGTTTCTGCTCATGATTGTGGGCTTATTTTTGAATACCAATATGTAGGATACTACGTTTTTACACTTAGTATAAAGAAAATGAGAAAGCAGGGGAGGCAGGGGGAAAATTCTTCTCTTACCTTTCCTTTTACCCAGTCCCCAATTCCCAATCCCAATCAAATTGTTATGCTGGGTTCCAAGTGCCGTGAAAGCTGTGGGGAATCACGCTAGGTAATCCTAATTTGCAAACGGGTTCTGCATCCAGGCGATCGCTATCAAATACCCAAACTTCGCTAGTATGAGAATTACCATCGTATACAACGGTTAACACCCAGCCTTGCTCAGAGTTGTGGACATCTTGCGCGTGGATGGGTTCTGAACCATAGCGGTTTTCTCCTAAGTCTGCTTCGGTGAGGGTTTCGGTTTTGTAGTCGAAGCGAGCGATCGCACCAAACGGTTCTTTGTCTACATCCCCTCTTTGGGGCATTAATGATATATAAGTATAGCGCCAAGGTTGTCCAACTTGCGATCGCTGCACTACAGGAAATTCACACTTGCGGTTGACAAATTCTTGCATTGCTGTAACTTTGCCAGTTTGAGGATTGAGGCGCACTTGCCACAATGCTCCTCTAGAAACTGTGTGCGTCTCACCACTTGCAAATTCTCTCAGATACTCATTAGTTTGGTGAAAATCTGCATATCGCACCACATCCAGAATCACGGAACCGTCTTCATCTTCATAACCATTGCCAAAATGCCAATTAAACCAAGGATCGGTTTCACCACGACTAACTAAAGATAAGTTTTCCCGGTCAAAAATTAACACCTGGGTTCCTAGCTGAGGTTCCCACAACAGAGATTCACTAAAGGTAGCCACACCAAGCAGAACTGACAGCATTTTCATCCGTGTCGGTGGCATGAAAAACACCAAATATCTTTGAGTTAAAACAAAATCATGCATTATGGAATAGCGATCTAGCTTAAAAGCAGTTTTTTGGATAATTTTGCCAGTCGCATCGCTTTTGTAAAGATTCAACTGTACAGAACTTCCGATACTGATTCCAAAGTTAAAAATCTCGCCTGTTGCTGAATCACGCTTGTAATGAGCAGAATAAGGTAATCCGTTATCCAAAGCACCTAAATCATCCAATCCCTTCGTTTCTAAAGTTTGCAAATCAAGGGCATAAGGATTAGTTGCTTCCCATAAAGCCAACAGTTTATCAGGTAAAGCCAAGACAGAGGTATTCGCTGCATTCTTGATCTGTTGACCCCAGCGCTTCCAGATGGGCCCTGCCGGATGCGTGCCATAGACACCATAAAGAAACTTATCCGCTTGAGTTTCAGCTTGATATTCTGCTGTTTGCACATAGCGATAGACTCCGCTAACTCCTGCATCTGTGAAATGGACGCCAAGAATTGCCCCATCTCCATCAAACCAGTGTCCCACGCGCTCACCACCACGTTCGAGCCGTGCGGGGCCATTGCGGTAAAGTGTGCCACGCAAGCCATCTGGAACTTTTCCAGAAATAATTGACAGTTGGGTAAGGGCAAATTCTTTTGCCGGTTCTGCGATCGCACTCGCCCAAGACTTATTTATTGACTTTTCGGTAATAGTCTGCATATTAAAATTCCTTGAAATATTGGTAATTGCATTCTTACATTGTTGCAATTTTTTAAAGACGCAAAAAATGAAGGGGCGCACTGGTTTGCGCCCCTACGTACCCTGCAAGTGTCCCGCAGGGATGGGATGTTTTTTCACTGGAAGTCCCTTTACCAAGAAAAGAAAGCCTATTTTCCCCCTGCCCCCTGCCCCTTATTCCTCCTTTATACTCTGGTAAAAAATGCCGAAACTATTAAGATTAGAAGCATCTGCCTACTAAATACTTACTAATCTTTCCCAGCCATGCCTCTGTCACGCATAGTAACGCTGATTGTTGGTCTGATCGTCATTTTGGGGCTAGCCCTATGGCTGATTGATTCCCTATCACGCCTCTATTGGCAATTATCCTATTCGCCGTTGCTAGGCAATTTGTTGCTATTATTGCTAATTTTCCTCATTGGAGCCTTAGTTGCAGCTTTTGTCTATTATGTATTGGTGATTCAATCTGGGGAAAAGCGATCGCGCCGCAACCCAAAGCGAGTAACTGCGGCACAAATTCCGGCTGCTAAATCTGACGCTGCTTCTACAACTCTCCAGGCTGTACGGCAACAAGTAGGGCAAATTCAAGATGAAGTAGCACGCCAAGCTTTATTAAGTCGATCGCGGGAGATTGAAGCAAACTTAGCACGGGGTGAAATTCAAGTAGTGGTATTTGGTACGGGGAGTGCTGGTAAAACTTCCCTGGTAAATGCAATTATGGGACGCATGGTCGGTCAAGTGGATGCACCAATGGGTACAACCCAGGTTGGGGAAACTTATTGTCTGCGGTTGAAGGGATTACAACGCAAGATTTTAATTACAGATACGCCGGGGATTTTAGAAGCAGGGGTGGCGGGAACGGAACGCGAACAAATGGCGCGAGAACTGGCAACAGAAGCAGATTTACTGTTGTTTGTAGTAGATAATGATTTACGGCGCTCAGAATATGAGCCGCTACGGGGCTTGGCAGAAATTGGCAAGCGATCGCTCCTAGTTCTCAACAAAACTGATTTATATACAGATGAAGATAAAGAATCCATCCTTGCGAGGTTGCGTCAACGGGTACGGGGATTTATTGCTACTAATGATGTAGTAGCGATCGCTGCGAATCCTCAACCTGCACAATTAGAAACTGGCGAAAACTTCCAACCAGAACCAGATATTGTTCCCTTGCTGCGGCGCACAGCTGCTGTTTTACGCGCCGAAGGTGAAGATTTGGTGGCGGATAATATTCTTTTGCAATCTCTGCGATTAGGAGACGAAGCACGAAAACTTATTGATGGGCAGCGTCGCCGTCAAGCTGACAAAATTGTAGAACGGTTTCAATGGATTGGTGCTGGTGTGGTGTCAGTTACGCCTATACCAGTTGTAGATTTACTGGCGACAGCCGCCGTCAACGCTCAAATGGTTGTGGAAATTGGTAGAGTGTACGGCTGTGAATTGAATATGGAACGGGGAAGAGAGTTAGCCCTTTCTTTAGCGAAAACTATCGCTAGTTTGGGCATTGTTAAGGGAGCAATTCAATTATTATCTACAGCTTTGCAGCTTAATGTTGCCACCTTTATTGTTGGTAAGGCGATTCAAGGCGTAACAGCAGCTTATTTAACACGAATTGCTGGTAAGAGTTTTATTGAATATTTTCGTCACGATCAAGATTGGGGTGATGGGGGAATGACGGAAGTTGTACAGCGACAGTTTCAAATTAACCGCAGAGATGAGTTTATTAAAGCTTTTATTCAAGAAGCAATCGCCAGAGTAGTTAAGCCATTACAAGATAAATCTGAGGTGGTTGAACATGATGAAGAAGTCAATAGTTAAATAATTGAAAATTCAAAAATAAATGTGCTTACTGTTAAGCAGTCCTAAATCATTTAGCGATGCCGGCGGCGGGCGTAGTCATCGCACGCAACACCTGCCCAACTTCTTATATTTCATATATAGCAAGCTTTTGCTGTTTTCTAACCATCTAACTCACATTAAATTACGCTCCTGTGCTTTAGTCAAAAAAACGAACGTTTTCTTAACTGTTTCAGCAGACAGTTAAACATACCTCTACACCTGATTACTTGATGTGTAATACCCAGTCATATTAATTGGAAGAAATACGGAATTTTGCAGTCTAATTCACCTAATGGTGGTAGTATTTTCATTAATCACAGTGTAATTGCCTATTTTGGCATCTTTTATCAGTCTAATCATCCGAATTAGCGGTATCAGACTGATAAAACCAGTCTCGTAAATAGTTTGCCTACTACAAAATCTGACTGGTGGGAAATCCTATATTTATCCCTGCCAGAACAGCACTTTGTTGCAACTGATAGCTGACAGCAGCCGAGAGAGCTAACCGCTTCACGTAGCGGTTGTGCTTGCTTAAGCTTGTCTTTAAGCTTTTGTGTCATGCCCCAAAGCGGGGAAATCTCAATTTTTAGTTGTTAGAGCGAGGTAAGGAAAATGCAAAATAAATCTACTCAAATGAGGAATATTTTCAAGGTACTGGCGGTAATTCTGGTCATACTTGGTATCTACACTGCTCAGTCTGCTATGGCCTATAGCGCTCAGACTTTCACAAAGACCAGTCTTCAGGGAAATTATGCCTACGTCAACAACAGTGCTAATGTTGCCAGCTTAGGGCCGATAACCTTCGATGGAAAAGGTGGACTAACTGTAGACCTCATAGCGAACTTACCGTGTGGCAATCCGATTCCTAATTGTTCTAGAAACATTAACGATCTTCCCCCGGTGGCGAATGGAACTTATTCGGTGGCAACAAATGGTACAGGTGTTGCTACAATCCCTTTCTCTACTGGCACGGTTACATATAATTTTATAATCTCCAAGACTAGGAAAAAAGGAAGAATACTCCTAGCAACTCAGGTTTTTGCGATTGGTCAAAAAGGAGGATTGGCTGGGCAGTTAATCGCTCCCACATGGAGTCGAATATCAGACTAAGGATGGAGCAAGCATAGCCGAGTAGGAGGTGGATAAGACTGAAGCCTTGTCCACTCTAATGGTTTTTGTGACACTGATATATCCTCTTGTTACTGTGCTGTTAGCCGTTGATTTTTTCTTTTGCCTGAGTTTCAACACGTGTTTCTGATGACGGATTGTTGTCGTCCTCTAGCCAAGAAGAAATTTAAATTTACAGTTTTTCTAAAAATTCATTACTAGTTACTTTAAGGTATTTTTTCTACAAGGCAGCTATTATAAACATCAATCTCCCAGTTAAGAATGTAGCATCGCCAATACTTTGCAAAAAGATACGAAGTATTTTTTCTTCTAAAAAACAGATTTTTACTACGCAAAAATACTTAAAAAAATTAGCTTGTATTTAGAGTATCAAAATTCTGGTTATTTATTTCTAAAGTATTCCGGAAACAGGAGGGAATGTCAGAAAAACTAAATAAAAGGACTTACTGAGTAACCAGGTCATGACCAACCACATAATCGGTAAATTACTACAAGGGCGTTACAAAATTGTCCAAAGCCTCAGTGCAGGGCTGTTTGGCCAAACATACATTGCTGTAGACGTAGATTATCCAGAGAACCCCAAATGCGTTGTTAAACAGATTAAAGTTAGCAGTTCCGAATGCAGCGACTTGAATCTGTTGAGGTTACTGTTTCAGACTGAAACCCAAACCCTCAAGCATTTGGGAAGCCATCAGCAAATTCCTAAGTTCATCGCCTGCTTTGAAGAAAACGAGCGATTTTATTTAGTGCAAGAGTGTATTGAAGGACATGCGCTAACTGCGGAATTGCCTATTGATCAACAATGGGGCTGTCTATGGAGTGAAAGGGAAGTTGTAGAATTTCTGATAGATGTCTTAGGTATTCTAGAATTTGTTCACTCTCAAGGTGTGATCCATTTGCGATATTAAACCGGAAAACTTGATTAGACGTACTAGCGATGCCTACGGTAACGTTGAAGCCCTACACAAGTTAGTTTTAATTGATTTTGGCTCAATTCAGTCTATTGATTTTGGGATATGTGCGGAATTGCCCATTTATCGAATTCCCGTCACTTCATTGGGCTACATACCGCCAGAACAATTTATTGGTCAAACACAGCCCAACAGTGATATTTATGCTTTGGGTATGATTGCTATCCAGGCTTTAACTGGGTTAGAACCACTACAATTAAAAACTGATCCTCATACTAAAGAAATTTTTTGGCGTTTTGAAAACACGCCAGTTAATGATTATCTAGCTGCTGTTCTCAGCCAAATGATCCGCTACAATTACCAAGACCGTTTTCAGTCTGCGAGTGAGGTATTGCGGGTACTCAAACAAATGGTATGGGAAACTCAGCCATCACAAATATTAGAAGCAGATTTTCAATTTCCCTTAGAAGTAGCGAAAAATCCTACATCTGGAAATTCATCCCCATTATTAACAGGAATGAAAGTAGGACTAGCAGCTAATTCTTTAGTGATGGGATTTGGTGTATATTCTTTAGTTAATACTGCACCTGCATACTCAGAAACAGATACTTTATATAAAGCGACAAAAGAATATCAAGCAGGGGATTTAGAAGAAGCGATCGCACTAGTTAAATCAATATCTTCCCACAGTAATGTTTATCCAGAAGCGCAAGCAAAAATTGAAGAATGGCAAGAGCAATGGCAAGTAGCTGCACAGCAATACCAAATAGCTGAAACAGCTTTTGCTGATAGTAAATGGTCAGATGTTCTTGATGCTGCTGCTAAAGTTCCCAAGATTTCATATTGGCAATCTAAAACAGATAAACTAGTTCAGCAAGCATCAGTTAATATTGAAGCACAGACGCAATATTTATTAGCAAAAGCTTACGAAAGTGCCGAGATCAGAGATTTTTCTACTGCATTACAATATCTGCGTCAAATTCCTAAAGAAAGTCATGCTGGTGCTTTAGTTCAAAATAAGTTGGCTGAGTACAATCGAAAGCGGCAGATCAGAGCAGCTTATTTTTTACAGAAAGCCTATAAAAAAGCATCTATTGGTGATTTTAATCGAGCTGTAAAATTTCTCCGAAACATTCCCAGTGATACTTTAGTTTATGCTCAAGCTCAAGTAAAATTGAATGAATATACTCAAAAACAACGCCTCCTACCTGACAATCAAAAGGTAGCTTTTGCAAGAAGAACAAATTCATTTGTCCCTAAGAACTTAGCTACTAAAGTTGAATATCTTCAGGGAGAAAATTCCCTGCAAGAGGTAAATATTCGATAGTTACAGCAATTTTTAGACTTAAGGAAGTGTTACAGATAATAGTTTTAAAATGCAACTAAGTAGACACAATTAAATATAAGATGTAATTGTGAGCAGAACGAAGTGAAGCGTGGTAATCTCAGTCATTGCGATTGCTTCACTTCATTCGCAATGACGAACTATCTTATCTTTATTTAGGGGATTTTTAAAAAGTTCTCTTGTCGGTATCAAAAATTTTAGATCCCCCTAAATCCCCCTTTTTAAGGGGGACTTTGATTCCGGTTCTCCCCTTTTTAAGGAAGGTTAGGGGGGATCTAAAAGTACCTAAAGTCACAGCGAAACACTTTTCAAACAACCTCTTAGATTATTGGTCAATACGGTTCACTTAAGAAAAACTGACCTGAATGGCACTAAGAAAAGATACAGCCCTTGCTCTGACTGGTTCCCTGCCTCTAGGCAAGGAACACATTCTGGGAGGCTCCGCCTCCAGTAGCTTGACAAGAGGCAGAAGCCCACTTTAAATACATTCCCAGCCTTCCCAGCCTGGAGGCTGTGAACAAGACGACACAAGCCTTTGGGCTTTTCTTAGTGCCATTGGATACTGACATATTTATCACGGTGTAGTATATATAACAACCGTTACTAATAGCGATCGCTATCACCAATCCCAAAAAATTAAATAATCTTTTATTGATCGCAGGTAGATAACAGTCTCTCTTATTACTTCTACCTTCTATCGTTAAACAGTAATATTTTACTTATTAAAATTTTTGTTGAAAATTGCAAGCTAAAATAACGAAAAATTATCAGCAATGCTAATCAAAGCATACTGAGTTACTTTGGAACAGAATTTATCCCAGGATACTTCACCCATAAACATAGATTATGGATTATGTTCAGGTTGAAACAACTGCGCCACTGACTCTGGAATTTCCCCAGATTGCCTCGCCTCCACCACCAATCTCTCCAAACTCTCGAATTCCCAAGGATATTATTCGCACTAGTTTAAAAGCTTCCACTGCGGATTCTGTCTTAGCAGCAGTTTATTCCCTTGGAACTGGCGGAATTTTACTCTGCAATTTCTTGGTGGAATTGGGCGCTAGTCCAGTGGTATTTGGGATGCTGTCGTCTATCCCCATGTTGGTCAATCTTATTCAGCCGTTAGGTGCTTACTTGTCTGAACGCTGCACCAGCCGCTTTCAATATTCGCTTCGGACACATGGAATTGGTCGGCTACTTTGGCTGGTTTTAGTAATTGGCATTGCTAGCGTCAGTTGGGGAGTAATTAATACTCATCAATTAGTGATATTAACACTCTTGATTGTTCTATTCAGCAATCTTTTGGGAGGACTAGGAAGTGCATCGTGGCTAAGTTGGGTGGCAATGATCGTTCCCCGGCGATTACGAGGCAGGTATTTTGGAACACGCAATAGTGCCGCTAGTCTAACTAATTTGGTTTGCGTACCAATGGCCGGCCTATTTGTATCACATTGGTATGGGGGATCTCTACAAGGTTATGGGGTAGTTCTACTAGTAGGCATTGTGTTTGGGATTGTGGGATTGGGATGTCAGTATTTCCAGGTGGATATGAATCCGCAATTGCAAAATACTTATTATGGCAAGTCATCTCAAATAAGCGAGATTCAATCAGAGGTTGCAAAAGATGAAGCTTCTGAAGTATTTCAATCAATTCATCCGCCACAAGACCAGGTAACTAACAGCATTTGCAAAAACTCTAACTTTTTGATATTTCTGCTGTATTTCAGTTTCTGGGCGCTTGCTGTTAACCTCAGCGCTCCTTTTTTTAACCTCTATATGCTGGACACTCTGGATTTGGATGTGAGCTATGTGACTATCTACAACAGCCTTCAGGCGGGGGCAAATTTGCTGATGCTTATCCTGTGGGGAAAATTAGCAGATAAGATAGGTAATCGTCCCATCCTCATCTATATTGGGATTTTGGTTGCAGTCACACCACTACTGTGGCTGGGGATTAGTGTTAATCGCCTTGGCATTTGGTTGTGGTTGCCACTGTTGCACATCTTG